>NZ_JBVVPP010000032.1:0-74831 GCF_055811315.1 Bradyrhizobium sp. MI1.4 | reverse complement strand
CCCCCCCCCCCCCCCCCCCCCCCCCCCCCCCCCCCCCCCCCCCCCCCCCCCCCCCCCCCCCCCCCCCCCCCCCCGGGCGCGCGCGCCCCCCCCCCCCCCCCCCCCCCCCCCCCCCCCCGCCCCCCCGGGGCCCCCCCCCCCCCGGGGGGGCCCCCCCCCCCCCCCCCGCGACAGGTCGCTTGCCAGCTCCTCGAGCTGATCTCCCCGTGACAATGTCCCACTCCATCCGTCGATCGCGGCCGCCTACACCGCAACGGCGCCGCTGGTTCTGATCAGTTCGGCGCTGGACTGGATTGTAGCAAAATTCCCGATCACATTCACTACCGCATGCTTGTAGGCGGCAGCATCGCCAGTCCCCGGCTGCCGGCAGGCCACCGCGTCGGCCACCACCTGGAAGCGATGACTGCGGTGAAACCCGTCAATAGCGGTGGCCAGGACGGTTTCGTCCAGGGAAAAGCCCGCGAGCACGCAACGGACATTGCGGATATTGGACATGTAGTCCACAAACCGCGCCGAACTGTAGGCCGACGGCAGCGGGTGCTCGAAGGTCATTTCTCCCGGCCGCGGCTTCGCCTCCGCGATCCAATCGGTCAGCTTGGATGCCGGATTGAACCAGGCCGCCTGCGCGATGCGCTTCAGATGCATCACCGGCCAGAGATTGTCGCGCCAGAACGTCAGCAGTTCCACGCAGCGCGCCGTTGCGGCATCGCCGTCGAGGATGACGTGGCGACGTCCGGGGGTCAGATATTCGACCTGGAGATCCGTGCAGACCAGGATCGGCGGATCGTCTGTGATGGAAACCAGCATGGTTTTGCGCGCAGCTGCACCAGTTTCAACGACCAGCGAGCGCGACGTCCCGCAGCGGCGACGTCACAGCCCGTCCTGCCGAGGCGTCGAGCACGCCCGGCCGGTCCCAATCGCCCTCGGGGCGGATGATCACGTAAGGATCGCTGTCCAGCGTAATGGCATCCGGACCCGGTTCGATCTCCAGCAGCATTTCTGTGTAGGAGAAGTCGGAAAATGTGATCTTGCGATTGTGACCAAGCGGCTTGGCGCCGAAATGGGCCCAGAAATCGACCAGCCGGTCCTGCGCCTGGCCGTAGATCTTGCGAAAGCCCTTGCGCTTCACATAGTCGACGCTCGCTTGTACCAGCTTGAACGAGACGCGCGACCGCCGGTATTGGTGCCGCACCGCAAGCCGTTCCACCTTGGCGAAATCGCCGAAGAACCGCACCCGCAGACAGCCCGCAGGCTCGTTGCCGACATAGCCGATGAAATGCGCGGCAACCATGTCGTTGCCGTCGAACTCTTCATCGAACGGGCAATCCTGCTCGGCGAGATAGACGGCTGAGCGGATCGAGGTGACCAGCATGAGATCGGTGAGATCGCGCGCGAGGCGAATGGTGATGGCGCGGGAATCGGGCTTGGCGAGAGGAATCCTAGTACCGTGCATCTGCAAAACTCCTTGCTTGGATGATCGCGCTCGGCATGCGCATCGGCTGCCGATGCCAGGGCCGCTCGTAGCACCAGAGGTCGGGTTGGAAGCTTGGAACAGGCTCGAAGCCTGTCGCTTTCATGATGTCGCGGCCGGCCACGGTTGACGGCTGCGCATAGCAATCCGCGTTGCGAAACCTTAGCTGTCTAAGATGAGCCGCGGCCTTGCCGAGACCGGCGACGCCGCGCCCCGTCGCCGCGATCGCCCAGATGTAGATAGCGGAAACGTCTTCCTTCGCGGACGCGAGATAGCGCGTCTCCGGCGCGGTGAGGCAGATCTCGTCGAGCAGCAACGCATCATGCCCGCGATCATTGAGAAACAGGAAGGCCATGCCGCCGACAAGGTTGCCCTTCCGGCTGAAAGTCAGGATGCTCTCGGGATCGAAGGCGAAATATTTTGCAAGCTCAGTCGCCCCGATCCGAACGCCCGGCACCAGCCGGTGCGCCAACTGCGAAAGCGCGGCGATTTCGGAAAATTTGGCGCGACGGACGTCGACATCCGGACTGAGCGGCAGCGCGTCGAAATCATGCCTTGCGGCAAACGAGCCCCTTTCCATACTCATGTCGCCCCTCTATCGTTCGCGGCTTTCGTGCCCGCTATGGCGATGAGCTTAGCGGCTGGGGATCAGGCGTATGCAGCAGTTATTGCACCGGGGTGCTGCGGTGATGCAGCACCGTGAAGAAACCCTGGACATGTCCTGGGACGATTTGAAACTGTTTTTAGCTTGCGCAAAATATAAAAGCTTCCGCAACGCCGCCGAGGAGCTCGGGCTCACCTCCACCACCCTGATGCGCAGGATCGACCGGCTCGAAGAGAGCATCGACTGCAAGCTGTTCCTGCGCGACCAGAGCGGGCTCACGCTCAGCGACGAAGGCAGCGCGATGATCGCCGACGTCGCGCACATGGAGCGTCATGCCTTCAATGTGTTCCGGCGTGCTTCGCGATCGTCGAACGATATGTCAGGCACCGTGCGCGTCGCGGTGACGGAAGGCCCCGGCAATTTCTGGATTCTGCCGCGACTGATCGATTTCCAGAAAACCTATCGCAAGATCACCGTCGACCTGCGCTGCGCGATGGAACAGGCCGACGTCGCGCGGCTCGAATCCGATATCGCGATCCAGCTCGAGCCGCCGACCAATCCCGATCTGATCGTCGCCAAGCTCGGCCGCCTGCACATCTATCCCTTCGTCTCCAAGGAGTACGAAAACCTCTACGGCGTGCCCGCGACCCTGGCCGAGCTGAAGAACCACCGCATCATCAAGCAGAGCGCCCCGCAGGTCGACGACGGCGCCTACGCCCGCGTGCTCGGACTGAAGTCGCTCGAGGGCATCGTCGGGATCAAGACCAACTCCTCGGTCGGCGTGCTCTATGCGGTGGAGCGCGGCGCCGGCATCGGATTCCTGCCGACGGTTTCGATCGCGCTCGGCGCCCCGCTGGTTGCCGTCGATCTCGGCGTCAGCCACCACGCCGATCTCTGGCTCACCTATCATAAGGAGTTCCGCGCCTCCGAGCGCCACAAGATCGTGGTCGATTGGCTGAAGAAAATCTTCGATCCCAAGATCCATCCCTGTTTCCGCGACGAGTTCATCCACCCGAACGCGCTGGCGCCGATGATGACGGCCGCGCGCGCGGCCTTTGGATTGACGGGTTATGTCGCGGCAATGCCGACTTAAAGCTCGAGCATGATGCTTTCGTAAAACCGCTTCGCAGTTTTCCGGGATCCTCCTCTGGGCCGACGCGGGCAGGCTTCGCTTCACCACCGATATTCGAAGCCGACCGTGCCCTGGTGCGACGTCAGCTCGTTGCGGAACTTGCCGTCGTAGTTGACGTAGAGCCGCGCCGTGTTGGTCAGGCTGAGCGAGGCCGAGGCGCCTGCATCCGTACCGTAGCGGCTCTCGCCGATGCCGGGCACGACGATGCTCTGGGTCCCGAGGCTGACCTGCACCGATCCCAGGTTCTGATAGAAATTGTCGACGAACTTGCCGTAGGCGGACAGGTCCAGGATCTTCTGGTCGAAGATGAAGTAGCGCCCGATCTCGGCTCCGATCATGACGCGCGCGCGCGAGAGCGCCGTCGAGCCGACATTGAGTGGATCGAGGCCGCCAACCTCCTGGAACGCGACGCTGGTGGCGCGGACATATTCCAGTGCGCCCTTGGGCACGATGCGCATGTGGTCCTTGGTCCAGTAATAGCTGATCTCGGTCAGCGCGCCGTCGATTGCGGCGCGATAACCCGCGGTCGCAAGTCCCAGGCCAGTATCCCGGCTGGAGCGGACCTTGCCGAAGCCGTGCACCACCGCGAAGGCCCAGGTCCAGGGGCCCTTGTCGACCGAGCCGCTGAAGCCGAGTTGCGTCAGATCCAGCGTGGCGGACTGAAGTGCGAGCGGCACGTCGATATCGGTGTGGCTCTGGTCGACGGAGAAGCCGAGATTGACACCCGGCGCGAGCCGCGCGCCAAAGCCTGCGACACCGCCAAACGTCTTGCGCTTGTCGCCGACAAAGTCTCCTTGCGCATCCGTCCGGACCGAGATGCCATAACCCTCGAACCAGGTGCGGTAGCGCGGGTCTTCCGTGCTCGCCGACGCGCCGCCGCCGCCGGGATTGGTCCGAAACGCCCGGTTGACGCCGCCAGATGCCTGGTTTCCGAGCCGCTCCAGGAAATTCGAGCCGAGATTGAGCGAGCTGTTGCCGGCCGACTGGTCGTAATTGGTCGCGGTCGGCATCGGAATTGGCATCGGAATCGGCGTCGGTGACGGCGTGGGTGTCGGGGTCGGCGTGGGCGTGGGACTCTGCGCAAAGCCTGATGTCGTCGACAGTACCATGATGAGAGCAAACGCCACGGCAGCCGCGATCCAGCGGACGCGGTTCAGCCTGATCGCCTGCCGTGTCTCTGAGGGCTGCGAAATGCAGCACATGGCGACAAATCCTGAAGCAAAGGGCGGCGCGCAAAAAAGCAACAGGAGCGGCGCACGCGTGCCGCGATTTGTGCCGAACTGTTACTGAGGGTCAACCGGCTGGCGCGTCCCGGCAAAGGCATTGCTTCCGATTGTGGTTCCGCGGCCACAGGTCGCAAATTGCGGACGGGCACTCGGGTCGAAGTCTTGAAATTCGCGCGCGGCTTGCTAACGGGCGATTTTCATGTTGCAATATCGGACACAATCGGAATTGGCCGCTCGACTGTGCGTTTCGCGACATTGAGACTCAAGACTCGAACAGACTACCGGAAGCCCGTTTGTGGCGTGGCACGCGAAAAGCGGCCGCGTCGTTTTTGTATCTAGCGGAGGAGACTGAGGATGCCGCAAAAGGGCACCGTCAAATGGTTCAACCCGACCAAGGGCTATGGGTTCATCAAGCCGAACGGCAGTGACAAGGACGTCTTCGTCCACATCTCCGCCGTCGAGCGCGCCGGACTCTCGACCCTCAATGAAAATCAGGTGGTTGAATACGATCTCGTGGAGAACCGCGGCAAGGCATCCGCGGAGAACCTCAAGGTTTCCTGATTTCTCTCGCGGTCTGCGCAAGAGATCATGACGTTGCCCCCGGCTCTGCCGGGGGTTTTTGTGGAATGAGAAGTATTCCGAGTGCGACGGCGCTTCACCGCACCAACGGCGAAACCAGAAAATTCTCCGACGGCCCGCTGCCCGCGGTCTTGCACACATCGCCCTCGATCTGGACCTTGCCGGTCGCGAGCAGGCTCAGTGCTGCGGGATAGATGCGGTGCTCGACTTCAAGGATACGCTCCGACAGCGTGTCCGCCGTGTCGTCGTCGCTGACGGGAACCGCGCCCTGCATCACGATTGGGCCGGCGTCGGTCTCGGGGATCACGAAGTGCACCGTCGCGCCGGACAGCTTGACGCCGGCGCGCAAGGCCTGGCCGTGCGGGTCGAGACCGGGGAAGGACGGCAGCAGCGAGGGATGAATGTTGAGCATCCGCCCGTACCACGCCTTGGTGAATTCGGCCGTGAACAGGCGCATGAAGCCGCCGAGGCAAATCAGCTCGATGCCGTGCTGATCGAGTGCTGCTTGCAGCACCTTCTCGAAGCCGGCGCGGTCCTTGCCGAACGGCTTGCTTTCGATCACCAGCGTCTTCACGCCGCTCGCTTTGGCCCTTTCCAGCCCCAGCGCATCGGCCTTGTTCGAGATGACGAGCGAAATCTCCGCCGGAAAATCCGGCGCGGCCGCGCCCTTGATCAGCGCAGCCATGTTGGAGCCACGGCCGGAAATCAGGATGGCGACGCGGCGTTTCATTACAGCGCCGGTCATTACAGCGCCAGGTCGAGATGGCCGTTATAGACGACGCGGTGCTCGCCCTCGGCCGGGATCACGCTGCCGAGCTGTGCCACGGTCTCACCGGCGTCAGTGAAGATCTCCACGACCTCTTCGACCTTGTCCGGCTCGACAATCGCGATCATGCCGATCCCACAATTGAAGGTCCGCAGCATTTCGAGCTCGGCGATGCCGGCCTGCGCGGCCAGCCATTTGAACACCGGCAGCACTGGCAGGCGCGCCAGATCGATACCGACGCCGAGATGCTTCGGCAGCACGCGCGGAATGTTGTCGGTGAAGCCGCCGCCGGTGATGTGGGCAAGCCCCTTCACCGCGCCGGTCTCGCGGATCGCGCGCAGGCAGGATTTGACGTAGAGACGCGTCGGCGTCAGCAACGCGCCGCCGAGCGTCATGACGGGCGCAAACGGCGCCTGCGCCCCGAAGCCGAGGCCGGATTGTTCCACGATCTTGCGCACCAGCGAGAAACCGTTGGAGTGCACGCCCGACGAAGCGAGCCCGATCACGGCATCGCCGGCGGCGATGTCCTTGCGCGGCAAGAGCGTGCCCCGCTCCGCGGCGCCGACGGCAAAGCCGCCGAGGTCGTAGTCGCCGTCTTTGTAGAGGCCGGGCATCTCGGCCGTCTCGCCACCGATCAGGGCGCAGCCGGATTCGCGGCAGCCTTCGGCGACACCGGCGACGATCGACGCGGTCGCCTCCGGATCGAGCTTCCCGCAGGCAAAATAGTCGAGGAAGAACAGCGGCTCGGCGCCCTGCACCACGAGGTCGTTGACACTCATGGCGACGAGGTCGATGCCGATCCCGCCATGCAGGCCGGTCTCGATCGCGATCTTGACCTTGGTGCCGACGCCATCGGTCGCGGCCACCAGGATGGGATCCTTGAAACCGGCCGCCTTGAGATCGAACAGGCCGCCGAATCCGCCGATTTCGGCGTCGGCGCCGGGCCGTGCGGTGGCGCGCACCATCGGCTTGATCAGGTCGACCAAGCGGTTGCCCGCATCGATATCGACGCCTGAATCGGCGTAAGTGAGGCCGTTTTTGCGGTCGGTCATGCCCGATTTCCAGTGGGTTTGCGGCTGGTTACGTCGAATTCCGGGGACGCGCAATGGCTCGCATGGCGCGCCGCCGTATACTATGTAGAGATATCAACCGGTTCAGCCTCCAAAGGGCCGAATTCGAGGTCAGGCCGGGTGCCGGGAAGCGCCGTGTGAGTATACCGAACATCATTACTTTGGGCCGCATCATGCTGGTCCCGATCATCGTCTGGGCCATCGTGTCGAGCCAAATGGAGGTGGCGTTCGCCGTATTCCTGATCGCCGGTATCAGCGACGCGGTCGACGGCTTCCTTGCCAAGCGTTTCAACATGACGAGCGAGCTCGGCGCCTTGCTCGACCCGCTCGCCGACAAGGCGCTGCTGGTCTCGATCTACATGGCGCTCGGCATCTGGGGCGCGATTCCGCGCTGGATCGTCATCCTGGTGGTCTCGCGCGACATCATGATCGTCGCCGCCGTGATCATATCGTGGCTGTTCGACCGACCTGTGGAGATGAAGCCCTCAAAGGTATCCAAGCTCAACACTGTGGCCCAAGTGGCGTTCGCGGCGCTGGTGCTGGCCGCCCTCGCCTTCGGCTTCAAACCCGGTCCTTATGATATAATCCTGATGGGCCTCGTCACGGTCTTCACGCTCTCCTCCGTGTCGCTCTATCTTGTCGAATGGTTGCGGCACATGAGCACGATCGAGGCCAAGTGAGTTGGGAGCGGCCCCGTAAAAGGCCAACTCCCGCTCGATGAGGTCGCATCTCGTCAAACGAAGCCGGCACGCCGGCACGGAGCAAAGCAAGCGTGCCAGGCCGCGTTCATCCCCGACAGTTGGCGTTTTCGCTTCCGCATGCGGAGAGCCTGAGCCGGGACAATTTCCTCGAAGGCCCCGTCAACGCCGCCGGTCTTGCCCTCATCGACGCCTGGCCGGAATGGCCGAACCGAATCATGTGGCTGGCCGGCCCGGAAGGAAGCGGCAAGAGCCATCTCGCCGCGATCTGGGCCGAGGCTTCAGGCGCCCGCTCGACCACGGCCAATGGGCTGACCGCCGAGGCCGTCCCGGCTGCGCTCGCCACCGGCGCGCTGGTGGTCGAGGATCCCAAAGCCAGGGAATTCGACGAGCGCGCCCTGTTCCATCTGATGAATCTGGCCCGCGAGGACGGCGCCTACGTCCTCTTCACCGGACGCGAGGTGCCCGCGTCTCTCGAGATCGAGCTCGCCGACCTGCGCTCGCGGCTCCGCGCCGTCCCCGTTGTCTCGCTGCTGCCGCCCGACGACCAGCTCTTCCGCGGCCTGATCGTCAAGTTCTGCGCCGACCGCCAGCTCGCGGTGGACGAGAGCGTGGTCAGCTACCTCGCCACTCGCCTGGAGCGGTCCTCGGCCGCCGCCCGACGGGCTGTGGACCTGCTGGACAGCGAGGCCTTGCGCCTCGGCCGCCCCGTCACCCGGGCCCTGGCGGCCGAGCTGCTCCGGGATGTCTGACCAAGGCGGGTTGACGCGGCCGGGCGGCGGAACATCAATGTCATCGAAACGTCATCGCTCTAACACATGCTCCCGCGGGTTTTGCGCGTAAGTCGCAAATTGGGGCGAACTGGATGGACCGACTTCTGATGGATTCTGCGCAAGCTGTTGAAGTTAAAGAAAAAGCCCCGGAAGCCGAAGGCCCGCCGGCGATCGCATCGAGCCCCGAGCGGTTCATCAATCGCGAGCTTTCCTGGCTGCACTTCAACCGCCGCGTCCTGGAGGAATCGGTCAATCCCAGCCACCCCATGCTGGAGAGGGTGCGATTCCTGTCGATTTCAGCGAATAACCTCGACGAGTTCTTCATGGTCCGCGTCGCCGGCATCAAGGCCCAGGTGCGCGAGGGTATTGCTGAGCGCAGCCCCGACGGTCTGACCCCGTCCGAGCAGCTCGCGCTCATCAACCGGACCGTCTCGCAGCTTGCCTCCGACCAGCAGGCAATCTGGCGCGACCTGCGCGGCACGCTCGCCGACGAGGGTATCGTGCTGGTCGAGGGCAAGGAGGTCACCAAGGCGGAACGAACCTGGGTCGAGGACTACTTCCTCAGCAACGTGTTCCCGCTGCTGACGCCGCTCGCGATCGACCCGGCCCACCCCTTCCCGTTCATTCCGAGCCTCGGCTTCACCATCGCGCTCCAGCTCACGCGCGCCGCCGACGGCAAGCAGATGAACGCGCTGATCCGCATGCCCGGCAAGATCGACCGCTTCATCCGTCTGCCGGCTGACGGCAAGGTCGTCCGGCTGATCTCGCTGGAGCAGGCCACCGCGCTGTTCATCAACCGCCTGTTCCCCGGCTACAATCTTCACGGCCAGGGCGCCTTCCGCGTCCTCCGCGACTCCGAACTCGAAATCGAGGAAGAGGCCGAGGATCTCGTCCGCCTGTTCGAGACCGCGCTGAAGCGCCGCCGCCGCGGTTCGGTGATCCGACTCGAGATCGACGCCAAGATGCCGGAGCAGCTGCGCAGTTTCGTGCAGCACGCGCTGTCGACCGCCGACGACGAGGTGTTCCTGGTCGATGGCGTGCTCGCCATGAACGAGCTCTCGCAGCTCACCCGCCTTGACCGGCCCGATCTCGAATTCACCCCTTACGTGCCGCGCCATCCCGAGCGCGTGCGCGAGCAAGGCGGCGACATCTTCGCTGCGATCCGGCAGAAGGACCTCGTCGTCCATCACCCCTACGAATCCTTCGACGTCGTGGTGCAGTTTCTCCAGCAGGCGACGCGCGACCCCGACGTCGTCGCCATCAAGCAGACGCTCTACCGCACCTCCAGCAACTCGCCGATCGTGCGCGCGCTCGTGGAAGCCGCCGAAGCCGGCAAATCCGTCACCGCGCTGATCGAGCTGAAGGCCCGCTTCGACGAGGAGGCCAACATCCGCTGGGCGCGCGACCTCGAACGCGCCGGCGTGCAGGTCGTCTACGGCTTCCTCGAACTGAAGACCCACGCGAAACTCTCGATGGTGGTGCGGCGCGAGGGCGGCAGCCTCACGACCTACGTCCACACCGGCACCGGCAATTACCACCCGGTGACCGCGCGCATCTACACCGACCTCTCCTACTTCACCTCGGAGCCGACCATCGGCCGCGACGCCGCGCGCGTGTTCAACTTCATCACCGGCTACGCTGCGCCGAGCGATCTGGAAAAGATGGCGGTGTCTCCGCTGACCTTGCGCAAGCGCATCATCGAGCACATCCAGGGCGAGACCGCGCATGCACGGCACGGCCGGCCTGCTGCGATCTGGATGAAAATGAACGCGCTGGTCGACCCCGATATCATCGACGCGCTCTACGAGGCCTCCCAGGCCGGCGTGCAGGTCGAGCTCGTGGTGCGCGGTATCTGCTGCCTCAGGCCCGGTATTCCCGGCCTGTCGGAGAACATCCGCGTCAAGTCGATCATCGGACGATTCCTCGAACACGGCCGAATTTACTGCTTCGGCATGGGCCAGGGCCTGCCGAGCGCGAAAGCGGCTGTGTATATCTCCTCAGCCGACATGATGCCGCGCAACCTCGACCGCCGCGTCGAGGTGCTGTGTCCGCTGCAGAATCCCACGGTGCATCAGCAGGTTCTCGAACAGATCATGGTCGCGAATCTCAAGGACAATGAACAGAGCTGGCAATTGTTGCCGGACGGGTCCTCAACGCGTATGAAGACCGCGAAGGGCGAGGAGCCTTTCAACGTCCACAACTACTTCATGACAAATCCGAGTCTGTCTGGCCGTGGTAAGTCGCTCAAGGAATCCTCGCCGCGCCGCCTCACGCGCCGTAATGAACGTCATCAATCCTGATCCGGGATCGTCGACGTGAAGCGGCCGCGCAAGCGCGGCTCGAGCGTCGCGGTCATCGACATCGGCTCCAACTCGGTCCGTCTCGTCGTCTACGAGGGACTGACGCGGAGCCTCATTCCCATCTTCAACGAGAAGACGCTGTGCGGCCTCGGGCGCGAAGTGCAGAGCACGGGACTGCTTGCGCCCGACGCCGTCGACAAGGCGCTGACCTCGCTCAAGCGCTTCCGTGCGCTGTGCCGGGTCATGCAGGTCGGGCGGGTGTTTGCGATTGCGACCGCCGCCTGCCGCGATGCCTCCAACGGCGCCGACTTCATCGCGAAAGCCGAGCGCATCTGCGCGGTGAAGATCGAGATCCTGTCGGGCCCGCGCGAGGCGCGGCTGTCGGCGCTTGGCGTGATCTCCGGCATCCATCATCCTGACGGCATCGTCGGCGACCTCGGCGGCGGCTCGCTCGAACTGATCGACGTGCGCAAAAACACCGTGCGCAGCGGCGTGACGCTGCCGCTCGGCGGCCTCGCGCTGCAGGACCTCGCGCATAAATCCCTGAAACGCGCCGACCGCATCGTGCGCGAAGCGCTCGATGGGGTGCCGCAGCTCAAGGCGGGGAGCAGCCGCAGCTTCTACGCGGTCGGCGGCACCTGGCGCGCGCTTGCGCGCATCCACATCATCCAGAGCGGCTATCCGCTGCAGGTGATGCACGGCTATTCGATTTCGGCGGCCGAGGCGCTCGATTTCTCGCGTCGTCTCCGCCGGCTTGCGGCCGCCGGCATGCTCGCCGACATCGAGATCGTCGCCGATGCCCGGCGTCCGCTCCTCACCTATGCGGCGCTGGTGCTCGAGCACATCATCCGGGTGGCGAAGCCGAAGACCATCGTGTTCTCGACCTTCGGCGTGCGCGAGGGCCTGCTGCACGAGAAGCTGCCGGAGTCCGAGCGCAACAAGGACGGACTGATCTGCGCGGCCGAGGAGCTGAACCAGCTGCTGTCGCGTTCGGCAAAGCACGCCCGCGAGCTGATCGCCTGGACCGACCGCCTCGCGCGCGTGGTGAAGCTGCGCGAGACCGAAGAAGACCGCCGCCTGCGCCACGCCGCGTGCCTGCTGTCCGACATCGGGTGGCGCGTGCATCCCGACCATCGCGGCGAGCAGACGCTGAGCCTCGTCGTCAACGGTAATTTCGGCGCGATCACCCACACCGAGCGCGCCTTCGTCGGGTTGTCCGTGTTCTATCGCTATGCGGGCCTCAGCGAGGAGAACCAGCCGCCGGTCGCCATGCAGGAGCTGCTGACGCCGGCGCAGCTCGAACGCGCCCGCCTGCTGGGCGCGGCCTTCCGCGTCGCACATCTGATCTCGGCGGCGCGTCCGGGCGTCTTGCCCGCGACGCATTTCCGCAGCATGGGCCGCAAGCTGTTGCTGGTGTTCGAGCACCGCCTCGGCGATCTCGTCGCGGATCGAGTCGGCAGCCGCTTCCGCGCGCTCGCCCGCCTGATCAACCGCGCCGGCTCGATCGTCCGACGCTAGCGCTTTTCCCAAGAGATCATGCTCAAAAGATAGATCTACTCCGCCGAGGCCTTGACGTGGCGTTCGGAGGACTCCAGCGCGGCCGCGCTCATGCTGCGGCGGCGCCAGATGGAGCCGACGACCAGCACGACAACGACGCCGAGAGCTGCGCAGAGATATTCGCCGCCTCCGCCGCCATGGGCGAATTGCGGCGGGATGCGCAAGGCGCCGAGCATGTTGTCGAGCGAAGCGCCGAACGGACCGTCGAACAGCGCATGCAGCCTCGGCGCGATGCCGGGATCGGTCGCGATCACTTCGCCCGCGATCCAGCCGAGCAGCGCCGCGCCGGCCCACACCAGAACCGGCAGCTTTGCGAGCAGCGCCATGATCAGCGCCGCGCCGGCGACGATCAAGGGCACGCTGATGGCAAGACCGAGCACCAGCAAGGGCACGCTGCCATTGGCGGCCGCGGCCACCGCAATGACGTTGTCCAGGCTCATGACGATGTCGGCAACGACGACGATCTGCACGGCCTGCCACAGATGCGACGCCGACTCGACGCCGTCCTCGTCCTCTTGCTCCGGCACCAGCAGCTTGGCCGCAATCACGATCAGCGCGAGGCCGCCCACCAGCTTGAGGTACGGCAACTCCATCAGGCTCGCGACGATGCCCGTGAAGATGATCCGCAGCAGCACCGCGGCGCCCGCACCGAGGATCATGCCCCACAGCCGATGCCGCGGCTTGAGGCCGCGACAGGCAAGCGCGATCACCAGCGCATTGTCGCCGGACAAGAGGATGTTGATCCAGATGATCTTGCCGACCGCGACCCAAAAGGTCGGTTCGGCCATCTCAACGCGGAACTGGGTGAAGAATGCCCCGATCGTAGCGGGATCGAAGATCTGCCAGAGCCAGTTCACACTACGTCCTTTCGCCGCGTCTCGTTACCTTATCGGCTGACGGATCAGCCGACGATCTCGTTGCCCGAGAAGAACTGCGCGATCTCGATCGCGGCGGTCTCCGGCGCATCCGAGCCGTGCGCGGAGTTCTCGCCGATCGACTTTGCGTAGAGCTTGCGGATGGTGCCGTCAGCCGCCTTGGACGGATCGGTCGCGCCCATCACGTCGCGATACTTGGCGACGGCACCCTCGCCTTCCAGCACCTGGACGACCACGGGGCCCGACGTCATGAACTCCACGAGCTCACCGAAGAAGGGGCGCGCCTTGTGGACCGCATAGAAGGTCTCGGCCTGTTCCTTGGTCATGCGGATACGCTTCTGCGCGACGATGCGCAGGCCCGCCTTCTCGATCACGGCGTTAACCGCACCGGTGAGATTGCGCGCGGTGGCGTCGGGCTTGATGATCGAGAAGGTGCGTTCGATGGCCATGATGTTGTCCTTGAAGAGAAACAGTGGTTCGGAGTTGCCGGGCTTATATCGGCGCCTTCGCGATACGGCAAGCGACCGCCCAAACGGGCTCGCGGGCGCTTCGCCGCAGGCCGAGGGCGAGTGTTCACCTGAACCGATACTTGTAGATGGCGGCGATCTGGGCGAAGGTCGGCGTCGGGCTTAGGGCCGCTTTCGACCCCATGACGTTGAGTGCTGACCTCTCGTGTCTCGATTGGCGGACGAAACGGGAATCAGGTGTTCACCCCTTCGTGCGAACGCTCCATGGCACGCTTGTAGGCGTCGCGGCCGGTGGTGCGGGCGAGATAGGCCTGTTCGGCGTCGCCGAGGGTGATCCCGCAGTTCCGTTGGCCCAGGTTCAGGGCGTAGGTCACCGAGATGTCGGCTGCTGTGAAAGCCTCGCCGGCAAGGTAGGACGAGTCGGCAAGCCGTTGGCTGACAAGCTTTAGCCGCTTCTGGAACGACTGCAGGCACCAGGTCGCGCCCCAGTTCTCCCGTTCGGCGTCGGGCGCGATGAAGCGGCTGACGACGACGGGCATCATCAGGGTCGCGAGACCGGCTTCGCCCAGATGCAGAAATTGCTGGTAGGCGGGGAACGTGGGATCCTGCGGCGCGGGCGCCAGCGGCGTCGGCCCGTAGCGGGCCATCAGGTACTCCATGATCGCGATCGACTCGACCATGACGACGTCGCCGTCCTGGATCGCCGGGATGTAGTCAGCGGGGTTGACCGCCAGGAACTCGGGGTCCTGCTTGGCGGCCAGCATGTCCACCTGCCGCACGCGGTAGGGAAGGCCCATCTCCTCCAGCACCCATACGACCCGGATCGATCGCGAGGTCTGTCCGCCCCAAACGGTGATCACGCGAAGGCCCCTTCCTGGTGTGACTGAGGATCGACCATGGCAGACTCTATATGACCGTAGCACTCAAGGCAGACGCGAAGCTTAGCTTCAGCGTGGTCTCCTTCCCATCCATTGCGGACGCGTGGTGGGTCCCCCTCTCAGGCTTGGAATTCCAACGTGGATTACAATGATTTCACCCAAATGAACTCAATCTGAAGGCCTCGTCAGGGTTTGGTTCAGCCTCGCCCGGATAATCTCAGGTCCATCGAAACCAAAGCCTCTTTCAGAGGCAGACCGTTTCGGCGGCCTTTCCATCGACGCGATAGCCCCGCGCCAACAGATTTGAGGAGATCACCATGTTGAGGAAACTTTCCCTCGCCGCCGTCGCCGCCGTCGCCGCGGTTGCGCTTGGTGCCGCGCTGGCGCCGACCTCCGCCTCCGCGCACTGGCATGGTGGCGGCGGCGGCTGGCACGGCGGCGGTGGCTGGCACAACGGCCACGGCTGGGGTGGACCGCGCTTCTATGCTCCCGTCTCCTACGGCTATGGCGGCTGCTATGTGCGCCGGCTGGTCCCGACTCCCTGGGGACCCCGCTGGCGGATGATCAACCGCTGCTACTGAGCCCGACAGCACCTTTCCAAAGATACCTGAGCCCCCAAGGTACCTTCCAGGCGAAGCCCCGGCGTCCCCCAGCGCCGGGGCTTTGTATTCGGAGAGGATATTGCGCGGCTTCACACAATTTTTGCTAGAATGCCGCGCAATCGCCGCGAGTGGCGAAACCATTTGGGGGCCAAGGACTTGGTACCGTGTCGCTTCTTTGAGAACACGGAACTCTGCGATGGTTAGCCTTTTCGCCGACGATAGCGAGCAAATCGACCGGCGCACCAGCCGCTCGATCCGCGATGCGGTGGGCGAACGGCTCCAGCAGAGCCTGCGGCCCGAAGCCAGGCTGCCGACGCACCTCGAGCAACTCCTCAATGAGCTGAAGCAGCGCGAGCGCGATTCGCACTGAGTTGACAAGCACCGGCTTGCAAACACAGAAAAACGGGTTGCGTTTGATCGCGGGTGCGGTGACAAGGCCGCATGCTCTCCATCACCGACCTCTCCATCCGCCTCGCCGGACGCCTTCTGATTGACCAGAGTTCCGTGCAGATCACGCCCGGATCCCGCGTGGGCATGGTCGGTCGCAACGGCACCGGCAAATCGACCCTGTTCAAGGTGATCCGCGGCGAGTTCGCCGCTGAGCACGGCACGGTGAGCCTGCCGCCCCGCTGGCGCGTCGGCAGCCTGGCGCAGGAAGCGCCGAACGGCCCCGAGAGCCTGATCTCGGTCGTGCTCAAGGCCGACCTCGAACGCGACGCACTGCTCACCGAGGCCGAGAGCGCGACCGACCCGCACCAGATCGCCGAGATCCAGACCCGGCTGGTCGACATCGACGCGCATTCGGCGCCGAGCCGCGCCGCAGCCATCCTTTCCGGTCTCGGCTTCTCCGCCGCCGACCAGCTCCGCCCCTGCGCCGAATTCTCCGGCGGCTGGCGCATGCGCGTTGCGCTCGCCGCAACGCTGTTTGCGGCTCCCGACCTGTTGCTGCTCGACGAGCCCACCAACTATCTCGACCTCGAAGGCACGCTGTGGCTCGAGGATCACCTCGCGCATTATCCGCGCACCGTTATCGTGATCAGCCATGATCGCGATCTGCTGGAAAGCTCGGTCGACCAGATCCTGCATCTGGATCGCAGCAAGCTCACCCTTTACAAGGGCACCTACTCCTCCTTCGAGGAGCAGCGCGCCATGCGCGAGATGCTCGATGCCAAAGCGGTCAAGCGCCAGGAAGCCGAACGCGCCCGCCTGCAAGCCTTCGTCGACCGTTTCAAGGCCAAGGCCTCGAAAGCCCGCCAGGCGCAGTCCCGTGTGAAAATGCTGGAGCGGCTGAAGCCGATCACGGCGCTGGTCACCCAGGACGTACGCGAGATCAGCTTTCCCGCGCCCGAGAAAATCCTGTCGCCGCCGATCATCGCCGCCGACAACGTCGTGGTCGGCTACGATCCGAACTCGCCCGTGCTGAACCGCGTCACCTTGCGCGTCGACAATGACGACCGCATCGCGCTCCTTGGTTCGAACGGTAACGGCAAGTCGACTCTCGTGAAGCTGCTCGCCGGCCGCCTCGCGCCGTTCTCGGGCAAGGTGACCCGCGCCGACAAGCTCTCGATTGCCTATTTCGCCCAGCACCAGCTCGACGAATTGAACGAGGATGCCTCGACCTACGACCACGTCCGCAAGCTTATGGGCGAGGCGCCCGAAGCCAAAGTACGCGCCCGCGCCGGTGCGATCGGCTTTTCCGGCAAGGCGGCCGATACCAAGGTCGGAAAATTGTCGGGCGGCGAGAAGGCGCGGCTCCTGCTGGGACTGGCGACCTTCTTCGGCCCCAACATGATCATCCTGGACGAGCCGACCAACCATCTCGACATCGACAGCCGCGCCGCGCTTGCGGAAGCCATTAACGAATTCCCCGGCGCCGTCATCATGGTTTCGCATGATCGCTATCTGATCGAGTCCTGCGCCGATCAACTCTGGATCGTCGCCGACCGCACCGTGACTAATTACGACGGCGACCTCGACGAATATCGCCGCCTGGTGCTGTCCGCGCGCAATGGCGAGCCCGCCCCGCGAGAGCGCAACGCGCCGAGCGAGAAGCCGCAGCGTCCGAGATCGGACAATCGCGGCTCGCTGAAGAAACGTATCGCGGAAGCTGAGACCGAGATCGCCCGCGTCAGCGCGATCATCAGCAAGATCGACACTGCGCTGGCCCTGCCCGACATCTTCACCCGCGACCCCAAGCAGGCCGCGCAACTGTCGAAGGCACGTGCCAATGCGGCCGACGCGCTGGCGCGCGCCGAGGAGCAGTGGCTAGAGGCGAGCACGCAGTTCGACGAGGCGGCGGGCTGACGCCTCCGCGACCGGCCCGACATTAAAATCGCAAAAACAACCCCATGCACAGTACCGGTATTTTGCTACCCGGTGATTGGCTATTGAATGGACTGTTCTTTACCGTGGTGACTCAGCCCGCTCACGCAGCGATGTCGGGACGAATTGAGCAGGAATGGCTCAGTCCGCGAATTGGCCGGCTGCCTTGATCATCGGAGCCCAGCGGTCGACTTCGCTCGCTAGCATCGCGGCCAGCGCCTCCGGCGTCGCCTTCTCCTGCGGGACCGGCTCGGTATTGATGTCGTTGAACCGGGCGATCAGCGTGGAATCCCTAAGGGCGGACTGGAGCGCCGCGGTCAGCTTCTGAACGACCGCCGGCGGTGTGCCCTTGGGGGCATAGATGCCGTGCCAGACGCCAAGTTCGAACCCTTTGAGACCGGCCTCGTCGGCCGTCGGCAGATCGGGCAGGCTCTTCAGCCGCTCCTTGGTGGTGATCGCATAGGCCTTGACCTGCTTCGACATGATCGGGCCGGTGGTATTCGTCGCCTGGTCGCAGGTAAGATCGATCTGCCGGCCGAGAAGGTCGTTCATGATGGGGCCGTTGCCCTTGTAGGGCACCGCGGTGAGCTGCTTCTGGATCGCTGTCATGAACAGCATGCCGCAGAGATGCGACGCCGCGCCGAGTCCGGCATTGGCATAGGTCAACTTGTCGCCCTGCTGTTGGGCGTAGGCGACCAATTCCTTCAGCGTGTCGGCCGGAAAATCCGGACGCGCGATGATGGTCATCGGCGCATTGGTCACAAGCCCGATCGGCGCAAAGGCCGTCTTCGTGTCATAGCTGAGGTTGCGGTACAGTGTGGCGGCCGTCGAGAGGCCGACATGATGGATCAGCAGCGTGTATCCGTCGGGCTGGGCTCGCGAGGCGCGGGTCGTGGCGATGGTACCACCGGCGCCAGGCGCGTTCTCGACGACGACCTGTTGGCCAAGCGATTTCGCCATGCCGGCCGCGGTCAGGCGAGCAATCGTGTCCGTAGGTCCGCCGGCGGCGAACGGCACCAGCATGGTGACGGGCCTGATCGGATAGTCCTGGGCGAGCGCCGCGCCAAACGGCAGGACCAGAGCCGATACGAGGGCAATGAGCCGCATGCTTTCCTCCAAATTTTTTGCTTGCTCCTATGTACGCATTCCGGGCTGCGGGGCCACACCAAAATGACTTCATCAGGAGTGGCGCGCCCGCGGCATGGTGTAGCTGCCGAAAAGCCCGATTGGTTCTCAGCGCGTCTCGCGAAGCTTCGTCGGCATCATGCGGGAACTAGCGCTCGCGCATGATCTCGTGCCGGTAGCGCTGCAGCGGCGATAGCAGGTAGCTCAGGATGGTGCGCGAACCGGTCCTGATCTCGACGGTCACCGCCATTCCCGGCGACAGGCTGACGAGGCGGTCGTCCACCTGCATCTGGGTGCGATCGAGCGAGATGCGGGCGCTGTAGCTCAACTCCTGCCCGCTGGGCTCGCTGCTGTCGCGTTGTGTCGCGAGCGGACGGTCGCTCCCGCGCTCCTGCGGCCAGTCGCGGATGATGGCGTCCTGCGAGACGCTCACGACCTGGCCTGCGAGAAGCCCGTAGCGGGTGAAATTGAAAGTGTCGATTTTGATGGCAGCACCCTGCCCGGCCTCGACAAATCCGATATCGCGATTGGAGATCATCGCCTCGATCTCGAGCCGCGTATCGGTCGGCACGATTACCAGCAGCGACTGCGCGGGCGTGACCACGCCGCCCACGGTGTGGACCGCAAGCTGCTGCACGACGCCGTCGACCGGCGACGTCAGTTGCTGAAGCCTCGTCCTCTGCTGCGCCTTGATCAGATCGCGTGCGACGCCATTGGCTTTCTGTTCGCTCTTAGCCAGCTCGTCGGAGAGACTCTTCCTGTACTCGGCCAGGGCTTGGATGCGGGTCTCCCGGATCGCGGCGACGGCCGCCTCGGCCTCCTTCAAGCGGCTGCTCTGGACGCGAAGCTCCTCCTGCTGCTCGATCTGGAGCTGGAGGGTCTCATAGTAGGTCAGCTTCGAGCCGATCTCCTTCTCCATCAGCGTCTTGCGGATCTCGACACGCTGCTGGGTGATCGGCAGCAACGCATCAAGCTTGTGAATCGTCGCCGCAATCGTCTGATGTTCGGCCTCCTTCTGCGCTTCCTGACGTGCCAGCGCCGCGAGCTTGGCCCTGTTCTCGCTGACCTGATTGGCGAGGAGCTGCCGTTGCGTCGCAACCAGCATGGGATCGGCATCCTCTGGTACGACGAGATCAGCGGATACCCCTTCGCCGCCCGCCAATGCGGCGCGGAGGCGCGCGACGTTGAGCCGCTCGGCCATGAGATCGTCATGCAGACGATCGCGCTCTGCGGCGTTCACCGTCGGATCGAGCTCGATCAGCAGGTCGCCCGCCTTGACCGATTGCCCGTCCTGCACGTGAATGGCGCGCACCACGCCGGTCTCGAACGGCTGGATCACCTTGCTTCGCCCGCTCGACACGACCTTGCCGGTTGCGGAGGTCACGATGTCGATCGTGCCCCAAGCCGACCAGGCCAGCGCCGCGCAGACAAGCAGCATGAGGGCCAGGGCGATGGCGCGGCCGATCGGCGATGGCGGTGTTTCCGTGATTTCCAGCGCCGCCGGCAGGAAGGCGACTTCCTCGGCGCGCCGGCCCTTTCCATTCCGGAACGGGATCACGGTCTGCTCCGGACGAGCGGCCGGCACAGTGTTAGCCGACCTCATAAATGCCTCCCTGGAGACGATGCAGGGCGGCATAGCGGCCGCCGGTCTTGATCAGCGCATCATGCGTGCCGTCCTCGACCAGACGGCCGCGTTCCAGGGTGAAGATGCGATCGGCGCCGCGGACGGTGGACAGACGGTGCGCGATGATCAGGACGGTGCGGCCTTTCGCGATCTCCTTCATGTTGTCATGGATGATCCGCTCGCTTTCATAGTCGAGCGCGCTGGTGGCTTCGTCGAAGATCAGGATCCGGGGATTGCCCACCAGTGCGCGGGCAATCGCGATGCGCTGGCGCTGCCCGCCCGAGAGCGTCGAGCCGCGCTCGCCGACCACCGTATCGTAGCCCTCGGGGAGCTCCAGAATGAAATCATGCGCGCCCGCCAGCTTCGCCGCATCGATGATGCGATCCATCGGCAGGCTTGGATCGGCCAGCGCGATGTTGTCGCGCACCGACCGGTTGAACAGCATGTTGTCCTGGAGCACGATTCCGATCTGCCGACGGAGTCCGGCCGGGTCGGTCGTCATCAGATCCATTCCGTCGACCAGCACGCGGCCGCCTTGCGGTACATAGAGCCGCTGCACCAGCTTGGCGAAGGTGCTTTTGCCCGAACCGGACGATCCGACGATGCCGACGGTTTGTCCGGCTGGAATGTCGAATGAGACATCGTGCAGGATCTCCGGCCCATCGGGCCGGTAGCGGAAAGAGACGTGCTCGAAGCGGATGTTGCCCCGGATCGGCGGCAGCCCCGCGCGGGCCGCGGAGTAAGCAGGCTCCGCCGCGCTGTTGAGGATGTCGCCGAGCCGGGCGATCGACAGTCGCGCCTGATGAAAATCCTGCCAGACCTGCGCGAGCCGCAGCACCGGGGCCGACACCCGCCCTGCGAAGATGTTGAAGGCAACGAGCTCGCCGACGGTCAATGCGTCACCGATCACCAGTCTGGCGCCGACATAGAGAATGGCGGCGGTGACGACCTTGCTGACGAGCTGCACCAGCTGGCTAGCCGTGTTGCCGAGGCTGGTGACACCGAAGCTCGCGGAGACATAGCCTGCGAGCTGCTCTTCCCAGCGGCGCTGCATCTGCGGCTCGACCGCCATCGCCTTCAGCGTTTCGATGCCGCTGACGCTCTCGACCAGGAAGGCCTGGTTCTCGGCGCCGCGGCGGAATTTCTCGTCCAGCCTGCGGCGAAACAGCGGCGTCGCCACGGCCGAGATCGCGATGTAGAACGGGAACGATGCCAGCACGATGAAGCTCATCTGCGCCGAATAGGCGAACATCACCGCCAGGAACACCGAGGTGAAGACCAGGTCGATGAGAAGCGTCAGCGACGAGCTGGTGATGAAATTGCGGATGTTCTCGAGCTCACGGACCCGGGCCACGGAATCTCCGACGCGCCTGGCCTGAAACCACGCCATCGGCAGCGCCAGCAGGTGGTGGAACAGGCGTGCCCCGAGCTCGACGTCAATGCGGTTGGTGGTGTGCGCAAACAGGTAATTGCGCAGGATCCCGAGCACGGTGTCGAACAGGGAGACGACGACGAGGCCAATGACGAGGACGTCGAGCGTGGACCGCGAGCGGTGCACCAGCACCTTGTCGATCACGACCTGGAAGAACAACGGCGAGACCAGCGCAAAAAGCTGGAGGAAGAACGAAGCCGCCAGCACCTCGCCCAGCAGCCGCCGGTATTTGCCGATCGCGCCGATGAACCAGGTGATATCGAAGTGCCGCCCGAGGTCGGACAGGCCGGCGCGCCGAACCATCAGGATCAAACCGCCGTCCCAGATCGCGCACAGCTCGTCGCGATCCATCAGTACCGGACGCTGCGCCTCCGGGGACTGCACCAGCACCTTATCGGCGGAGGCCTTTGCGATGACCATGAAGCCGCCGTCCCGCAGCATTGCGATCGCAGGCAGCGGGGTGTCCGACAGACGGCTCCACTGCGTTCGATAGGTTCGCGCTTTAAGTCCGAGAGACCTGGCGCAGCGGACGATATCCGCTGCGCCGAAGCTTGCCGCGCCCAGCCGGTGCCTGAGCTGCTCGCGATCGGCCGCAACACCTTGCAGATGCAGCAGTGTCAGCAATGCATCGAGCCCCGTATCGGTGGAGACCGCGTTCGTCGTCATGAGCGTTCTCCGGGCCGATGCAGTTGGCTTCAGGCGTGCTGCGGCGGTGCGAGCACCTGGTTCTGCATCGCGTGCGGATCGGGCAGCGGCATCTCGCCGTTCCCCTCACCTGCCGGGACGAAGCTGGCCGCCATGGCCTGGTTGAGCAGCATCGCGGCCGCGAACGCACCGCCCTGGATGACGACGTTGTTGCCGGTGCCGCCGTCGAGGACGTCGAGGCCCCCGCCGCCGATCAGCACGTCATCACCGGCACCACCTGCCAGCGTGTCGTTGCCGGGGCTGCCGATCAGCACGTCGTCGCCGTTGCCGCCATTGGCAACGAGCTGGATGCCGCCGTGCAGACCGGAGGCCGTGATGACGTCGTCGCCATCGAGACCGTTGATGACGATCCTGTCGCCCGCGCCGGCGTCGGTAATGTTGATGTCCTGGCCAAGCCCCGACACCGTGATGATGCCGTCGTGCTCGGTCACCGTGATGACGTCGTTGCCGTCGGTTGCGTTGATGGTCACGGTATCCGCGGCGCCGTCATTGGCGCCGAGATCGAGGTCGACCTGGCTGACGCCGGTGCCGGAGAGGTCACCGACCGTAATGTTGTCGGCACCGCCGAGAGCGTTGAAGTCGACATGTTCGACCCCGTTCAGGTCCACCGCAATGGCGGCAACATCTCGCGTGAACAGCACCCGGCCGCCATTGGCCGAGATGTTGATGTTCTCGCTGATATTGGCGCCGTTGAATGCCAGAGTGTCGGTGCCCTTCCCGCCTTCGACGGTATCGCTGCCGTCGCCGGGGTTCCAGACGAAGGTGTCGTCGCCCGCACCGAGATTGGCGAAATCGTTGCCGCGTCCGCCGTTCACAATGTCATTGCCGGCACTGCCTGTGATGGTGTCGTTGCCGTCGCCGCCATTGATGTTGAGGCTGAACAACTGTCCCGCCTTGATGGAAGACGCATCGATGACATCATTGCCTTGGCCGCCGTTGATGCCGAGCACATCACCGGCGTCCGCATGCGCAATCGTCACCTGCGCAGCGAGGCCGTTGACCACGATCGATCCGCCGGCGGTCACGACCGATATGTTGTCGTCACCGGTCGTGCCGTTCGCGGTCACGCGGTCCGCCGCGGCATCGCCGCTCTGGCTGCCGGGGCCGGCACTGAGGTCGATGGCAACCTGCGTGATTCCTGTCCCGGTCAGATCGTTGACGGTGATGTTGTCGGCGCCGCCTGCCGCCGCGATCTGCACGTGCTCGACGCCGGCGAGGTCCATGACGATAGCACCGACGTCACGGGTGAGTAGCGCACGGCTTCCGTTCGCCGAGATCGACATGGTCTCGGCCACATTGGCGCCGTTGAACACCAGCGTATCGGTTCCCGTGCCGCCTTCGACAGTGTCGCTGCCGTCACCGGGATTCCACGTGAAGATGTCGTCGCCTGCGCCGAGAAGCGCGACGTCATTGCCGCGGCCGCCGATGACCTTGTCGTTGCCGTCGCCGCCGATCAGGGTGTCGGCTCCCTGGCTGCCGGTGATGGTGTCGTTGCCCGCACCGCCGTCGATGGTCAGCCCGATCGCCGCGCCGAGCGTGGATGCATCGATCACGTCGTTACCGCCGAGCGCCTGCACGACCAGCCGGTCGTTGCCGGCCTCTGCATTTGCGATCGTCACGACCTCCGGCAGCCCCGTGACCGTGACCGTTGTGCCCGCGGCTGTGACCTCGATGTGCTGATTGCCGTTGCTGCCGTTGACGGTCACCGTATCAGCAGCGCCGTCGCCTTGCGTCCCTCCCGGAACGGCTCCGAGATCAACCAGCACCTGCTTGACGCCGGTCCGGGTGAGGTCGCCGACGGTGATGTTGTCGGCGCCGCCACGCGCATCGAATTCGATCTGCTCGACGCTGTTGAGATCCATCGTGATGTTGGCGACATCGCGGGTGAAGCGCACCCGGCCGCCATTGGCCGAGAT
Organism: Bradyrhizobium sp. MI1.4; assembly: GCF_055811315.1. Lineage (NCBI taxonomy): Bacteria > Pseudomonadati > Pseudomonadota > Alphaproteobacteria > Hyphomicrobiales > Nitrobacteraceae > Bradyrhizobium > Bradyrhizobium sp. MI1.4. Next base: position 50,709 of record NZ_JBVVPP010000032.1, on the reverse strand, counting down.
GTTGATGGTCTCGTTGATGTTAGCGCCATTGAAAAGCAGCTTGTCGCTGCCCGAGCCGCCCTCGACCGTGTCGCTGCCGTCACCGGGATTCCAGATGAAAGTGTCGTCGCCACTCCCGAGCTGGGCGACGTCGTTGCCGCGTCCGCCATTGACGATGTCGTCGCCGCTGCCGCCGATGATGAGGTCGTTGCCGTCGCCGCCGATGATCCGGTCGTTGCCGGCGCCGCAATCGAGCGTCAGCGAGATCAGGCTGCCGAGCCCATTGCCCGCGGTGATGACATCGTCGCCGCCGCCGCTGTGCAAGACGAGATTTTCAGTCGTGCCGATGTCGAGCGAAAACGGCGCCGCGCCCGTCCCGTCGAGCCGCACGCGGGTGCCGTTCGCCGTGATTGTGAACGTCTCGGCGGCGTTGTTTCCGTTGACCTGAGCCGTATCGTTGCCCTCACCACCTTCGAACAGGTTGGTGCCGCCGCCGGGATTCCAGGTCATGACGTCGTCGCCGGCCTCGCCGAACAGCTGGTTGTCGCCGCTGCCGCCGTCCAGGACGTCGTTACCCGCTCCGCCGAACAGCAGATCGTTGCCGCCGCCGCCCTTGATCAAATCGTTGCCGGCCTGACCAAACAGGAGGTCGGCTCCCGAGCCGCCCGTGATCCTGTCATTGCCGTCGCCGCCGAAGATGTGCACCGCCGGCATCGGTCCGTGGCATTCGTCGACGGTGATCGTGTCGTCACCGCCTTGACCGAAGATGTCGATCGCGGTGGTGTTGTCGACCGTGGGTTCGCCACCAACCGTTTTCACGTGCCCGTTATCAACCAGGATGCGGCCGGACTTGTCGCGACTTATCACGAGGCCGTTATTCGCGCTGTCGCCGAAAATGATGAGTTGCCCCGTAACCGGGGAAAACACAGAGGTAATGGACATCCAAATGATCCTTCCGACCTAGCCCCTCCCTTCGACGCGTAGCATTCGCGCACATGACATTCTTGAACCGTTGCTTGAGACGCGCGTGATTATTCTGGAGATTTCCTCCAGTTTTGCTTCGGGGCAGTTTCCGACAGCGGATGCGAAGGCTTGCTCATCACGAACCGCCTGATCACGGATCACGCGTAACGCCCCCGTGATTTTCAACGCGCGCGGAAGAACGCAGCTCGAGGCAATGAAGGCACTTTGGGCGAAGGTCGGCATCCGCGATGTCGAAACTCGCGAACAAGATCGCCGGCGAGCGCGAACGGGAGAGATCACGGTTCACGCCTCGGCCACCGCGATCAAGGAATGCAAAGCCGCTTGATGATGGGGATAGGAGTGCGCGGCTGATCGCATCGACAGCCGCAACCAGCTTCAGGCCAAAAGGTCGACCCGTGTTACGCCGACTTCTTCTTCGGCTTCGGCTTGGTCGCCTTCGGCATGACCGGCGCCTCCGGCGTGCCCTCGATCGAGGACAGGCGACCGGCCGTGAAGGTATAGATGCCAGCGCGCGGACCGGTCGTCCAGGTCACGACCGCAACGCGCCTGCCGGCGGCATCACCGGAGAGGTTGACGCTCGAGGGCGCGCCGATGCCGCGCACCACATCGCATTCGGTGTGGCCGAGCGCGACGGTGCCGCCCATGGGAGCCGGCGCGGTCGTCGACGCATTCGCATCAGCCGGCCCGGGCGGCGGCGCCATGCCGGCACAAGCCCCGTCGGCGCTGACCAGATCCTCGGCCCCAACCGGCTTGTCGGGGGTCAGCGGCGGCGACTCAATCGAGATGCTTTTGATGAACAGGCGGCTGGGCGTGTTGAACCACTGGGCATCCCTGGACAACAGATCGGTCCCGCCCGAACAGCCCGCAACCAGCGGGGCTACGGCCGCCAACGCAATTATGAGCGAGCTGGGAAGCTTTTGATGTCGCACGATAAACTAAAATCCCCGAGTGAAGGATCGGCCCTAAGCAATTGTAGCAACATCACTTTGCGGCACGAAGGTGACAAAAGCCATCATCACCCGAAAAGTGCAAATTATCATTAATTTGCGAGCGACCGCTAATTCCGCTTCTGCCACCGGCCCCGCTCGTCAGCCTGCCAATAAGTGACATCAAATCCCCGCGCCTTGCAATCCGTCCAGGCGCTGCGGGCGAACGCAAGCGCGTCCGGATCGTCGCCGTCGAACAGCAGCACCATGCGCTCATAGGCCTGCGCGTCCTGCGGCACCGCGGCGTTGTCGACGAGGAAGCGGACATTGGCACCGTTCGGATTGTCCTCCTCGACCGCCAGCACGATCGGCTGATCGGCGGCGTCGCTCACCCGCCATGTCGCGTGCGGCAGGAAGGAATCGTCGCGATAGGTCCACAAATGAGCGTCGAGCGCATCGGCGCGCTCCGGCGAATTCGACTGCACCACGACGCGCCAGCCGCGCTCGAGCGATTTCTCGAGAAGCGGCGGCAACACGTTCTCCACCGTCATGTTTTGCAGATGGTAGAAAAGGACTTCAGTCATCTCGGGTCATTTGCGCTCGTAATGGTCGGCGACCAGACGGTCGAGCAAGCGAACTCCGTAACCGCTTCCCCAGCTCTGATTGATGTCGGTCTTCGGCGCGCCCATGGCGGTCCCAGCGATGTCTAGATGCGCCCAGGGCGTGCCGTCCACGAAGCGCTGGAGGAACTGTGCCGCGGTGATCGAGCCGCCATGGCGGCCGCCGGTGTTCTTCATGTCGGCGAACTGGGAATCGATCAGCTTGTCGTATTCGGGGCCAAGCGGCAGGCGCCAGACCTTCTCGCCGCTCTCGATGCCGGCCGCCAGCAGCCGCTCGGCAAGCTCGTCATTGTTGGAGAACATGCCGGCATGCTCGGTGCCGAGCGCGACCACGATGGCGCCGGTCAACGTCGCCAGATCCACCATGAATTTCGGCTTGGTTTTCTTGGCGACGTACCAGAGCACATCGGCAAGCACCAGGCGGCCTTCCGCGTCGGTGTTGATGATCTCGATGGTCTGGCCCGACATCGAGGTGACGATGTCGCCTGGGCGCTGCGCGTTGCCGTCCGGCATGTTCTCGACGAGGCCGATGGCGCCGACGACGTTGACCTTGGCCTTGCGTGCCGCGAGCGCATGCATCAGGCCGACGACGCAGGCAGCCCCTCCCATGTCGCCCTTCATGTCCTCCATGCTGCCGGCCGGCTTGATCGAAATGCCGCCGGTGTCGAAGCAGACGCCCTTGCCGACGAAGGCAACCGGCGCCTCACCTTTCTTGCCGCCGTCCCAACGCATGATCACGGTGCGGCTCGGCCGCGCCGAGCCCTGGCCGACGCCGAGCAGAGCGCCCATGCCGAGCTTGTCCATGGCCTTGACGTCGAGGACCTCGATCTTGACGCCGAGCTTGCGGAGCAGGCCTGCGCGGCGCGCGAACTCCTCGGGAAAAAGCACGTTCGGCGGCTCGTTGACGAGGTCGCGCGCAATGATCACGCCGTCCACGATCGCAGCCGCCGATGTAAACGCCTTCTTCGCGGCGACCACGTCGCCGACCGCAAACGAGACGTCGGCGCGCGTGCCGCCCTCCTCGCCATCCTTCTTCCTGGTCTTGTAACGGTCGAACTTGTAGGTGCGCAGCCGCAGGCCCGAGGCGATCGCGACCGCCTGCTCGCTGGTCATGGCGCCGTTTGGAAGTTCCGCCATGATAGTCATGGCCGCCGCCCCGGCCGGAAGCTTGCTCGCCGCCACGCCGCCGAATTTGAGGAAGTCGTTCGCCTTCAGACCGGTCGCCTTGCCGGCGCCGATCACGATCAGGCGGGTGGCCTTCACGCCTTCGGGCGCAAGGATGTCGAGCGCCGCGCCGCTTTTGCCCTTGAAGGCGGCGGCGGTGGCCGCCCGCTTCACGAGTTCGGTGGCCCCGCCGAGCGCCTTGGCGGTCGCCGGGCCGAGCTTCAGGCTGTCGTCGCAGAACACGACCATGATGCCACGGGCGGCGGCAGACAATGGAACGAAGCCGACCTTAATGGCATCGGACATGAGTAACTCCTCAAAAACATTGCGCTTTTTAACGATCGGCGGTCCCGGCCACGGGCCGGAGCTGAACGGCGATTCACTGAGCGTCCCGCACTATGGGCCACCGGCCCGGCAGATGCCAAGCACCCCCCGTGGCCGAGGGGCCACAACGAGGGAAATATTAACCATATATTGAGGGTGCCACGGGGCAGCCATTTTGTTGACGGATCAAAGGGATGGTACTGAGAGAGTAAGCCGGCGGATGAGATGGTTGGCCGACCTTGGGGATGCCCTTGCGGGGATTGGTTGGACAGCCGGAATTCCGGCCGGCATTGGGGACTTGGTGGGATTCGTGCGGTAGCGCATGGGGTCAATCGATAGGTATATCTTCCGCACGACGCTCGCGTCGTTTGCGCTGGTCCTGGTCAGCCTCACGGGCGTGATCTGGATTACGCAAGCGTTGCGCGGCATCGACCTGATGACGAGCCAGGGTCAGACCATCCTGACCTTCCTCGGGATCACCAGCCTCGTCGTGCCCGCGCTGGTCCTGATCATCTCGCCGATCGCGCTGATGATCGCGATCTCGCATACGCTGAACAAGCTCGCGACCGATTCCGAGATCATCGTGATGAATGCCGCCGGCTTCTCGCCATTCCGGCTGTTCTATCCGTTCTTCTACGCCACCTGCGTGGTGGCGCTGCTGGTCGCCTTCATCGCGGCCTATCTCGCTCCCGACGGCATGCGGCGGATCAAGCAGTGGGACGCCGAGATCACCGCCGACGTGCTCACCAACATCCTGCAGCCCGGCCGCTTCGCCCAGCTCGACAAGAACCTGACGATCCGGATTCGCGAACGCCAGCCCGGCGGCATCCTCGCCGGCATCTTCATCGACGACCGCCGCGATCCGAACGAGCGGGTCTCGATCGTCGCCGAGCACGGCGAAGTCGTGAAGAACGAGACCGGATCGTTCCTGGTGCTGGAGACTGGCAATCTCCAGCGTTTCGAGGCCGGCAAGCGCGATCCCGCGCTGGTGGCGTTCGGCCGCTACGGCTTCGACATGTCCAAGTTCTCGGGCCAGGGCCGCGACGTCACCCTCGGCATCCGCGAGCGTTATCTCTGGGAGTTGCTCTCGCCGTCCGAGGACGATCCCGTCTACAAGCAGATTCCCGGCCAGTTCCGCTCGGCCCTGCATGACAGCCTGCTGGCGCCGATCTATCCCTTCGCCTTTGCCGTGCTGACCTTTGCGTTTCTGGGTGCGCCTCGCACCACGCGCCAGAGCCGCAATTTCTCGATCGGCTCCTCGATCCTTGCCGTGTTCGGCCTGCGCATGGCCGGCTTCGCCTGCTCGGTGATGGCGGTGAAATCGCCGGGCGCGGTGCTGGTCCAATATGCCATGGTCATTGGTGCCATCGGCGTCGGGCTGGCGATCATCATTGGCGGCCTTGTGGTCGAACCGCCGCCGCGCCTCATGGAGGCCATCAACAGGTCGAACGCGCGCATCGCGCGGCTGTTCGGACGGCCGGCCACCGCATGAGCATGCTCACCAACACACTCGGGCGCTATTTCGCCGGCCGTTTCGTGGTCGCGGCGCTCGGCGTGTTCGCCGGCATTTTCCTGCTGCTGGTGCTGGTCGATTACATCGAGATGGTGCGCAAGACCTCAGGGCTCGCATCCGCCTCCGCAGTCATGGTGGCCGAGACCTCGCTGTTCCGCGTGCCGCAGCTTTTGGAGAAGCTGACGCCGTTCTGCATGCTGATCGGCGCCATGACCTGCTATCTCGCCCTCTCCCGCCGGCTCGAGCTCGTCGTCGCGCGCGCCGCCGGCGTCTCCGCATGGCAATTCATCTCGCCGGCGCTCGGCAGCGCGCTCCTGATCGGCGTGATCGCCACCGTCGCCTACAATCCGATGTCGGCCAATCTGCGCGAGCTGTCCAAGCGCATGGAAGCCGAGCTGTTCGGCTCGGCGCCCGGCGGCGGCATTCAGGACGCCTCCGGCTTCTGGCTCAACCAGAAGACCAGCGACGGCGAGACGATCATCAATGCGGCGCGCAGCGAGCAGCAGGGTATCCGGCTCACCGGACTCACGCTGTTCCGGTTTGACACAGAGCAGCACTTCAAGGAACGGGTCGAGGCGCGCGAGGCGACGCTCGAGGCCGGCCGTTGGCTGTTCAAGGGCGTCCGCCGCTTCTCGCTGGATTCGCCGCCGGTCGATCAGGCCAGCCTGGAGATTCCGACCACGCTGACCGAGGCCCAGGTCCGCAACAGCTTTTCCACACCCGAGACTGTGTCCTTTTGGCAACTACCGAGCTACATCCGCTCATCCGAAAGCTCGGGCTTCGCGACAGCCGGATACCGACTCCAGTATCAGAAGCTTCTGGCACAGCCGTTTTTGCTTGCAGCCATGGTGATGCTCGCGGCCTCCGTGTCGTTGCGCTTCTTCCGGATGGGCGGCGTGCAGAAGATGGTTTTGAGTGGCGTGGGCGCAGGCTTTCTGCTCTACGTTCTGTCGAAAGTGACTGAAGATTTGAGCAAGGCTGAGTTGATGCATCCGATCGCTGCGGCGTGGTTGCCCGTGGTGGTGGGCGGCCTCACCGGCTTTTTGGCCTTGCTGTATCAGGAGGACGGATAGTGACGGCCGTCCACCGAGGGCCCGTGTCTCGTTTGACGCGGCGCACATTGGTGCGCGCGAACGGGTGTGGCTTGTCCATTCGCAGATTCCTGCTTGCTGTCGCCGCCGTGGCATCGCTCGGTGGCGTGATGGACGTTGCCGCCGTGACGCCGGCATCCGCCCAGAGCTTCACCTACAATCCGCTGCCGCCGCGTGCGAAGCCGCCGAAGGCCGTCAACGACAACCAGATGCTGGTTCAGGCGACCGAGGTCGATTACGACTACAACAATTCGCGCGTCTCCGCGGTCGGTAACGTCCAGCTGTTCTACAACGGCACCAGCGTCGAGGCCGACAAGGTCATCTACGACCAGAAGACCAAGCGGCTCCATGCCGAAGGCAACATCCGTATGACGGATGCCGACGGCAAGATCACCTATGCCGAGATCCTGGACCTGTCCGACGACTACCGTGACGGCTTCGTCGATTCGCTGCGCGTTGATACGGCCGACCAGACCCGCATGGCGGCGAGCCGCTCCGATCGCTCCAGCGGCAACTACACGGTGTTCGAGAACGGCGTCTACACGGCTTGCGCGCCGTGCAAGGACGATCCGAAGAAGCCGCCGCTCTGGCAGGTCAAGGGTGCGCGCATCATCCACGACCAGCAGGAGAAGATGCTGTATTTCGAGACGGCGCAGCTCGAATTCTTCGGCGTGCCGATCGCCTATATGCCCTATTTCTCGACGCCCGACCCGACCGTGAAGCGCAAGACCGGCTTCCTGATGCCGGGCTTCACGTCGAATACGCCGTTCGGCTACGGCGTCGAGGTTCCGTTCTACTGGGCGATCGCGCCCGACATGGACGCCACCTTCAACCCGCGCATCACGTCCAGGCAGGGCGTGCTGTTCCAGGCCGAATTTCGCCAGCGCCTGATGGACGGCGCCTATCAGATCCGCGTCTACGGCATCGACCAGCTCGATCGGAGCGCGCTCGCTGGCCAGCCCGGCGACAAGCAGTTCCGCGGCGCCGTCGACACCAAGGGTCAGTTCGCGCTGAACGACAAATGGGTCTGGGGTTGGGACGGTGTCCTGATGTCCGACTATTATTTCTTCTCGGACTATCGGTTGTCGCAATATCGCGATCCGCTGGGCTCGTTCCTGTATCTGCCGACGGATGCACTCTCGCAGCTTTACCTGACCGGTGTCGGCAATCGCAGCTTCTTCGACGCGCGCACGATGTACTGGCTGAGTTACTCGGGCAACCAGAACCAGGTGCCGGTCGTCTACCCCGTGATCGACTACTCGAACGTGCTGAACTATCCAGTCTTCGGCGGCGAGTTCAGCTACAAGACCAATTTCGTGAACCTGTCGCGTGACACCGCGGTGTTCGATCCGATCACGACGCTCGCCAACACCAACAGCCTGTGCACGACGGTGTCGGCCGATCCGCTCGCGCGTACGCCGTCGCAGTGCCTGCTGCGCGGCTTCCCGGGTACCTACACCCGCCTGACGGCGGAAGCGCAGTGGCGCAAGTCCTTCACCGATCCGTTCGGTGAAATCTGGACGCCGTTCGCCATTCTCCGCGCCGACGCGATCAACTCCTCGGTCTCCAACCAGCCGGGCGTGTCGAACTATTTGCCCGTCGGCGATACCCAGGCGCTCCGCCTGATGCCGACCGTGGGCCTCGAATACCGCTACCCCTTCATCAATGTTCAGCCCTGGGGTTCGACCACCATCGAGCCGATCGCGCAGATCATCATCCGGCCGAACGAGACCTATGCCGGCAAGCTCCCCAACGAGGACGCGCAGAGCATGGTGTTCGACGCCTCGAACCTGTTCAGCGTCGACAAGTTCTCCGGCTACGACCGTGTCGAGGGCGGCGGCCGCGCCAATGTCGGCGTGCAGTCCACCACGCAGTTCGACAGGGGCGGAGCCATCAAGACGCTGTTCGGCCAGTCCTACCAGCTGTTCGGCATGAACTCCTTCGCGGTCCAGGACTCCATCAATACCGGCGTGGATTCCGGCCTGCAAAGGCCGCGCTCCGACTATGTGGCGAGCGCCGCCTATTCGCCCAACAGCACCTATACGTTCAGCGTTCGCTCGCGCATGGACGAGCAGACCTGGAACGTGCAGCGCTTCGAGGCGGAAGGCCGCGCCAACTTCAACCGCTGGTCAGTCAGCATGCTGTACGGCAATTACGCGGCGCAGCCGGAACTCGGCTATCTAACCCGCCGCGAGGGCATCCTGACGTCAGGCTCGATCAAGCTCGCGGCCAATTGGGTGGTCACGGGCTCGGCGCGCTGGGACCTTGAGGCCAACAAGATCAACCAGTATGTGCTCGGTGCCGGCTACGTCGACGATTGTTTTGTGCTCGGCTTGAACTATGTAACTGCGTATAGCTATTCCGCAGGCTCGACCCCGCCCGTGCTGAACCACGCGATCATGTTCCAGATCGGCCTGCGCACGCTGGCGAACACAGCGACCACCAGCAGTTCCGGCGGCGGACTCCAGTGAACGGTTTGAAGGTGCCGGCCGCGTGTTCCCGATCGCAGGTTCACCTCGGCTGACATGCGAGCGACAAATATGACGATCCCATTGCCTGTCTTCCGCCTCTTCCTCATCCTCGCCGCCCTGCTGCTGGCCGGCGCGCCGTTGCGTGCGCAGAACATCGTCTTGATGGTCAACGGCGATCCCATCACCGACTTCGACATCGAGCAGCGCTCCAAGCTCGACCAGCTGACGACGCAGAAGACACCGGCCCGCCAGGACGTCATCAACGAGCTGATCGACGACCGGGTGAAGATGAAGGAAGGCAAGAAATATGGTGTCGACCCCGGCGTCTCCGACATCAACCAGTCCTACGAGGGCATGGCGCAGCGCATGCGCATCTCGCCGGACCAGCTCACCAAGTCGCTCGAGGTCAAGGGCGTCCGCCCCGAAACCCTGAAGAGCCGCATGAAGGCCGAGATGGTCTGGACCAGCCTCGTGCGCGGCCGCTTCAAGGAGAAGCTGCTGGTCGGCGAGAAGGACGTCGCGCAGGCCGTGCAGGCCCAGACCGGCGACAAGCTGCAGATCGAGGGCACCGAATACAAGATGCAGCCGATCGTGCTGATCGTGCCACGGGGCTCGTCGCCGGCGTTCCTGGAGACACGGCATAAGGAAGCCGAGCAGTATCGCTCGCGCGTCGGAAGCTGCGAAGAAGCCAATTCGCTGTTCCGCTCCACGCCGAACGCCACCATCCGCGACGTCGTCACCAAGACCACCGCTGAATTACCCGAGGCGCTGCGTAAGGTGCTCGACGACACGCCGATCGGCCACCTGACCGCGCCCGAGACGACCAAGGCAGGCATCGAGATGGTGGTGCTGTGCTCGCGCAAGCCGACCATGATCGACACGCCGAAGAAGCGCGAGGTCCGCGAGAAGATGTATCAGGAGAAGTACGAGAAGACCCAGAAGACCTATCTCGAGGAGCTCCGCAAGGCGGCGATGATCGAGTATCGCAACCGCTGATGGCCAAGCAGCCTGCCAAGCCCCTCGCCCTGACGCTGGGAGAGCCTGCCGGCATCGGCCCCGACATCACCATCGCAGCCTGGCTCAAGCGCCGCGAACTGGACCTGCCCGCCTTCTATCTGCTCGGCGACGAGGCGCTGATCGCCCGCCGCGCCAAGGCGCTCGGCGCTGCCGTCAGGATCGCTTCGGTGACCACCGGCGAGGCCGAGGCCGCCTTCCCCGAGGCCCTGCCCGTGGTTGCGTCCGGCGAGCCCGCGAGCGCCGCGCCCGGCAAGCCCGACGCATCGAGCGCGCCGGCCGCGCTCGCCTCGATCCGCCAGGCGGTCACGGATGTCCGCGAGGGCCGCGCCGGCGCCGTTGTCACCAATCCGATTGCCAAGAGCGTGCTCTATCGTGCCGGCTTCCGCCATCCCGGCCATACCGAATTCCTCGCAGAGCTCGCCGCGGAAGACGGCCCCACGCCGCAGCCGGTGATGATGCTGTGGTCGCCGCGGCTCGCCGTAGTGCCCGTGACCATCCACGTCTCCTTGCGCGATGCACTGGCCCAGCTCACCAGCGAGCTGATCGTCTCGACCGTGCGCATCGTCGCGACCGAACTCAAATCCCGCTTCGGCATCGCGAATCCGCGCATCGCGATTTCCGGCCTCAATCCGCACGCGGGCGAGGACGGCTCGCTCGGCCACGAGGAGCAGACCGTGATCGCGCCGGCGATCAAGACGTTGCGGGGCGACGGTATCGAGGCGAAGGGACCGCTCCCCGCCGACACCATGTTCCACGAAGCCGCGCGAAACAGCTATGACTGCGCCGTCTGCATGTACCACGACCAGGCGCTGATCCCGATCAAGACTGTGGCCTTCGATGACGCGGTCAACGTCACGCTCGGACTGCCCTTCATCCGCACCTCGCCCGACCACGGCACCGCCTTCGACATCGCCGGCACCGGCAAGGCCAATCCGGCAAGCCTGATCGCTGCGTTGAGGCTTGCGAGCCGGATGGCGGCTGCGAAAACCCGATGAGCACGATCGATGACCTCCCGCCGCTTCGCGAGGTCATTCGCCAGCACGCCTTGTCGGCGCGCAAATCGCTCGGCCAGAACTTCCTCCTCGACCTCAATCTCACCGCGCGCATCGCGCGTGCGGCGGCTCCACTCGAGGATTCCACCATCATCGAGATCGGCCCCGGCCCGGGCGGGCTGACGCGCGCCCTGCTCGCGCTCGGCGCCAGACGCGTCATCGCCATCGAGCATGACGAGCGCGCGATCCCTGCCTTGCAGGATATTGCTGCGCGCTATCCCGGCCGTCTCGAGATCGTCCATGGCGACGCCATGACCTTCGACCCGCGCCCGCTGCTATCAGGCGAAAGAGCAAAAATCGTCGCCAACCTGCCCTACAACATCGCGACCCACCTCCTCGTCGGCTGGCTCACCACCGAACCCTGGCCGCCCTGGTACGAAATGATGGTCCTGATGTTCCAGCGCGAGGTCGGCGAGCGCATCGTGGCGCGCGAGGACGAAGAGGCCTTCGGCCGACTCGGCGTGCTCGCCAATTGGCGCTGCGAGACCAAGATCCTGTTCGACATCGCGCCGTCCGCCTTCGTGCCGCCGCCGAAGGTTACGTCTTCCGTTGTGCGACTGATCCCGCGCGAAACGCCTCTCGCCTGCGATCGCAAGCTGCTCGAACAGGTCGCGGCCGCCGCCTTCGGCCAGCGCCGCAAGATGCTGCGGCAAAGCCTGAAGGCGCTCGGCGCCGATCCCGCGCGGCTCGCCGCAGCTGCCGGCGTCGATGCGACGCGGCGCGCGGAGACCGTTCCGATTTCCGGCTTTGTTGCCATGGCCCGTGAATTGGCCAATATACGCAGCGAAACAGAGAGATAATTTCGGAGGAAGAAATATGGCGTTGATGCGTCGGCAGTCCCTCGTCAAGTTCGATGCGCCGCTGTGCGAGACCATCGTCGAGACGCCGAAGCCGCAAGGTCGAGAGGTGCTGGTGCGGATCGAGCGTTGCGGCCTCTGCCACTCCGATCTGCACATCCAGGACGGCTACGCCGATCTCGGCGGCGGCAAGAAGCTCGACACCACGCGCGGCATGACGCTGCCCTTCACGCTCGGCCACGAGATCGCGGGCGTGGTCGACGAAGTCGGCCCCGAGGTATTCGCCGGTCTCGTCGGCAGCAAGAAGGCGGTGTTTCCGTGGATCGGTTGCGGCCAGTGTCGCGACTGCGCCAATGGCGACGAGAATCTCTGCGCCAGACAGCGCTTTCTCGGCGTCTCCATCGACGGCGGCTTCGCTACCCACGTGCTGGTGCCCGACGCGAAATATCTGCTCGACTACGATCCCCTGCCCGTCAACCAGGCCGCGACGCTGATGTGCTCCGGCGTCACCGCCTACGGCGCGCTCAAGCGCCTGGTCGACCGGCCGCGCCAGCGCAACCTCCTGCTGATCGGCCTCGGCGGTGTCGGCATGATGGGCCTTTCCTTCGCGGCGGCCATGTTCAAGCAGCCGATCACGGTCGCCGACCTCAGCGGTGCCGCGCGCGAAACCGCGCTGAAGAACGGCGCGGCGGTGGCCTACGATCCGGCCGAGCCCGACGTGGTCAAGCGCATCCTCAAGGAAACCGATGGCGGCTTCGACGAGATCGTCGACTTCGCGGGCAACGAGAAGTCCATGGCTTTCGCGGTCGCCGTCGCCGCGCGCGGCGGCAAGATCGTGGTCTCCGGCCTGATGGGGGGGCAGTTCACGTTGCCGATGGTGCAATGGGTCTACAAGCGCATGACCATCGAGGGCTTCATGGTCGGCACACTCACCGAGGCTCACGAGCTGATGGCGCTCGCCCGCGCCGGCAAGATCAAGCCGACGCCGATGCGCGAGGAGCCGATGGCCGACGTCCAAACATGGATCGACGAGCTTCGCGCCGGCAAGGTCGTCGGCCGCATCGTGCTCAAGAACTAGAAACTGACGCAGACCCGTGTTCCAAATTGGGGAACCCGCTCTCTGCAGAATACGGTCCTCGCCAGCTCTCTTTTTGGATTTCTGGCAACCATGCAGACGATCCGCCGCTTCCTCGCCGACGAGTCCGGCGCCACAGCGATCGAGTACGGCCTGATCGCCGCCGGCATTGCGCTTGCGATCATCGCCGTCGTCAACAATCTCGGCGCGACGCTGAACAAGAAGTTCACCTCGATCGGCAGCTCGCTGAAGTAGCGGGCACGCGCGCCAATTCAAAGCATTCGTCTGTCCCGCGGAACGGCAACGGCCGCGCCGCGTTGGCAGCCATGTCCATTCGCTGCACCGTCGAGAACGCATTCTTCATCGCCTGGAGTTTCCTGGAGCAGAGCGGAGAGCTCGGCTCCCCGGACGAGACGGCGAACGTCCTGCTCGACGCCATTGAGGCCCAGCTCAGGACCGGCGAGCGCCGGCAACTGATGCTCGCCAACAGGGCGATCGATGCCTATCGCGCCCACGCGGAAAAAGGCCGGCCCGCGCACGATTGCGAAGCACGCTTCGGGTGACGAACTTCGGGTGATGAACATCCCGGCCGCCCTCGGGCCCGCCGGCCCGGCGGCGTTGAGGTATAGGCCGGCGGTCCGTCGGGCAGAGCGCACGGGCTGCGGCGCTCCGCGACGAGCGCGCTACGCTGGAGCCGCGCCCTGCTGTGTGCACTCCTGCACAGAGCTCGCAATGTTGAAGGCCGCTGGGTTCGGCTGCGCCATTGCCTCGTCCCATGCCTCGCCAAAACTTTCTGGAATTCCGCAAGCCGGAGGCCATTTTTCAACGGCTGAAAACGCCTTGTGTGCACTTTGGAACCGTCGGCTCCGTCACGGAAACGTAGGGTTCTGGCCGGTGCCGATTCCCGGCCAGAGCAAGACATGTGACCGGTCGGCCCCAGAACGATCTTCTCCAGCAGCTCAGCCGCCCGGATTTCGAACTGCTCGCGCCGCACCTCCAGCCGGTCGAACTCGAGGCGAGCCACATCCTTTATCATGCCGGCGACGAGGTGGCGGCGGTCCATTTTCCCTGCCGTTCCACGCTCGTGTCGTTCGCCGTGCCGGTCGAGGACGATCGCGAGGTCGAAAGCCTGCTGGTCGGGCGCGAGGGCGCGGTGGGCATTGCCGCCGGCCGCAGCGCCTCGCTGGCCTATTCGCGCATCGTCGTGAAGCTGGGCGGCACCCTGCTGCGGCTGCCGCCGCGCGTGCTCGAGCAGGCCCAACAGAGGTCGGCTACGCTTCTGCAAATCTTCTCTCGCTACGCCGACTGCCAGTTCGCGCAGCTACTCCAGACCGCGGCCTGCAATGCCGCGCATTCGATCGAGCAGCGCGCCGCCAAGTGGATCATCTCCGCGCAGGAGCACGTCGGCGGCCCCGAGATCCCCCTCACCCATGAGCAGCTGGCCGGCATGCTCGGCGTGTCCCGCAGCTATGCCAGCCGCGTCATCCAGATGTTCAAGGCCAGGCGGATCCTCGCGACACGCCGCGGCGCCATCCTGATCCTAGATGCGCCGGCGCTCGAAGCCAGAGCCTGCTCCTGCAACGACTGGGTGAAGAAGCACTTTGACGAGGTGATGGGACGCACGGCCGCGGACGGTTAGCTTTAGGTCTCACGCATGCGGCGGCGATTGGCGCTTCAAGTGCAGATAGGTCGGACTGAAGCCTCCGAGCCGCTGCAATTCGCGCCATTTCATGACGATGAGCTCGCCGTCGTGCATGTCCATGGTCCCGCTCCGCCTGAGGTCGGCGAGCGTCCGGTTCACCGTCGCGATCGCCATACCCAAGGTCTCGCCGAGCTGCGCCAGGCTGAGCGGCAGGCGGCAGCGATTGCCGCGGACGAGCTGCGCTGCGCGGGCGCGGTAGAACAGCTCGCAGAACAGGTGTGCCATGCGCGCGTGCATCGGCCGGGCGCTGTTGTTGGTGATGGCCTCGCGAAAGATCGCGGCATCGAGCAGGGTCTCGCGCCAAACCGACAGCGCGAAGGTCGGTCGTCGCCGGAAGGCAATGAACAATTCGCGATGCGGGATGAAGGCCACCGAGGCAGGCCCGAGGGCGCAGAGGCCATGGTCCATCTGGTCGATGAACAAGCCCTGGGAGTCCGGCAGGTCGCCGGACAGATGGAACGCGAGGTATTGCCGCCGGCCGCTGTCGAGCAAATGGTAGCGCGCGATCATGCCGGAGACGACCAGCGCCGAATGCTCGGGTTCGTCGCCCTGACGGATGAAATCCTCGTTCGGCGCGAACTCGCGCTGCACAAAGGTCAGCCCGCGAATTTCGGCGACATCCTCCTGGGCGAGTGCGGTGTGCTCGCCCAAGTTCCGGATCAGCACGTCATGCGCTTTTTCCATAGGTCCCGCCAAAAATCCTGCCGGTTCGATCAAATGATACATCTGGCCCGTATCCAGCGGACTAGAACGCGGGTCGGAAGCACAGGTTGCTACCGGTCTGCGACATTACTTGGTCGCAGCCCACCGTCCCTCGATCGCTGACTGCGCCCGCCATTCGCATGAGCTCTACGACGATCCTGAAGCGCATTCGCCACCTGTTCGCATCGGAGTCGGGCGAGCACCTGGACAGTATCAGCGCTGCCTTCCAGCGAGGCACGCTGAAGGAGCCGGCGCGGCCGATGTCGGATCAGGAGCTTGCGCGCGCCATCCGCGAGTTCCAGGCGGTTCCCGTGTCCGATTGGACCATCGCGAAACTCTCACGATGCCTGCTCGAGCCGGCGATGCCGGGTGACGACTGAAACACCTCCTCCTCTCCATGCCGCACCCCAAGTTCATCGCACATCTCCAGGCGATTGAAGGCCTCTCCGACGACGAACGCCGCCAGATCGCGGCTCTGCCGTCCACGCTGCGCCAGGTCTCCGACGGCGAGACCCTGCTGCGCCAGGGTGAAGATACCTCTCGCTGCGTTTTCGTCGTCAGCGGCTTCCTCTATCAGGCGCGCATCGTCGGCGATCGCAGCCAGATCCTCGCCTTCCACGTTCCCGGCGACATGCCGTGCCTCCACACGCTGCTGGTCTCGCCGATGGATGCGGACCTCGTCGGTCTTGGCCCTTCCCTCGTCGGCTACGTCGCACACAGCCAACTCAAGCAGCTGCTCGACGGCTCCATTCACCTGACCCGCGCGTTCTGGCGCGAGACGCTGATCGATGCGGCGATCTCGCGACAATGGATCGCGCGCCTCGGCGCACAGGCGGCACTGCCCAAGGTGGCCCATCTGATCTGCGAGCTCGCCGCAAGGCTGGAGGTCGTGGGCCTCGTCAAGAACGGCCGCTTCCAGATGCCGATGACGCAGCGGCACGTCGCCGATGCCTGCGGACTGTCGATCGTCCACGTCAATCGCACCATCCAGGAGCTGAGAGGGCGCCGATTGATTGCCTGGGAGGGAAGCGAGATCGAGCTGTTGCAACCCGACGAGCTCCGCGCGCTCGCGGATTTCACGCCGGATTATCTGACCTGACAAAGACGGGCGGCGTTCCAACGAACGACATTCGAACCGGCACAGCAAAAGCGATCCCCCGCCTCACGATCGCGATGGCTTTATCCGCCATGATTTGAGCAACGGGCCGCCGGCACCCAGCACGGGATCGGTCTTCGGCTTGCGGACCTTGGCGACGCGTTTGCTGGCCTCAGGACGCTCTCGCGTGTCGGTGCACTCGTCATACGTCCCCTCCTGCGGATACGCTCCGACGACCAGGAAGTCCCGGCTGGACTCGATCAGCCGGTGTCCCGTGCCCGCGGGAAGGACCAGAACATCTCCGGCCTTCACGCTCAGGATTCGCCCCTTGATCCCGCCGCACTCGATCCTGGCCGTGCCGCGTGCCACGCCCATCACTTCGTGGATCTGCGAATGATAGTGGACAAAGTCATAAACCGTATCGCGCCAAGAGCGGCCCCAGCCGTGACGATCGAACAGCGTGTCGATGATGACCTCTGGAGCAAAACGCCGGGTCTTCAGGTTCACCGCACCGCGATAGAGCAAGACGGGAAAATGCGGGTTATTCGGCACGATGCCATCGTCGTCGAAACGGATGGCTGTCGGCTTCCGAGCCCGCACGAGCGCCCGCAGCGTTGCCGCGTCGGGGTGATCCTCAACGAACTTCTTGGCGAGATTTTTGATCTGGTCCTTGATCGGCATGGCGTCTCCTCAGCCGCAATTAAACGACGGCCGGAAGGATAAGTTTCCCGAGGTGATCCGGTTGGACCGCGCCATCTCCTCGGCGTCATTTCCGGCGAAGACAAGCATTCCAGAAATCGTTCCGCGGCAGCACTCCGGAATGCTCGCTGAGCTCGCCCGGCCACCGCCTTACCCCGGGGTAGCCGACGATGGCCGCGCAGGAGCGGAACGACGCGCGTTTCGCTTACCTGCGAGCGGCTTTGCGACCTCCCGGGCGCACTCGACGAGCAGCCGCTGAGCAGGGTTTGGCGTTCTGCCCTTCATCGCAATGATCCCGATCGGCCACATCTGAATAGGCATTTCCACCGGTAAAACCTTCATCGACAGCCGCTTCGCGCTGAAGTGCAACATCGATGCCGGAAGGAAACTCAGGAATCGTTCCGACGAGAGCAACGCCGACTGCATAAGGATCGAATACACGGTTACGCTGGCACGTGGCACCTCCAGCCCGGAGGCGTGAAATGCGTTGGCAATCCAGCCGCCCGGAAAGCTTTCGCGCGGCGGCAGGCACCAACGCTCGTTGACCAGCTCGTCGAGGCGGATCTTGCGCCGCCGCACCCACGGACTGTGCAAGCCTGCGACAACGACACCGCTTTCGTGCAACAGCACTTCGACATCGGTATCGGCAGCCGGTGTCGGGCTCGGCAGGCGCCCTATCATGAGGTCGATGTCGTGATTGCGCAGATGACGATCCTGAAGCTCCGGCGGTTCGCCCTCGATGATGTGAAGCGCGAGCCTCGGATATTGCCGGGATAGCCGGTCAATGATGGCGGGCAGTAGTCCGGCCATCACGGGCTCGGTGCTGCCAATGCGCAATTCACCCACCGCGGGATCAGCGAGCGATTGCAGCTCGTCGACGCCACTCCGCAAATCGTTGCACAAAGCAATGCTGCGCTTGAGCAAGGCCTTGCCGTAAAGCGTGGGCTCAACGCCGAGCCGGCTGCGCTCCAGAAGCGGAAGGCCGATCGTTTGCTCCAGGCTTGCGATCATCTTGGATATGACAGGCTGAGAAATTGCTAGGTGCTCGGCCGCCTTCGCCATGCTCCCGTATTCCACGACGGCGATAAACACGTTCAGTTGCCGCAGCTTGATCCGACGGCTGATCTGGGATGCATCGAGCATGCGACCCTTTCCGAAATGGAATAGAACTATCGAGAAATAGAACTTTTCTTATATAGGTCCGCGGGACAAGCTGCAATTCGCGTTACCCTCCACCGCCAAGGATTGGAGCAGCCATGTCGAACATTCACGTACCCCGTCGCACCTTCCTGCTCGGAAGCCTCGCGGGATTGGTGCTGCCCGGCAAGGTCGCCGCGCAGCCTTATCCGTCCAATCTCATACGTGTTGTCGTCCCTGCCGGCGCGGGGACACCGCCCGACATCATCAGCCGCATGATCGCCGACGAGCTCGCGGCCAATGAAGGCTGGCGACTTGTGGTGGAAGATCGCCCCGGTGCGCTGCAGACCATTGCCATGAACGACGTGAGCGGTCGTCCGGCGGACGGCTATACACTGCTGACCATGAGCCTTCCGATGACGGTCACCCCGGCCCTGCTTCCGAAGGCGGAGACACGGGCGGATGTGGATTTCGATCCGGTGATCAAGATATCGAAATCCTACACCGTGCTCGTTACAACGCCTTCCTTGCCGGTCGACTCGTTAGCCGGTCTGGTGGCGTTGCTCAAGAGCAAGCCGGGGAAGCTCAACTTCTCTTCCGCGGGCTTCGGCACCCCCTCGCACCTGATCGGCGAAATGTTTGCATTGCAGGCGGGCGTGCGCGCCACCCACGTGCCCTACCAGCAGTTTTCCCAAGCAATCACCGATCTGATCAGCGGCAACGTCCAATATATGTTTGTCACCACGCTTCCGGTTATTGACCTCATTGCGACCGGCAAGTTGCGAGCGCTTGCCGTCACCGCCCCCACCAGGATTGCTGCCCTGGGAGACATTCCCACTGTGATCGAGGCAGGCTTTCCCGATCTGGTGACAGCCGATTGGATCGGCTTTGCAGCGAAGCGTGGAACGGCTGCGGAAGTAACGTCGCAGCTCAACAAGGCAATTAACAAGGTACTTCTCGAGCCGAAGATCCGCGCTTCGCTCGACAAGATAGGAGCCGTAGCCGTGGGTGGCACCGCCGCAGAATTTGGTGAGGGAATCCGGAGTGACATCGCCCACTGGGGCAAGGTCGTCAAGGATGCGGATATCAAGCTGCCTTGATGAGCCAGACCCCATCCAAAGCCCAGACGAGTGGCCGCGATGCAGCAGCATTGGCGATCACGCCGCCGCAGATTGTCGGCCCGTTCTACCCGGTCTCGGAGCACCCCGATCTGGCAACCGATCTGGCGCGTCCAAGCGGCAGCACCGCTGAGGCGCTGGGCCAGCTCATCCATCTCAGCGGACGCGTGCTCACGCGTTCGGGAGCGCCGGTGCCGCATGCACGCATTGACATCTGGCAAGCCAACGCGGCGGGGAAATATCGTCATCCGAGTGATATCAATCCGGCGCCGCTCGATCCCAATTTCAAAGGCTTCGCGCGTCTCACAACGGATGCGGCCGGGCACTACAGCTTTCGTACCGTCAAACCGGGCCGCTATCCGACAGCAGAGGGCGAGGTCAGGCCGCCGCACATTCATCTCACCGTTGAGGGGCGGTTCGATTGCCTGGTGACCCAGTTGTATTTCGCTGGCGAAGAAGAAAACGTGACCGACCGCTGGCTCAATGCGGCCCCGCATCCGGAAAGGTTAATCGTTACTCTGAAAAATTCGCCATCACGCCTTGAGAGGCATGCGTTGATCGCGCATTTCGACATTGTTCTTGCCAGCGGATGACAAGCGTTTCAGGTGGCTCCAAGCCCGATTTGGGTCGTTCGCCACCGGCGCTGACGCGTCGGGCAAAACACCCCCGTCAAGGCCTCCGCGCAAAAATATTTCGCTTTTCCGAATTTCGGATTTGTGGCATACGCCCGTCATCCTGGCCCTGCCAAAGGGGCGTTCGCGACCGTCACGACATGGGGGCCGGGTGGCGGTGGACGCGGCAGCGACGGCGCGGGCGGCGTGACGACAGGGCGGGCAACCGTGAGTCCTCGCGCGACGCGTACGACACGGCGCTGGAGAGCGGGCTTGTCGGTCATCGGGGGTGAGCACACGCAAGCCCTCGATGATTTCGGCCGGACCGTCCGCGGATGGAGAAGTCGTGTGGTCCTGACGCCCGGGGTCTGTGCGTCAAGCCTCGCGGTGATGTGGCGGCCCGACCGGGCGCGCGCATCATCGATCGGCCAGGCGACGGGGGCAATAGTGCATCGCTCCCCGGGGAGAGCACGAAGGACACCGTTAAAACCATCCGCGCAGGGAAGGCCGGGCGATCGGCCACCCTATCGGTCCACCCCGTGTGCATTCCTGTAGCGCACGGACCAACGGGTGCCGCCGGCGCCCGACCTTCCCTGCGCCCTTTGGCCTCCAGTTGGGCGATGAACGGCAGCAAGGTTCGGGCAGAATCTGCCGCGGGAACGCGCAAGCGTGCGCCCTCCCCGGCGCGACCGGCCAACGCTGTACACACTGTCGCACCGCTTTTCGCCCGCGCCTCGAGCTGGTAGAATGGCGATATTGTTTGGGGAATTTTGATGCGCGCGAGGATTTTCAATCGCGTCCCGGGGCTGGCGATGCTGGTCGCAGCCCTGCTCGTCGTCGCAACGCACCCGGCATCGGCCGAGAAGCGCATCGCGCTCGTGGTCGGCAACTCCGCCTACAAGAACATCACGCCGCTCGACAATCCATCCAAGGACGCGAGCCTGATGGCGGACACGCTTGGCCTGCTCGGCTTTTCGCTGGTCGGAGGCCGCGCCCAGCTCGATCTTGACAAGGGCGCGATGGATCTGGCGGTGCAGAGCTTTGGCCGGCAGGTGCAGGGCGCCGACGTCGCGCTGTTCTATTATGCCGGCCACGGCGTGCAGGTCTCGGGCGCCAACTATCTCGTGCCGGTCGGCGCCAATCCGACCCGCGAGGCCGACGTCGACTTCCAGATGACCGATGTCAACCTCGTGCTGCGCCAGATGCAGGGATCGGGCACGCGCCTCAACCTCGTGATCCTGGACGCCTGCCGCAACAACCCCTTCGGCTCACGCGGCCTGCGCGCCTCCGATGGCGGCCTCGCGCAGATGCGCGCGCCCGAGGGCACGCTGATCTCCTACGCAACCCAACCCGGCAACGTCGCCCAGGACGGCAGCGACGGCCACAGCCCCTACACCAAGGCCTTGGCCGCGACGGTCCGGACCGCGGGCCTCGACGTGTTCCAGACCTTCAACCAGGTCGGCCTCGCGGTGAAGCGCGCCACGTCCGGCGCGCAGCAGCCCTGGGTGTCGTCCTCGCCGATCGACGGCACCTTCTATTTCGTCGCCCCCACGCAAACCGCGCCGCCGCAGGTCGCAGCGATGCAGCCCGATCCGCCGCCGGCGGATCGGCTGCGCGCCGATCCGGACCGCGTCCCCTTGCGCGATGCCGCCCTGCTGAGCGAACTCAGCGAGCGGCTCTACGAGCTCAATTTCGATCCTGACAGCCCTGATGGACTGACCCGCGCGATCACGAAACTCCAGCAGCGGATTTCCATGGCGCCGACGGGCGAAGCCACCGAAGGCCTGCTGTTGCGGATGCGCAAGATGGAGGACCTGAAGCCATGGGGCTCGATCGTCTACGGCCCCGACGGCAGCAAATGGGGCATCTCCTGGAACCACGCCTCGCGGCGCGCGGCGGTGGCGGATGCGCGCGGCAATTGCGCCGGCGCCAAATGTCCGATCGAGCTGTCTTTCTATGGCAACCGCTGCGGCGCGTTCGCGATCTCCGACAAATCCTGGTCGCTGGTCCAGCGCGACAGCGTGCAGCGCGCGAAAGATGCCGCGCTTGACGAATGCGGCAAGGCTGGCAAAGCTTGCCGCATTATCGGTTCCGTCTGTGCCGACGGCTCCGGCCGCTGATACGATTTTTCATTCTGGATTTTTACTCATGCGCGCCATCATCCCTGCGATTGCCCTGACCGTCTTCCTGTCCGCCGTCGGCGCTCCACCGTCCGCCGTTGCGCAGTCCGGCAGCGCCGGCGGCTCGATCGGCAATGACGAGAAATCGCTGTCCGGCTCGCGGTCGGATCGTTCCGCCGAGCCGGCGCCCTCGGCGCGCCGCAGCAAGCCCGCCGAGGAGCCGCGCAGCTCCTCGCGACGCGGTGGTGGAGGCGGTGGCGTGAGTTTCGACGGCGCCTGGATGGTCGTCAGCGTCGGCTGCGGCGGCACCACGTCCGGCGCGGTCGTGGTCTCCTCGGGCAAGGTCATAGGCCAAGGCGTCACGGGTACCGTCAGCGCGAGCGGCGCGGTCAGCACGTTCGGTCAAGGTGATGGCGTGACCTTTACCGGCTCGGGCCGCCTCGCTGCCCGCAGCGGCTCCGGTTCCTTCCGCCGCTCGGACGGCTGCGGCGGAACCTGGACTTCGACCAAGCAATAGCAGCGAAAAAGTCTGGTTTCGCGGGGGGAACGAACGCCGCGCAAGCCCGATTCAGGCCACATCCTCTCCGGATTTGCGGCTCATTGCCACCCAAGTCTTTGACGACAAAGGGAAGGTAACGAGTTGCGTCATGCGTAATCGGGAGACCAGGATGGGCAACCGCACCGCAAAATTCTTATCTGCCCTCGTAGGCAGCATCATTGCCGGCGCGCCACTTGCCGCCGTGTCGCAGAATGCATCGACGCCACCGAGCACGGCAAATGCCGCGAGCGACTGCCTTGGCTCGCCAAAGGGCGCCGCGCCGCAGGGCCAGCATTGGCATTATCGCCTCGAGCGCGCGACCAAGCGGCAGTGCTGGTATCTGCGCGCCGAAGGCGGCAAGGCCACCCAAACCGCACAGACTGCGCCCGATACGCCTGCAGCGGATTCAGCCGTGCCGCAGCAGCACTCGGTCGAGGACGCGCGCGCCGAATATCTGACGCCGCAGAGCATCGCCGCCGTGAAGACGCCTGCACAGGCGGGACCGGCGCCGACGCAGCAAGCTGCGAACCCCTCCGCTGACGCCAACGCACAGCAGCCCGCCGTCGCCGGGCGCTGGCCCGACGCCTCCACGGCGTCCGCCGCGCCCACAGAGCAGCCGTCGCCTGCACCTGTCGCGGCCGCCGCGCAGCCGACCGCGAAGCCGGCGAAGTCCCCTGCTCCGATGGCTCTGGCCGCGGCAGACAGCACCGCCGACAAGCAGACCGGCTCGCTCCAGATGCTGCTGCTCGTGATCGGCGGCGCGCTGGCGCTTGCCGGCATCCTCGCCAGCGTCATCTACCGCTTCGCCGGTGGACGCATGCGCGTCCAGGCCGCCGACCAGCGCCGCGTCAACTGGGACAATTTTGAGCCGCACGATCACGACGATGGCCGTGCACCCTGGCTCAACGCTGCGCCCGCCGGCGCGCCGCACGCTCGGCAGCCCCGCCCGGTGGATTTCGATGCCCTGCGTCCGCAGTCAACCCAGCTCAAGACCGCGCAGCTCGCCGCGATCGATCGCGAGATCGATGTGATCGACGAGCTCGCCCCGCAAGCGCAAGACCAAGTCCACGTCGAGGCCGCAGAGCTCGACGAGGCCGATATCTTCAACGGAGAATTCCAGATCGAGGCCGCACCGCAGCTCGCGGCCAACGACGTGAATGACGAAGAGCCGGCCGGCCATGACGACGCGGGAGTCGAGAACGCCATCGACATCGACGTGATCACGACGATGCTGGAACGGTTGGCGAAGGACGGGCCGCGGCTGACGCAGCCTACTAGCCTTGAAGTTGACCTTGCAGACCTCGCACGAAGCCCACGAGGCCGGTCTGCCGCTCGCGCTTGAGGCGTTCGGCCTTCAGGATCGACTGCACCTCGGCGAAGGCCTCGTCAACGTCGTGGTTGATGACGATGTAGTCGTACTCGGCCCAGTGGCTCATCTCGTGGCTGGCGCGGCTCATGCGCTTGCGGATCACCTCGTCGGAATCCTGCGCGCGCGAATGCAGCCGCTTCTCGAGATCGGCAGCCGAGGGCGGCAGGATGAACACGCTGACGACGTCGGCGCGCGCCTTCTCTCGGAGCTGCTGCGTGCCCTGCCAGTCGATGTCGAACAGCACGTCCTGCCCGGCTGACAGCGCCGCCTCGACCGGCGCACGCGGCGTGCCGTAACTGTTGTCGAACACGGTCGCCCATTCCAGCAGCTGGTCGGCTCTCACCATCGCGCCGAAGGTAGCCTTGTCGACGAACGAATAATCCCTGCCGTCGACCTCGCCCGGCCGCATCGCCCGCGTGGTCGCCGACACCGACATTCGAAGGCCGGGCATACGGTCGATCAACATGCGCGACAGCGTCGTCTTGCCCGCGCCCGACGGCGAGGACAGCACGAACATCAATCCGCGCCGCTCGACACCATCAGTTCCGTGACCGCCAATCGTCATCGATCACTCCAGATTCTGGACCTGCTCGCGGAACTGCTCGACCACGTTCTTCATGGCGAGCCCCGTATTGGTCAGCTCGATGTCGTTCGACTTCGAGCAGCAGGTGTTGACTTCGCGGTGAAACTCCTGCGCCAGGAAGTCGAGCTTGCGCCCGACCGGGCCGCCCTTGCCGATCAGCTCGCGCGCCTGCGCGATGTGCGAGGCGATCCGATCGAGCTCCTCGCGGATGTCGGCCCTGGTCGCAATCAGGATCGCTTCCTGCATCAGGCGGTCGGAATCAAAACGGTCGGAGGTGTCGAGGAGGCTCGCGATCTGCTCGGCGAGCCTGGCCTTGACCGCCTCGGGCTTGCGACCGGGCGCGGCCTCCGCCTTCTTCGCCAGCTGCTCGACCTCGTCGACGCGCTGGATCAGGATCTGCCCGAGCGAGGTCCCCTCACGCTTGCGCATCTCGACGAGTTCGGCGAGCGCCTTGTCGAAGGCATCCGCGGCGGCGGCGCGCGCGGCCTTGTCCTCCTCCTCGTCGCCCTCGGGCTCGGCGACCTCAATGACCCCCTTGATGGCCAAAAGCCCGTCGACGCTCGGCGCGACCGCATCGACCTTGCCGGCGATCACGGCGGCGGCCTTGAGGACGGCGTTGAGCACGTCCTCGTTGACGCGGACGCTGGTGGCTGCATTGGCCCGCTTGACGGTCAGATTGGCGTAGACGGTGCCTCGTGAGAGCAGCTCGGCGGCGCGCTTCTTGGCATGAGCCTCAAGCTCGTCGAACCCCTGCGGCAGCCGCACCCGCAAGTCAAAGCCCTTGGCATTGACCGACTTCAATTCCCATTCGAACGTATACGGCCCACTCGCGCCGTGGCTTCGGGCAAAGCCGGTCATGGACGACAACGCCATCAGGTCAATTTCTCCAGAAGCACGGGATTCGCGCGGCCATCAAGCCACGCGAATCTTAAGACTATTTTGCAGGAAAATGTAATCCGCAAAGTCCCGCGGGGCAGGTCTACGCGCAGGCCTAGCGCTGCACCACCGGGGGCGAGGCCTGCACCGCGCCTTGTCGGGCCGGCGGCGGACCCGCGGGGCGAGCGGCCGGCGGCTTCTTCTGCTGGCTGGGGCGTGCCGGCGTCGTCGCCGTCGGCGTATCGGCGGCGCCGGGCGCGGCGCCGGCCGGCGGCTGCGCGTCCTCGGCCGGCTCGACCGTGTCGTTCTGGATCTGCTTTTCCATGGCGCGCAGCTTGGCGACGTTCTTCTGGTGCGCGTCGTAGGTCTCGGTAAAGGAATGCCCGCCGGTACCATCCGCGACGAAATAGAGGTCGCGGGTACGGGCCGGGTTGGCGGCAGCCTCGAGCGAGGCGCGGCCGGGGTTGGAGATCGGGCCCGGCGGCAGGCCCTCGATGACATAGGTGTTGTAGGGCGAAGGCTGCGTGATCTCGCTGCGCTTGATCGGACGGCCGAGCGTGCCCTTGCCGCCGACGAGGCCATAGATGATCGTGGGATCGGACTGCAGCTTGATCCTCTGCTTCAGGCGATTGACGAACACCGCGGCGACACGGCTGCGCTCGTCAGGCTTGCCGGTCTCTTTCTCGACGATCGAGGCCAGCGTCACCAGTTGCTCCGGACTCTTGACCGGAATGTCCTGATTGCGGCGCTCCCAGATCTCGGTCAGCACGCGCTTGTGCGCCTGCTGCATGCGCTGGATCACCTGATCGCGCGGGGTGCCGCGCGGGAACTTGTAGGTCTCGGGCAGCAGCGTGCCTTCGCGCGGCAGCTCACGCACGCTGCCGGTGAAGATGTCGTTGTCGGACAGGCGCGCCACGATCTGCTCGGAGGTGAGGCCCTCCGGAATCGTCACGGCATGCTGCACCACCTTGCCCTCGACGATTGTGGCAATGACGTCGCGCAAGGACGCGTTCTTCTGGAACGAGTATTCACCGGGCTTGAGGTCCGAGCTCGCCTTCAACGCAGCGACGCTGGCAATGAACGCCCACGGATTGACGTCGGTCACGCCTTCCCGGTTCAGCGTCTCGGCGATGTCGCGCTTGCCGGCGCGCTGCGGGATATTGACGATCTTGTCTTCCTTCAGCGGTCCCGGCGCCTCGAGCACCTGCCGGCCGTAATAGTACACGCCGCCCGCACCGATCATTGCAATCAGCAGCAGGGTGATGATGGCGTTGCCGACGATCACGAACGGATTGCGCGCGCGGTCCGATCGCTTCGGCGGCGGCGGGACCTGCTCGGGCTCGAGCGCTGCCCGCGGGCTCCGGGGCGAAATGGGCGGCCTTTCACTCATCGAAGCAACCTGAATCCTGCCGGTTCAAATGCGACCCGACAATCGCTTGTCTGGCCAAGTACACGCGCCCACTTGTATGACTATCGCCGAATACGGCAAAACGGTGGATTCGTCGCAAACACAAACTATTGGACCGGACGCCGGAAGATCACCGACGCGTTGGTACCGCCAAAACCGAAAGAATTCGACAACGCGACGTTGACCTCGCGCTTCTTCGCCTTGTGCGGCACGAGATCGATCGCAGTCTCGACCGATGGATTGTCCAAGTTGATGGTCGGTGGCACGACATTATCGCGAATCGCGAGAATGGCGAAGATCGCCTCGATCGCGCCAGCCGCACCCAGAAGGTGACCGGTCGACGATTTGGTCGAGGACATCGCGACCTTGGAAGCGGCATTGCCGAGCAGACGTTCGACCGCACCGAGCTCGATCTCGTCACCGAGCGGTGTCGAGGTGCCGTGCGCATTGATGTAGTCGAGATCGGACGCGGTGAGGCCGGCGCGCTTGAGCGCTGCCGTCATGCTGCGGAAGCCACCGTCGCCGTCGGGTGACGGCGAGGTGATGTGGTAGGCATCGCCCGAGAGACCGTAGCCGATCACCTCGGCATAGATCTTCGCGCCGCGGCGCTCGGCGTGTTCGAGCTCTTCCAGGACCAGAACGCCGGCGCCCTCGCCCATCACGAAGCCGTCCCGGTCCTTGTCGTAAGGACGCGAGGCCTTCTCAGGCGTTTCGTTGAAGGCTGTCGAGAGCGCACGCGCGGCGTTGAAGCCGGCAATGCCGATGCGGCCGATCGGCGATTCCGCGCCGCCCGCAACCATGACGTCGGCATCGCCGAGCGCGATCAGGCGGGCGGCATCGCCGACCGCGTGAGCGCCGGTCGAGCAGGCCGTGACCACCGAATGGTTCGGCCCCTTCAGCCCATGCTTGATCGAGACATAACCGGAGGCGAGATTGATCAGGCGGCCCGGAATGAAGAACGGCGAGACCCGGCGCGGCCCGCGTTCCTTCAGCAGGACCGCAGTCTCGGCGATACCGTTGAGGCCGCCGATGCCGGATCCAATCATGGTGCCGGTGGCGCATTTATCCTCTTCGGTCTCGGGATGCCAGTTGGCATCGTCGAGCGCCTGGCCGGCTGCGGCCATGCCGAAGATGATGAAGTCGTCGACCTTGCGCTGGTCCTTCGGCTCCATCCAGATGTCGGGATTGAAAGTGTCGTTGGTGCCGTCGCCGCGCAAGACCGTGCAGCCGATCTTGGTCTGAAGATCGGAGACATCGAAGCTCTCGATTTTGCGTGCGCCGCTTTCGCCGTCGAGGATGCGCTTCCAGGTCGGCTCGACTCCGCAGCCGAGTGGCGAAACCATGCCAAGACCCGTAACGACAACCCGCCTCATGTCCGAAAACTCCGCATCGAAAGATTCACGGCCAATAACAAGAAACCGGCTGACCGCTGTTGGGCGGTCCGTCCGGTTTCAATGTTGTCCCCGCGAAAATGAAGAGCGTTAGCTCTTCGCGTTCTTCTCGAGAAACTTGGTGGCGTCGCCGACGGTGAGAATCGTTTCCGCGGCATCGTCCGGAATCTCGCAACCGAATTCCTCTTCGAACGCCATCACCAGCTCGACGGTGTCCAGACTGTCGGCGCCGAGGTCGTCGATGAAGCTCGCAGCGTCGACAACCTTCTCGGGTTCAACACCAAGGTGTTCGACCACGATCTTCTTAACCCGCTCGCCAATCTCACTCATTGCATAACCTCGTGTTGTTCCCTGTAGACCCGACCCCCCGGGACGATACGAGCCGTCGTGGTCGTTGACTGCCTTCGCTTACGAACTTTGATCTGGCCCCATCCTAACCGATGCAGGCCCGGCGAATGACGGCCAAGGCTCCGCATCGCCAATATACAGGGTTTCAAAAACCTGCAATGGCGTTCTTTGCCCATCCGTTGAAGGTCCGGTTATCATACTTCAATTGCGTTGACTACAAGCCTCATTTCGCTCCGGAAACGGCCGTTTGCCGCATTCGGCTGCCCAAGGGGCGGTGCGGCATGAGGCGTCAGATCATGGCCATGCCGCCGTTGACGTGGATGGTTTGGCCGGTGACATAGGCCGCTTCGTTCGAACTCAGGTAGACGGCGGCCGCCGCGATGTCCTCTGGCGTCCCCAGGCGATTGGCCGGAACCTTGGTCAGAATCGTTTCGCGCTGCTTGTCGTTGAGCGCATCGGTCATCGGGGTCTTGATGAAGCCGGGAGCGATGCAGTTCGCGGTGACGCCGCGCTTGGCGTATTCGGCACCCAGCGTCTTGATCATCCCGATCAGGCCTGCCTTCGACGCAGTATAATTGCCCTGCCCCGGGTTGCCGGTGACGCCGACCACCGAAGTGATGGCGATGATGCGGCCGAAGCGCTTGCGCATCATCAATTTGGTTGCGGCGCGGGCAAGCCGGAAGGTCGAGGTCAAATTGATGTTGATGACCTCCTCCCAGTCTTCGTCACGGAGCTGCACGAAGAGATTGTCGCGCGTGATGCCGGCATTGGCGACGAGGATGTCGACCTGTCCCATCGCCGCCTCCGCACCGGGCACCAGCGCTTCGACCTCCTCGACTTTGGAGAGATTGCAGGGCAGCACATGGGTGCGCTCGCCGAGCTTGCCTGCAAGCTCATCCAGCACTTCCTTGCGCGTCCCCGATATCGCGACGGTGGCGCCCTGCGCGTGCAGCGCCTGCGCGATCGCGCCGCCGATGCCGCCGGTTGCGCCGGTGACGAGCGCCTTTTTGCCAGTCAGATCGAACATCGATAACTCCTCCAAGGCATGATCCGGAAACGCGCGCAGCGGTTTTCCGAAAGGGTCGTGCGTCAACTGTAGAACTCGCGCGCGACGACGAATTATCGCGCTTCAGGCCTGCTTGGCAGCAGCCAATGCATCTTTGGCAGCAGCAATGTCGTTGGGACCGCCGACCGCAACGCCGACGGCACCGTCTGCGATACGCTTGACCAGGCCCGTCAGCACCTTGCCGGCACCGATCTCAAAGAAACGGGTGACGCCCTGCCCCGCCATATAGGCAACCGACTCGCGCCACCGCACAGTGCCGGTGACCTGCTCGACCAGGCGCCGGCGGATCTCGTCGGGATCGGTGATCGCGCTCGCCAGCACATTCGACACCAGCGGGGCGGCCGGCGCCTTGATCGTGACCCCGGCCAGCGCCTCCGCCATTGCGTCGGCAGCCGGCTGCATCAGTTTGCAATGGAACGGTGCGGACACCGGCAGCAGCATTGCTCGCTTAGCGCCCTTGGTTTTGGCGATCTCGACGGCGCGATCGACCGCAGCCTTGTCGCCGGAGACGACCACTTGCCCGCCGCCATTGTCGTTGGCGGCTTGGCAGACCTCTCCCTGAGCGGCCTCCTCCGCCACCGCCACGGCGGCCTCGTAGTCGAGGCCGAGCAGAGCGGCCATCGCACCGACGCCGACCGGCACAGCTTTTTGCATTGCGAGACCGCGGATGCGAAGCAGCCGCGCCGTGTCGGAAATCGTCAGGCTGTCGGCCGCGGCCAGCGCCGAATATTCGCCGAGCGAGTGGCCGGCGACGAAGGCCGCATCCCGCCGCACGGAAAACCCGGCTTCGGCCTCCAGCACCCGCAGGGTGGCGATAGACACCGCCATCAGGGCCGGCTGGGCGTTTTGGGTGAGCTGGAGGGTTTCAGCCGGACCATCCCAGATGGTCGCCGTCAGCTTCTCCCCCAGCGCGGCATCGACCTCGTCGAACACGGCGCGCGCCACCGGAAAGGCATCGGCCAGGGCCTTGCCCATGCCGACCGCCTGGGAACCCTGCCCCGGAAATGTGAATGCTGCCGTCATCGGCGCTCCCTGCTTGTCGGGCGTGATCCCTGCGAGAACCGGCAGCCGATGGCGCGGCCTTAGGCCATGGTTCCGGATCAAGCTCCAAAGGGGGCCGTAGACACTGTCCGGGGCCGGAATGTCAAGCCAAGATGGGAACTTCGATCAGCCTTCGACTGGCAGCCTTCAACCGGAGTGACGGGTTCCTAGAATCCGCCAGCCGTCTGGTTGGCATCGACCTCGGACCCCGCCTGCGCACGGCGCGCGCTGTTGACCAATTGCCCCGGCCGGTCATCGCGGTTCGGCTTCGCGGTCGCAAGCCGCAGCACGGCGGCGTAACTCGGTTGCACCTCCATCCGGCCCGCATGCCGGCTCTCACTCAGCAAGCGGTGCACCTTCGGCAGATTGTAGCAGGGCACGTAGAACAAGAGATGATGTTCGAGGTGGTAGTTCACGTAGTACGGCGCGATGAACAAGCGCTCGAGGAAATTGGCATAGGTGGTGCGGGTATTGCGCAGGGGATCGCTGCTGTCAGGTACGACCGCGTGCTCTGCGATGTTGCGGATGCGGGTGATGACCATCATCCAGGTCAGGAGCGGCACCAGCCATAGCAGCGGATAGGCCCACCACACGCCGGCCGCCGTGAGCGCTGCGAACATCGCGCCATTGACCAGACATTGCGGGCCAAGCTTCTCCCACAAATGCGCCGCGCGCTGCCGCGATGGCCAGTCCTTCGGCCCGAGCGCGTTGAGCAATTGCGCCTTGCGCTGCTGGTAGCCGGTCTGCCCG
The DNA here is from genome assembly GCF_055811315.1 of Bradyrhizobium sp. MI1.4. Taxonomy (NCBI): domain Bacteria; kingdom Pseudomonadati; phylum Pseudomonadota; class Alphaproteobacteria; order Hyphomicrobiales; family Nitrobacteraceae; genus Bradyrhizobium; species Bradyrhizobium sp. MI1.4. Next base: position 19,141 of record NZ_JBVVPP010000032.1, on the reverse strand, counting down.
GTGAGGTCGCGAATGAACTTGCGGCGATAGCTCAGCTTCGTGATCGGAAACGGCGCCGATAGCACGAGATCGGGATCGTCCTCCTGCTGGGTGCGCGCATGGTGCTGAAGGTGATAGCGCCGATAGCTGCGCGTCTCCGCAAACAGAGGATAGGCGCAGAACCACTGGCTTAGGGTCAGATTGGTCTTCTCGTCGGGGGACAGGCAGCCATGCGCGCCGTCATGCATGAGGATCGCGAGCCCGAGCTGGCGCGAGCCGATGATGGCAACGGCGAGCACATAAGTGATCGGATTGGGCCACCACGCGACCAAGGCGATTGCCGCGATGATGAGCGCCCAGGCGTGCGCGATCAGCGCGACGCCTTTCCAGGTCACGCGCCGGCGCACGTCGGCAAGTTGCTCGTCGGTCAGGAAATCGCGGGCACGCATGCGAAGCGCAGTCATGGCCTAATCCTCCTCATTCGAATTGCTCGATGCGTCGCGCGCGTCGACGAGGCGCAGCCGCGCAGTGTCATCAGAGGATTTCGCCTGTTCGCCCAGCACGCGCAGCATCTCGGCGCACAGCGCCTCGGGCGAACGGCCCATGGCGTAGCCCTCAAGGATGACGCCGATGGCGACGGCCCAGAACCGCCGCGAACTCTCGTCGGGCGCGCGCAGGGAGCGCCAGCCGTGCCGCGCGACCTGGCGCGCATAGGCCCGCGCACCTTCACTGTGCAGGCGCTCGATGGTGCGCTCGACCAGCGGCGCGAGATCCTGGCGCCGCCGCGTCAGCGTCAGCGCCTCGGCGAAGAAGGCCACCGAATCGCTCGTCGTCACGGTCTCGGCCAGCGCGTGGGTATAATCCCGCGGCGCGCGCGCCTTCAGCGCCGCCTGCTCGGTCGCCCGCGCCAGATACAGCAGCTCGCGACAGGCGCATTCGACGAACAGCGCCTCCTTGGTACGGAAATAATAGGTGATCTGGCTCGGGAACGCGTTCGCAGCGGCCGCGATGTCGGTGATCGCCGTACCCGACAGCCCCCGCTCCCGAAACAGCGGGCTCGCGGCATCAAGCAGCAGCGAGCGCATTTTGCGGCCGGCCGACCGCGTGGCGCGGGCAGCGTGTTTGGGATCGCCTGCCTCCTTGAGGGGCTCGTGGGCCGGCTTTTCTGCCATTGGAGTTCGCTCCGGTTGATTTATTTGTATGATATACAAACAAATAAATCAAGCCGGTATGATGGTCGGCGGCGGATCCGGCCGCCCGCATTGCGATCCCCGCGCCGAAACGGCGCCTGCAACCTTGCCAAGTCAGCCGAAATCCGTATAAGGCGCCCATCCGCAGACCCCGGCCGGGAGCTGAACGGACGGTCTCAGCAAATCATTCGTGATTTTGGTGTGGCAGGGCCAGTCGGCCCGTCGTCCCGTGTTTCCGCCTTCTGAGCTTAATCCCAGAGTCCTTTCCGAAGGCCTCTTAAGGGCTTGACGCCGGGCGATGCGCCAACATGAGGAAAGGACTTCCATGGCTCTCTATGAGCATGTTTTTCTCGCGCGCCAAGACGCGAGCACGCAGCAGGTCGAAGAGCTGACTGCGCAGATGACCGGCATCGTCGAAGGTCTCGGCGGCAAGGTCACCAAGACCGAGAATTGGGGCGTACGCTCCCTCACCTACCGCATGAACAAGAACCGCAAGGCGCATTTCGTGCTGCTCAACATCGACGCGCCGTCCGCGGCGATCGCCGAGATCGAGCGCCAGGAGCGCATCAGCGAAGACGTGATCCGCTATCTCAGCGTCCGCGTCGAGGAGCTCGAGGAAGGCCCGTCCGCGATGATGCGCAAGGCCGACCGTGACCGCGAGCGTGACGACCGTGGCGGCGGCTTCCGTGGCGATCGCGAAGGCGGTGGCTTCCGTGGCGACCGCGAGGGTGGTTTCCGTGGCGGCGATCGTGAAGGCGGCGGCTTCCGCGGTGACCGCGGTCCGCGCCGTCCGCGTGAAGACGCTGAAACCACCACCACCACCACGACGGATGGGGAGTAAGAACAATGGCTGAAGCTGGTGCACGCCGCCCGTTTTTCCGTCGCCGCAAGAGCTGCCCGTTCACGGGCGCGAATGCTCCGAAGATCGACTACAAGGACTCCAAGCTGCTGATGCGTTACGTCTCCGAGCGCGGCAAGATCGTGCCGAGCCGCATCACCGCGGTGTCCGCGAAGAAGCAGCGTGAGCTTGCCCGCGCCATCAAGCGCGCGCGGTTCCTGGGCCTGTTGCCCTACGTCATTCGCTAAGACGAATTCGGCCGGCGGCGACATCGCCCCCGGCCGTACGACCTAGTTTATCAAAAGGCTTCCGGGGCGTCCGGTCGCCGATGGTTGGGGCGAGATGCCTCTAACCGCTCGAAGGGAGCGGGACAGCTGATGATGGCCTTTGGACTGATAGCTCTGATCGCCGGCGCTGCGTCGGCCCTGATGTTCGCCTCGATCATTTCGGGCGCGCTGATCTCGCTCGTCCTGTTCTATCTCGCACCGCTGCCGCTGATGGTCGCTTCGATCGGCTGGGGACCGCTTTGCGCGAGCCTCGGCGGCATCGCCGCCGCGCTTGGCCTCGGCGCCCTGTTCGGCCTGCCCTATTGCATCGCCTTCGCCCTCACCGTCGCATTGCCGGCCTGGTGGCTCGGCCATCTCGTCCTGCTCAGCCGGCCGGTCGGAGCCGCCGCGCCGGAGCCCGCCGCCGAGCCGCCCACCGAGCCTGCGCTGGAGTGGTATCCGGTCGGCCGTATCCTGCTGTGGATCGCGGGCTTCGCCACACTGACCACGATCGCCGCGCTGCTCACGATCGGCACCGACGCGGAGACCATCACCGGCACGCTGCGCCGTGGCTTGATGCGCCTCCTCCGCGCCGCCGACCCGCAGAGCTCCGGCGAGACCGACCAATTCGTCGGCGCACTGGTGCGTATCTTGCCGGCGGGTGCCACCATCGTTGCGATGATGACGCTGACCCTCAACCTCTGGCTCAGCACCAAGGTGACGGCGACGTCGGGCCGGTTGCGGCGCCCCTGGCCGGACCTGATGACCGCGGAGCTGCCGCCGATGACGCTCGTGGCGCTCTGCGTCGCGCTCGCCTTATGCTTCACCGGCGGACTGCTTGCGATCGCGGCGCAAATCGCGACGGCTGCGCTGATGATGGGGTACGCGCTGACCGGCTTTGCCGTGCTGCATACGCTGACGCTCGCGCTGAAGAGCCGCACCTTCTGGCTCGGCTCGACCTACGCCGTCGTCGTCGTGTTCGGATGGCCCGTCATCGCGATGGTGATCCTCGGCCTCGCCGATGCCGTGTTCGGCCTCCGCGAACGCTTCCTTCGCACGCGCCAGCCACCGCCGCTGCCGACCTCTTGAGTTCAAGTCCGAAAGTTCAAGTTCGAAATTCCACCTCACTCAACACATCAAAGGAGAACGAATATGGAAGTCATTTTGCTGGAACGCGTCAACAAGCTCGGTCACATGGGCGAAGTCGTGAAGGTTCGCGACGGCTATGCCCGCAATTTCCTGCTCAAGCGCGGCAAGGCGTTGCGCGCCACCACCGACAACCGTGCCAAGTACGACGGCATGAAGGCCGAGCTCGAGGCTCGCAACCTTGAGTCCAAGGGCGAGGCGTCCAAGGTCGCCGAGAAGATCCAGGGCAAGAACATCATCGTGATCCGTCAAGCTTCGGAAGCCGGTCAACTGTTCGGCTCGGTCAACGTGCGCGACATCGTCGTGGCGTTCGAAGCCGACGGCGTTTCGCTGTCCCGCCCGCAGGTTCAGCTCGATGCGCCGATCAAGACCATCGGCAAGCACACCATCACGGTCGCCATCCACCCCGAGGTCGAGGTCGAGATCAGTGTCACCGTGGCGCGCAGCCAGGACGAGGCCGAGCGCATCAACCGCGGCGAGGACATCTCGAGCCGGAACGAAGACCGGGATGCTGCGGCCGAAGCGATCGCAGCCGCCGGCGAGTTCTTCGACCCGGAAGCCCTGCAGGACGACGCCGAGCCGGCGCCGGCCGCGGAAGAGACCGAGAAGTAAGCCTCGCGTTCGCGCAGGCTTTCGAAGCCCGGTCGCCTCAGGCGGCCGGGTTTTTCGTTGTGGCGGCACAATCCTCGCTCAGCATCGCGATCGACGCGAGCGCCGTCGCCGTATGGTCTCGACCCCGGCGCTGACGCAGAAAACGCCGGCTGCGGCGACGGAGACCTGACGGCCCGACTTGATCACCCTCGCCCGGCAGATCCGCTTCTCGCCGACCGCGGGCGACAGCAGATTGAGCTTGTAGCCAAAACGACGAAGGCCGCGCGAGAGCGCGGCCTTCGCATGTCTAAAAATGTGGTCGCCTATCGCGAAATCGGCGGCGTCGGCGGACCGGACGATTCGGCTGGCGCCGGTGGAGTCGCAGCGGTCGCGGGCGGCGCCGGTTCCTGCGACTTCGCTGGCGATTCGGCGCTCGCGGCGGGCTTGGGAGCAGCCTCTTCCGCCGCCTTGGGCGCAGCTGGCTCGGGGGGCTTCGCGGCGGACGGTGCGGCCGGCGTCACCTGCGGCACCGGATCGGGCCGCAACGCCGGAGCTTCGCTGCCGCGCGGCTCCACCTTGGCGCTTTCCGGCTTGGCCTCGGCGGGCTTGTCGGACGGCTTGCTGCCTTCGGGTTTGCTGCCTTCGGATTTAGCTTCGCCGGAATCCACCTTCGCAGTCTCGGGCTTTGTCTCAGGCTTGGACTCGACCTTCGGCTCGCTCTTCTTGTCGTCTGCCGTCGGCGCCGCGGCATCGACCTTCGGCGCCTCATCACTTCCCGGCTTGCCGCGCTTGCCGAGACGCTTGGCCTTGCGCCCTTCGGGGACAGCCTGGCCCTCGGGCTTCGCACCTTCCTTCGTTCCTTCTTCGGCCGGCCGCGCGGCGCGCTTCTGACGCGCGCCCTCGGCCGCGGGAGCGGCACCCTCGCCTTCCGGCTTGGCGGACTCCTGGGAACGTTGCCGGCGGCCCTGATGTTCAGGAGACTGCGCGGGATTGGTATTGGCTTCCTTGTCCTTATCCTTGGCGCCGTCCTTCTTGTCCTTGCCGTCCTTATGGCCGTCCTTCGCCTGGAAGCGGGTGTCGGTGGCCCCGTTGGAGACGAGGTAGGAGGCAAGCACGCCGGCCATGTCGGGGCTGGTCGTGTAATGCTGGCGCAGGAAGCCCGGCAAGGAGCCCGGCGCCACTGTTTTCAAAAGGCCGCGCGGGCTCTTGTGACATGCATTACAGGTCTGCGCGAAAAGCTGGGATGGGGCCTTGCCGGCCTCGAGGTTCGTCGCCTGCGCGAAAACGGTATCGGTCGCGCCGAAGCCGATCAGAAGCAAGATCGTCGCGAGGCTGAGCGCTCGGCTCGACATTCCCATCATCTCCATTGAATTCCGAGAGGTGCAGCCGGCAGGCGGCGCCGCGGCGGGTCACCTTTTATCCGATTGAGCCGCGAATGGAAGCAGGCACCGCGCGCAAGGATGTGATTAAGCGGTTTTGGAATATCCGCTTTGAGCACAGCGCAATAGCGGGCCCGGGACACCTCCCTAGATCTAGATGCAAGCGCATAGGAACCGCTGAGATGCCCGGGCGTAGGGTGTGAAAGGCCGGGTTAGTCGCATCTCTTCGGGTTCGCTCGAGAGGATGGGTGCCGATGGACCGATTGTTGCGTCAATTCCTGTCTCAATTCATCCGCCGCGGGTCGATGACGGTGACCACGGCGAAGGGCTCGAAGTTCACCGTCGGCGACGGCTCGGGCGAACCGGTCGCAGTCCGCTTCGTCACCGCGGACGCAGAGCGGAAGATCCTCGTCAATCCCGAGCTCGGGCTTGGCGAGGCCTATATGGACGGCGAGTTCATTGTCGAGCATGGCACCATAGCTGATGCTCTCGCGATCCTGCTCGGTCAACCCGACCTGTTGCCGCACTGGGCAAAACCCTGGTGGCACCTGCGCTATCTGGTGCGGCACCTGAAGCAGTTCAATCCGCGCCCGCGATCCCGCCGCAACGTCGCACATCATTACGATCTCGATGCGAGGCTCTATTCGCTCTTCCTCGACGCCGACAAGCAATATAGCTGCGCCTATTTCGAGACGCCGGAGAGCACGCTCGACGATGCACAGCTTGCCAAGAAACGGCACGTCGCCGCAAAGCTGCTCGTCAAGAGCGGCCAGCGCGTCCTCGACATCGGTTCGGGCTGGGGCGGACTTGGGCTCTATCTCGCCGAGATCGCAGGTGCTGACGTCACCGGCATAACGTTGTCGACCGAGCAGTTGCAGATCGCCAATGCGCGCGCAGCCGAAAAGGGCCTGACCGGATCGGCCAAATTCCTGCTTCAGGACTATCGCGACATCGCCGGTCCGTTCGACCGCATCGTCTCAGTCGGCATGCTGGAGCATGTCGGCGCCCGCTTCTACGACACCTACTTCCGGCGCTGCGCCGAGCTGCTGGATAAGGACGGCGTCATGTTGCTGCACTCGATCGGCCGTTCGCAGGGCCCGGACTCCACCAATCCCTGGATCGCCAAATACATCTTTCCCGGCGGCTACATCCCCGCCCTCTCGGAGGTGCTGCCGGCGATCGAGCGGGCGGGCTTGCTGGTCTGCGACATCGAGATTTTGCGCCTTCATTACGCCGAAACCCTGAAGGCATGGCGCGAGCGCTTCATGGCGCGACGCGAAGAAGCCGTGCAGCTGTATGACGAGCGCTTCGCGCTGATGTGGGAATTTTATCTAGCAGCCAGCGAGATGACGTTCCGCAAGCAGCATATGATGAACTTCCAGATTCAACTCACCCGCCGTCAGGGCGTCGTGCCGATGACGCGCAACTACATCGCGCGTGAAGAAGCCCGACTGCGGGCCGTCGAAGCCGGCGCCACGCCGAGGCTGAAGCTGGCTGGTGAATGAGTCCTAGTGGCGCAGGGTCGAAACCGGAGCGGACGGGGAAGAGGCCGTTAAGGCCAATTGCATCCGCAGCGCTTTCAGGATTTCAGGGGCGACCGGTTCCCGACGCACTTCCGGCCGCTCAGCGTGCTCCATGGCCGCGATCAGCCCCGACAGCCAAAGTCGGCTGCCTGCTTCGCTTCGCCAATTCCGGGGCTGCCGTTCTGGCCGCATCGCTTGCCTCGTTCCCTGGTGGCAGATCAGGAGACAACCCCCCGCCCGCTAACCTGTTCCGGCTGTACCCCCCGAAAGAATCCGGGGAGATGTGATCTGCTTCACAAAAGTCTCGTCAGCCCTGGCTTAGACCGTCGCCATGAGCAACGAGACCAAAACCTCATTCGACGTGCAGGACGACCTCCGCACCGATTACGCCCTGATCGCTACCGGCGTCGGGGCGGCCCTGGTTGCACTGGTCTACCTCCTGCTGGTCTGAACCGAGCCAAAAGCGCCTGGCCGTGGGTCATTCCCGCGCGTCTCGATGTGTCTGCCCGGCACCCCATCAGGTTCACTTCATCCGGCGTTTTCCGGGGTGCGTAACGACCGCATCTAGGCCGCGACCTGGTTCCACGAAATCCGTCAAGCGCGGCGCGTGCTGCGGCGGTCAATCATCCACCATTTTAATGATCGGTTGATAGCGGCGAGCTTTTGCTTCCGCTTTGGGCTGAGGCGGCGCTTTATCCCGGCCCCGCATCCGCCCCAGAAAATTGCTATCGCTCGACCATGGCCCTGACTGATTCGAACGTTCTCAAACTCGCGCCCGAAGCCGGAACCCCGGCCTATCGGAGCGCGCCGCATAACATCGAGGCGGAACAGAGCCTTCTGGGCGCGATCCTGGTCAACAACGACGCGTTTTACCGCGTCTCCGATTTTCTGGAGCCGAAGCATTATTTCGAGCCGCTGCACCAGACCATCTTCGAGACCGCCAGCAGCCTGATCCGGATGGGCAAGATCGCGACGCCCGTCACCCTGAAGACCTTCCTGCCCGCCGACACCGACATCGGCGGCATGACCATCGGGCAATATCTGGCGCGCCTCGCCGCCGAAGCGACGACCATCATCAATGCGCAGGATTATGGGCGCACCATCTACGATCTGGCATTGCGACGCGACCTGATCGGCATCGGCGAGGACATGGTCAATGTCGCCTATGACGCCCCGGTCGACTTCGCGCCGCGGGCGCAGATCGAGGACGCCGAGCGCCGCCTCTACGAACTCGCCGAATCCGGCCGCTATGACGGAGGCTTCCAGAAATTCTCGCAGGCGCTGACGCTTGCGGTCGATCTGGCCGCGAAAGCGTTCCAGCGCGACGGAAAGCTGTCGGGCATCTCGACGGGCCTGCGCGACCTCGACACCAAAATGGGCGGGTTGCAGCACTCCGACCTCATCATCGTCGCCGGCCGCCCCGGCATGGGCAAGACGTCGCTAGCGACCAACATCGCCTACAACGTCGCCCGGGCCTATGTTCCAGAACTCCAGGCCGACGGCACCATGAAGGCCGCCCATGGCGGCGTCATCGGCTTCTTCTCCTGCGAAATGTCGGCCGACCAGCTCGCCACGCGTATTGTGGCCGAGCGCACCGGCATCCCTTCCTCCTCGATCCGCCGCGGCGGCATCTCGGAGGCCGATTTCGAGAAGATCCGCGAGGTCTCGATCGAGCTGCAGTCGCTGCCCTTCTATGTCGACGAGACCGGCGGTCTCTCGATTGCGCAGCTCATGGCGCGCGCCCGCCGGCTGAAGCGGCAGAAGGGCCTCGACCTCATCGTCATCGACTACATCCAGCTCTTGTCGGGTTCGGGCAAGCGCAGCGAAAACCGCGTGCAGGAAATCACCGAGATCACGACCAGTCTGAAGGCGCTCGCCAAGGAACTCAGCGTGCCCGTGATTGCGCTTTCGCAGCTCTCGCGCCAGGTCGAATCGCGCGACGACAAGCGGCCACAGCTCTCGGATTTGCGCGAATCCGGCTCGATCGAGCAGGACGCCGACGTCGTGCTGTTCGTCTATCGCGAGGAATATTACCTCGGAAACAAGGAGCCGCGCCCGGGCACACCCGAGCACGAAAAATGGCGCCTGGACATGGATCTTGCGCACGGCAAGGCCGAAGTCATCATCGGCAAGCAGCGCCACGGCCCGACCGGCACCGTCGATCTGGCCTTCGAAGCGTCGGTCACCCGGTTCGGCGACCTTGCGCCGGACAGCCAGGTGCCGGACCGCGGCGGCGGCGACTACTGAGTTCCCTGGGTTGAACCTGACCGGCCTCTTGCGTAAAACGGCGCCATGACAATGGCGTCCGACCCGAAAATGATCCCGCAATCCGGCCTTCTCTCCGCGGAGGCCAATCAGGCTGCCGCGCTCGCGACCTTCGGCGGCGTGCTCACCGTCGATCTCGATGCCATCATCGCCAATTGGCGCAAGCTCGAGAAGACGGCGGTGCCGGCCGAATGCTCGGCGGTGATCAAGGCAGACGCCTATGGCTGCGGCGCCGAGCAAGTCGCGCGTGCCCTGAACAAGGCCGGCTGCAAGACCTTCTTCGTCGCCACCATCGGGGAAGCGCGCAAGGTGCGCGCGGCGGTGCCGGAGCCTGCGATCTACGTGCTCGGCGGCTATTTCCAGAACACCGGCGAGCACTACGCCCAGATCAACTGCCGCCCCGTGATCGGCGATCTCAACGAGCTCGCCGAATGGGACGTGTTCTGCCGCCGCACCGGCTGGACCGGTGGCGCCGCCATCCACATCGACACCGGCATGAATCGGCTCGGCCTGACGCTCGCGGAAGCGCATGCCATTATCCCCCGCATCAACGCCGGCGATCACGGCATTACGCTGGTGATGAGCCATCTGGTTTCGGCCGAGCAGCTCAACAACCCGGTGAATGCCAAGCAACTCGCGGCCTTCCGCGGCATCGCCAGCGAATTCTCCGGCGTGCCGGCGGCGCTCGCCAATTCGTCCGGCGTCTTCCTCGGCGCGCCCTTCCAGTTCGACATGGTGCGGCCGGGCGCCGCGCTTTACGGCGTCAACCCGACGCCGGAGGCTGACAATCCGATGCAGCCGGTGGTCGATCTCAAGGCCCGCATTGTGCAGATCCGCAATGTCGAGCGCGGCGAGAGCGTCGGCTATGGCGGCACCTGGACGGCACGGCGACCGACGAAACTCGCGATCATCGCGGTCGGTTATGCCGACGGCTATTTCCGCGCCGCAAGCTCCAATGACGGCACCCGCGGCGCCGAGGTCATCGTCGCCGGCAAGCGCTGTCCGGTCGCCGGTCGCGTTTCGATGGACCTGATCGCGATCGATATCACCGATCTGCCGCCGAATGCGGCGCGGCGCGGCCACATGGTGACGCTGCTCGGCGAGGGCATCACCGTCGACGAGCTCGCGCATCATTTCGGAACGATCGGCTACGAGGTGCTGACCAGCCTCGGCCGCCGCTACGCCCGCATCTACAAGGGCGGAAATGTGGTGGAGCCGCTGGCCAAGCCTGCTTCCGCGCAGGCGGTCGAGCAGCAGACGCCCGCTCCGCCATCGATCGAACAGCCCGCAAGCGCGCCGCCGCTGCCGGGCTGAGCGACTTGCCGCCTACTTCTTTTTCCTGCTGTCCAGCGCCGTCTTGCAGGTTGCGCTGAGCTTTTCGCGCTTGGCGTTGAGGCAGGCGACGATGCCGCCGCCCGGCGCAATGCCGGCGCAGAATTTGTCGTAGTCGGCCTTGCACGCGCCGCGCGGATCGGATGATTGTGCCGAGGCAACCCCGGAGAACGCAACGGCGACGGCGATGACGGCAAAGCTCAACTTGGACATTGTTTCTCCGGTAACGGAAGGCAGGAGCCGGTAGCTCTACATGAAGATCGCGACATTCAACATCAACAACATCAATCGCCGCCTGCCCAATCTGTTGGCATGGATGCGAACGGCGAAGCCAGATGTCGTCGCACTTCAGGAGTTGAAGGCAAGTGATGGCGAATTTCCGGCGACCGCGATCGAAAAGGCCGGTTACGGCGCAGTGTGGTGTGGACAGAAGACCTGGAACGGCGTCGCCATCCTGGCCCGCAATGCCGAGCCCATTCTCACCCGCGATCGCTTGCCGGGAAAACCTGCCGATCACGAAGCCCGCTACATCGAGGCCGCGGTACGCGGTGTCATCGTCACCAGCATCTACCTGCCGAACGGCAATCCGCAGCCGGGACCGAAATTCGACTACAAGCTCGACTGGTTCGCGCGGCTCAAGCGCCATGCCAGAACCTTGCTCAAGCAGGAGCTGCCCGTGGTGCTCGCCGGCGACTACAACGTTGCACCTGATGAGCTCGACATCTATCCGACGCGCTCGTGGGACAAGGATGCCTTGATCCAACCGAAGAGCCGTGCGGCCTTTGCCTCGCTGCTGGCACAAGGCTGGTGTGACGCGATCCGCGAACTGCACCCCGAGCAGCGCATCTACACCTTCTGGGATTACAAGCGAAACCGCTGGCCGCGAGATGCGGGCCTGCGGCTCGACCATGTCCTGCTCAGCCCTGCCCTCGTCTCACGCCTGGCAAAAGCCGGCGTGGACAAGAAGGTTCGCGGCGAAGAAGGCGCGAGCGACCACGCACCGGCGTGGGTCGTGCTGCGCTAGGTCAACGCCCGTAATACTCCTGCACCGTGTCCCACGCTGCTTTCTGCAGCAGCTCCACCGTCGGGCCGTCCAGTCCCATCGTGTAGGAATTGCCGACCGGCGAGCGGCCGGTCAGCGCGGCGAACGTCACGCAGGTCGCCAGATATGTGCCTGCGGGGCTCGGGTGCCGCTTGTCCGGCGCATACAGATTGAGCTCGGGCTGCAGCTTGCGCACGCGCGCGAAGGCAAAACCTGCGGGGATCACCAGCGCATCATTGGCATTGCCTGCGATTGTGTAGGCCTCGGCCAACGCTTCCGTCATCTCAGGCTTGTCGGCGTAAGCCCAGGACATGAACAAGACCGGCCGCATGCCGTTGGCGCGGACGATCTCGCTGTCCTTCTTTACGAAGGTCGTGAACGCGTCCTTCAATTGCGGATGGATGGGGCACTGGCTGCAATCCATCATCACGACGGCGTCGTACTGCCTGCCCGGCTTGTTGAAGACGACGTTGTTCTGCTCGTCGAACGAATAGGCGCCGAGGCCACCCGGCCGCAGCAGGTTGTCCATGTCATGCCAATCGAGGCCGGAACCGCCGATCGTCGCCATGGTGTTGCGATAGGCCGTCTTGTTTTCAGGGTCCGCAGCCCGCTCCATGAAGGAGAGATGCCCGGGCATGCCGTTGTTGTAATAGAAGAAGCTGTTGCCGACGAACAGCGCGGCCTTGGGGAAATCCGGTCCTGATGTCGTGACCTTGGGCCTGGTCTGCGCCTGCGCATTGAAGCCGGCTACAACGGCCAGACACATCGCGAGCATCACTCGCGCGAAAAGACGCATCATCGGCTTCCTCCCCTTTTTCTGTCGGGCCGGAAACAGATCAGCTTTTCAAGAGGGCCTCAAGAGCACGGACGAGCAGCAGACATGCGCGAGAGCGCATGCTCACCATAAATTCTTGCCATCGATCATGGTCACCGGCACGGTCTCGAGATCGAACTCGTCGAACAGGCGCGCGTTGACGGCGACCCTCGGATTGTCGAAATCGGGCTTGCCGGTCGACCAGTCCGGCGACTCCGAATAGGTACCGCAGCCGCAGCTTGCGCAGAAATGGTGTTTGACGGTGCGGCTGCCCCAGAGATAGGTCGCGACGTTCTCCGCGGGCGACAGCAGCCGAAACTGCGCCGGCGTGTAATAGGCCCACAACGCGCCGCGCTTGGCGCAGAGCGAACAGGTGCAACGGGTGACGCTCGCGGGCGCCTCCGTCACCTCGAACACCGTCTCACCGCAATGACAGCTTCCCTCGACCCGCATGACCCACTCTTTGTTTTGTCAGGAGATGGTCGTAGCCGGACCCTGCTGCCAACATGCTGTCAGCAGCGCGTAGCCGGACTTGCCCCATGTGCTGCGAGCACCGACTTGCCGCGCCAACTCAACAAAAACATGAAAAACAACCCCATGCACAGTAGCCGATGGCTGGCAAATCAATGGGTTACGCATGCTCCGAAACACTGATTTGACGCGTCGGGCAAACACTGGCGGGATGTTTTCAGAAGTGGTCGTCGACACGGTTGAGCGTGGACTTCATCGCAGCAGCGCGTCATGCGATGCGAAGGGCCTACGGGAGACAGCTCGGGCTTCGATATGAAGGGGCAGCGCGTCGACGCCCCTCTTCGGGAAGTCGAAGGCATGAAATTGCGATGGCAAATTGCAATCCTTGGTGCTGCTCTAACCGGCGCAGCTCTGAGCTACGCTTATACTCATACCGCAATCCGGGTGACTGAGCCGTGCCGGAGAAGTTCTCCGGGCGAGGTGGTGGTCTGTCCTCCGCCCTACAAGCCATAAATTGTTGTGCCTGTCACAAGCTTCGGGCCGGATGACCTCGTAGGCGACTTGAATTGCCTCCTTGTCCTCCGTTTCAGGATGAGGACGGAGGACGAATTACTGCGCCTCGGCGATCTTCGCTCCAGATGACGGCATCTGCGCGTGAGTTGCCGAGGGCCGGTTCGGCGGTGATGCCGGGTCCGGTAACCGGAACGCGGCGTCGGCTGGCGCTCCTTGGGGTGCTCGGCGGGCAACGGTCGTCGGAAGCACGATCACTTTCGCGCCGACTTTCACGCGATCATAGAGGTCAACGACGTCCTCATTGGTCAGTCGGATACAGCCGGACGAGACCCGCTTCCCGATCGTATCGGGCTTGTTGGTGCCGTGAATTCGATATTCGGTGTCGCCCAGATACATCGCCCGAGCGCCGAGCGGGTTGCCAGGACCTCCTGCCATGAACCGCGGCAGATAAGGCTGACGCGAGACCATCTCCGCAGGCGGATGCCAATCCGGCCATTCTGCCTTACGAGCCACAGTCTGCTCACCGGACCATGTGAAACCTTCGCGGCCAACACCGATGCCGTAGCGCAGTGCCTGCGCGTCGTTCAGAACGAGATAGAGGAATGTGTTCTTGGTATCGATGATCACGGTGCCCGGCGTCTGGCGGCTGGCGTAGTCAACCACCTGCCGCACGAATGCTCCGGGAACGTCAGCCGCTTTGGGCGGTTCGACCAGAGGCGCCGGGGCCGTAAGCGGAGCCGAAGCCGGCGTCGGAGCTGATGCATGAACAGGCGTTGAGACGTAAACCGGAGTTGATGACGCTTGGGCTTCGTGCGCGGACGGCTTTCGTGCCGGTTGCACGTTCGCCGGTCGGGACAGCAAGCCGTACCCCAACGCTGCGACGGCGACGGCGCCAACTGCAACTCTCGCGGCCATCGGGATTGCGAACGTCTGCGCCTTTCCGCGTTTGGCTCGCTTACCCATACTCTTCTTCCCCCAGGTCACTATGCCCAAGAGAGGTACCCAGTAAGATTTAAGAAACTTCGAAGCGATTTCGCTCAGACTGGAACCGTCGGCGATGGTTAACGCCGGGCTCTCGGCAAGATAAGGTTCTCTCGCCTCGCGGATCGCCCGCGCCGCTGGCCGCGGCTAAACTCTCCCGATTCGTGGAGACTGGTTTGGCTTTCTTGTTCGTCCTGATCGTCGGCCTCGTCGCAGGCACCATTTCCGGCATCGTCGGCACGGGCTCGTCGATCATGCTGATGCCGGTGCTGGTCTATGCCTATGGGCCAAAGGAGGCGGTGCCGATCATGGCATTGGCCGCCGTCATGGCCAACTTGTCACGAATCCTGGCCTGGTGGCGCGAGGTCGACTGGCGGGCCTGCACGGCTTATTCGGTGACAGGCATTCCAGCCGCCGTGCTCGGCGCGCGGACGCTGCTGGCCCTGCCCTCGCACGCCGTCGATCTCGCCATCGGCGTCTTCCTGATCGCGATGGTGCCGGTTCGGCACTGGTTGGCGCGGCACGATCTCAAGGCCAATCTCTGGCATCTGGCGATCGGCGGGGCCGTCATCGGCTATCTCACCGGCATCGTCGTCTCCACCGGCCCGCTCAGCGTGCCGCTATTCCTGTTCTACGGCTTGTCCCGCGGCGCTTTCCTCGCCACCGAAGCGGCATCTTCGCTCGGGCTCTATGTTGCGAAATCCGTGACTTTCGAACGTTTCGGCGCGCTGACTGGCGATGTGTTCGTCAAAGGCCTGGTCGCAGGATCGTCGTTGATGGCGGGCGCCTTCATCGCCAAACGCTTCGTGCTGCGCTTGAAGCCGGAGATGTTCCGCTTGGTGATGGACGCAATCATGATCGCGGCCGGCCTCTCCATGCTCTGGAACGCGGCGCAGCCGTAGCCGGGCTTCGGGGGGGCGCCGGGGCTCACTCTCTCGACCCGTCATTCCGTGCTATCAGCAAACCTGAAACCCCCGACTCGCTGTCCCCGGACTCGCTGTCCCCATGGCCAAGAACACACTTTCCTTCGTCTGCCAGAACTGCGGCGCGGCCTATAACCGCTGGCAGGGCAAATGCGAGTCCTGTGGCGAGTGGAATACGCTCGCGGAGGAGGACACGACCGGCAGCGTGCCGGTGTCGATCCGCTCCAAGCGCAAGGGGCGGACCTTCGCGCTCGAGAGCCTGTCCGGAAAAACCCAGGACGCCCCGCGCCTGTCCTCCGGCATGACGGAGCTCGATCGCGTGACCGGCGGCGGCTTTGTCCGCGGCTCGGTGCTGCTGGTCGGCGGCGATCCCGGCATCGGCAAGTCGACGCTGCTGACGCAGGCCACAAGCCTGCTCGCGCGCGCCGGACACCGCGTCGTCTACATCTCCGGCGAAGAGGCGGTCGCGCAGGTGCGGTTGCGCGCCGAACGGCTCGGGCTGTCGGATGCGCCGGTGCAGCTCGCCGCCGAAACGTCGGTCGAGGACATTGTCTCGACGCTGTCTGAGGGCGCGGTGCCGCGGCTGATCGTGATCGATTCGATTCAGACCATGTGGACCGACACGGTGGAATCGGCACCCGGCACGGTGACGCAGGTGCGCGCCTCGGCGCAGGCCCTGATCCGTTTTGCCAAAAGGACCGGCGCGGCCATCATCCTGGTCGGCCATGTAACCAAGGACGGACAGATCGCCGGCCCTCGCGTGGTCGAGCACATGGTCGATGCGGTGCTGTCGTTCGAGGGCGAAGGCTCGCAGCAATTCCGCATCCTGCGCGCCGTGAAGAATCGTTTCGGGCCGACCGACGAGATCGGCGTGTTCGAGATGACCGGGCTTGGCCTGCGCGAAGTCACCAATCCTTCCGAGCTGTTTTTGTCGGAGCGCGATCTCGGCACGCCCGGCACCGCAGTCTTCGCGGGTATCGAGGGTACAAGACCCGTTCTGGTCGAATTGCAGGCACTGGTGGCGCCGACCTCGCTCGGCACCCCGCGCCGGGCCGTGGTGGGCTGGGATCCGAGCCGGCTATCGATGGTGCTGGCGGTGCTGGAAGCCCATTGCGGGGTGAAGCTGTCCGGCCACGACGTCTATCTGAACGTCGCGGGCGGCCTGCGCATCCACGAGCCCGCGGCTGATCTGGCCGCCGCGGCGGCGCTGGTGTCCTCGCTGGTTAATGCGCAGTTGCCCTCCGATGCGGTCTATTTCGGCGAGATCTCGCTGTCCGGCGTGGTGCGCCCGGTAGCGCAGACCCCGGCCCGGCTGAAAGAAGCGGCAAAACTCGGCTTCCAGCGTGCCGTTCTGCCCGAATCGGCCCGGGGCGAAGCCGGCGGCGATGCCGGCTTGTCGCTGAACGCGATCAACAGCCTGACGACATTGGTCGCCGAGATCGCCGCACGCGGCTCCCGGCGGGGCGACTCGAGCGCACCGGCAGAGAAAAATGCCACACCAGCAAGATTCCGCCGTGGAGAGGGTTAGCCGGTGGTGACGTCCCCCGCCCTCGCCGCTATACAGCCGTCACAAAAGCAGCATGGGATTGTGTGGTTGCGGCCTTGCCGGGAACGTCGTCTGGCCCTCACTTAGGGCGGCGGCCAAGCACCGATTCGCTGAGCACCTTGAAGTACGAGCGGACCAGACCAGCCGATGCCAGTAACCATCCTCGACCTGATCCTGCTCGGTGTGATGCTGATTTCGGGCCTGCTCGCCATGGTTCGCGGCTTCATGCGCGAGATCCTGTCGATCGCGGCTTGGGGCACGGCGGCGATTGTCACGCTTTATTCATTCTCGAAGCTGCTGCCGACCGCAAAGACCTATTTCAACAACGATACCGTCGCGAGCGTGGTCGTGGTTGCCGGCGTGTTCGTGGGCACTTTGGTCGTGGTCTCCGTGATCACGGTCCGGATCTCCGACATGATCCTGGATTCGCGCATCGGCGCACTGGACCGCACCCTCGGCTTTCTGTTCGGGCTGGCGCGCGGACTTTTGATCGTCGTGGTCGCCTTCCTGTTCTTCACCTGGCTCGTGCCGGACAAGCAGCGCCCGGATTGGGTCACGGGGGCCAAATCCCGCGTGGTGCTGCAGGGAACCGGGGATTGGCTGATGGCCCTCTTGCCTGACGACCCCGAGAACACCATCTTGAAGAGATTCAAGAAAAACAAACCAGATGAAGAGCAAACTGATTCCGAGCAGCAGCCTTCGGGCAGTGGCGACGGATACAGCAAACCGGCTCGTGACAGCCTTAAAAAGCTGATCGAGAAACCCGCGGCGCGTTGATTAAGCCCTAACGAGAGGCTCGGACGAGATGCGAAATCCTGACCAGGACGCCCTACTTGATCTCGGCCCGGCCGCGCTGGAACTTCAAGACGATCTGGAGGGGGATACGCTGCGCGAGGAATGCGGCGTCTTCGGCATCTACGGCCACCCCGATGCCGCCGCCATCACGGCGCTCGGCCTCCATGCCCTTCAGCACCGCGGCCAGGAAGCAGCCGGCATCGTCTCCTATGACGGCGGCCGCTTTCATTCCGAACGCCGCCTCGGCCTCGTCGGCGACACCTTCTCCCGCCGCGAGGTGATCGATCGCCTGCCCGGCACAATGGCAGTCGGCCATGTCCGCTATTCCACCACCGGCGCGACGATCCTGCGCAACGTGCAGCCCCTGTTCGCCGAACTGAATGCCGGCGGCCTTGCGGTCGCCCACAACGGCAACCTCACCAACGGCCTGACGCTGCGCCGCGAGCTCGTGAAGAACGGCGCGATGATGCAGTCGACCACCGACACCGAGGTGATCCTGCACCTCGTCGCGCGCTCGAGGCGCAGCCGCTTCATCGAACGCTATATCGACGCGTTGCGCGAGATCGAGGGCGCCTATGCGCTGGTCTCCCTGACCAACAAGAAGCTGGTCGGTGCGCGCGATCCGCGCGGCATCCGTCCGCTGGTGCTCGGCGAGCTCGATGGTTGCCCGATCCTGACCTCCGAGACCTGCGCACTCGACATCATCGGCGCGCGCTTCGTCCGCGACATCGAGCCCGGCGAGGTCATCGTGTTCGACGAGAGCGGCCAGGACATCCACAAGCCGTTCCCGCCGATCGCGCCGCGCCCCTGCATCTTCGAATACATCTACTTCTCCCGTCCGGATTCCATCGTCCACGGCCGCTCGGTCTACGAGGTACGCAAGGCCTTCGGCGCGCAGCTCGCGCGCGAGAGCCACGTGCCGGTCGACGTCGTGGTGCCGGTGCCGGATTCCGGCGTGCCCGCCGCGGTCGGCTATAGCCAGCATTCCGGCATCCCGTTCGAACTCGGCATCATCCGCAACCACTATGTCGGCCGCACCTTCATCCAGCCGACGCAGGCGATCCGCGAATCCGGCGTGCGCATGAAGCATTCGGCCAACCGCGCCGCGATCGAAGGCAAGCGCATCATCCTGATCGACGATTCGCTGGTCCGCGGCACCACCTCGAAGAAGATCGTGCGCATGATGCGCGATGCCGGCGCCAAGGAAGTGCACTTCCGCCTCGCCTCGCCGCCGATCCTCTATCCCGACTATTACGGCATCGACCTGCCGGACCGTGGTGGTCTTCTTGCGGCGACGCATTCGCTGGAAGAGATGCGCGAGATCATCGGCGCCGACTCGCTCGCCTTCCTGTCGATCGACGGCATGTACCGCGCCATGGGCGAGCCCGGCCGCGACCCCGCCAATCCGAAATTCTCGGATCATTGCTTCACCGGGGCGTATCCGACCCACCTCACCGACCAGACCCAGACCGAGCAGCAGCCGCGGCAATTGTCGCTGCTTGCGGAGGCGAGCTAGGCTCGTCGTCCTGGCGAAAGCCAGGACCCAT
>NZ_JBVVPP010000031.1:0-75847 GCF_055811315.1 Bradyrhizobium sp. MI1.4 | reverse complement strand
AGCACGGCGACGAAGATCTGCGCCGTTCTGCGCTCACCGGTCAGGCGGTCGACCACCACCGGCACGCCATCGCCGGCATAGTCGACGAACAACTTGTCGCCGGCCGCATGGGCCTGGCGCATCGTCACCGACAGGCGGCCCTCCCAGGCGCGGTAGAGCTCACAGAAGCGCGAGTACCGGTATCCGCCGGGCTCGGTGGCGATATATTCCTCCCACAGGATCGACAGCGTCACGTGCTTGCGTTTGAGCTCGCGGTGCACGGTCGCCCAGTCGGGCTCGGCGATGCGGCGGTGACCCTGACGGTTGCCATTGCCGGTCTTCGCGAACAGGCGAAGTTCCAGAACCGTGTCGGTGACGTCGTCTGGCAACGGCCAGCTCAAGCCCGCGGCCTCGAACCGCCGGAGCGCCAGGCGCACCGTCGAGGGCGCCGCGCCCACCCGTCGCGCAATCTCGCGGCTCGGCAGCCCGGCCGCCTTCATTCTGATCACATCGCGCACACGGCGCATCGCAAGCCTCTCCGTCGGCATCCAGGGTCCCCTTCGCAAAGCCGAAAGAGTTGACCCTATGGGAGCCAGAAGAGGCCTCGTCACCCGGGCGACATCATCCCGGAATGGTGGGCGACATCATTTCGGAACGGGTGGGCGACTTCAAATCGGAATGGTGGGCGAGATCATCTCGGAATCCTGGGCGACATCGATCGGAATCCGCAACGCCACACACCTACGCACGCCGACGGCCGGCAGATGAAGATTACCTTTGGCGAGATGCGAGAGATGGGACCGCGCCGCGTGCTGGTCTATTGCCATTGCGGCCATCACGTCGCTCTGGAGGCCGACCGCTGGCCTGACAGTATGAGGCTATCGGACCTTGAGCCACGTTTCATCTGCCAAGGCTGCGGTAGTCGGGGCGCCGATGTTCGGCCTGACTTTGCGCCTCCCAAAATGGGCACCAACGCATGAAGGCCGCCAGCGTGAACCAGCTCTGATTCCGCGAGCATTCATGCCGCTGCGCCCTAACCTGTCCCGCCCTTTGTCTTTATCAAATCTCGAGCAAGGACCCGAACGGCCGCGCCGGGCAACTGAATGCCCGATAACTTCCACCCGTTGCCTTCAAAATGAAGGCTGACGCCTCCGGCACTTTCGCTATTACCGAGCCTGATCAGAAACTCTACAGGTTTAGTCGGCGATATGCGGCGGAGCGTCTCAATAATCCGGGACGTATCGATCGCGGACAGACTTTGCATGTTTGCTTCAGCGTCTCCCACCGCAATCGAGCCCCTGTTCAGAATGGCTGTAAGACTTTCCGGTGTGAGCATCTTCGCAATCATCGCGTCCGCAACTGAGGCTCCGTAAGTGTTCGCGGCCAAGCGTTCGAGAGGCTTGACAGGCCTGTCGCGGCCAATCTCCTGAAGGTAGGATTGAACGATCTGATCCACCAAAGACCGGCGCAGCCTTGCCGTGTCTGTACGGGCGAGAACCTCAGCCGCATCCTGTGCACGGACAGCGTTGACCAAACCTCCCAGAGAGACAACCGCCGAGCCGATGTAGATCGCTGAACAGGCAAATAGAGCAACCAAGATTCCCACAAACCACCGCACGAGCCATCCTCATCGAGCCTAGTGTTCCAACAGCTCGCAGGTTGGAGCGTTCCTCCGTATTGGGAACAGGCCCGCCAGCGTGATCCGGGAGGCAATCGGCGCTGTTGAAGGAAGGATGCAGCCCTCCCAAGTTAATGCAGTTGAGGCCCCGCCGTCCGAAAGCTAAACTGAGACCCTTGATTAAAAGAAGGATCGCCATGAGCTCCCGAATTGAGCTGAACCTGAGCGTCGTTGTGCTTGCGGATGACGCGAAAGCTGCGCATGAAATCGTGTCTCGCCTGCTGAAGTCCTCGCATCCGGCAGAAAAACACGAGGACCCAATCGAGAACATCGTTTTTCGCGGTGTCCGCGATGAAACAGTCTCGCCCTGGCGACCTGCGGCAGACGCTTCAAAGAATGGAAAATCGTTCTTCGCGATCGATCGAGCTATGGGCAAGGATGCTGCGGAATTCGCCGCGTCAGTTCGGTGGCATGCCGACAAGCAGGCCTTCGTCGACGCGTCGAATCTCCAGCCGTTTACCTTCACCCATTGGATGCCGATCCCGCCGGAATGACATCCCGCCAGCGTGAATTGGCGGGCACGAGGTGCCTCGTGAGGGAATGGTCTTCGCTACTGGCGCTAGGAGCCGTTAGTACCCCCCGCAAGCTACGACGGCAGCGCGGCGTTGCATGCAGACGCCGAACATATGACCCGTGCCCCAGCTTTCCGCGCATTGCTGACGCCAATAACCGCAGCTTTGACCACGAGGATCTCGATTATAGGACCGGCGATACCGATCCTGGCGGTAGTCATCGTACCCGTCTCGATCGACGTAAACGCCACCTGGGCCGACCTCAAATCGCTGCGCTTGGGCTGTAGTCATCGCGCCCGCACTCACCGCCAATAAAGCGGCCAGGGCTAAAATACATTTCCTCATCACCGTACCTCCTCCAGAAGTACAGAGGTAAATGGTCAATCCCCTAAGCTTGTTCCCCCTTCAGGAGGAATAAGGTCCCCGCGCTGCGGCCGACTCCAACCTCAAGAGGCCGCGAACTATCGTTTTGAGGGCTTTGGCGGCTCAATCAAATTTTTATAGAAATCACCCAGCTTGGGTGATGGCTCGCCCAGCAACCCGAACAGCTGCCCCAGATCGGAGGGAGGCGGTGCGGGAGGCGGCGGCGGCCCAAGCGCACGCTTCTTGTCCATCCACTCCCAAATCCATGCCGGCTGAATCCCATTCCGATCGCTCATGTCCGCCTTCACGATCAGCATGGAGTCGGAGGCACCAATGAAGGGCCTCAGCCAGTACACGAAATCGCTGGCGGGTCTCGCAGTCCAAACCAACCAACAATTGGGCGTATAACGGAGCCAATCAGGTGCAAGGTAATTGAAGGCAGGCTCTAGCTCTTGAACCTTGGGCAAACCTTCGTTGAACGTGAAGCTGATGTGCAAGAAGCGCTCGTTCATTTGAGGCTAGCCGGCTTTAGCTGTGTTGGGTTCTGAGGGTCGGGTATTAGCTCAGTGACGGGCGGCGACGGCAGGTTTTTCGCTGCAAGCTCGATCTGTCTGGTTTGCACGTAGGTTGGCCCTTCCGTGGCCGCCAAATCCGGATGGCGGCTCGCGAACCAGGCTTGGAAACCAAGGAACGCAAGAAAGGCAATTGCGCCGACCGCAACGATAGCCAGCATTCCGGCCTCGCTTGGAATGCGCGACAGCCCCACGGCCAACATCGCGAGCAAGACAACGAGAGCGACGGTCGTCTTACCAATCATCCCATGCCCCCAATTAATATGGGCCAGCCAAGCAAACGGGCTCGATCCTTTCGGCGGCGGCGGGAAAATTTCTGGTTGCATCGACTGCGATGACAGCCTTTGGTGCCTGAAGAGTCAACCCGTACGTCGCCGCTGCGCCGAGATTATCCACCTCAACTCTTTGATCATCTCACCAGCACTGCGGCAACTGCCGCATCCAAAATTGGCGCGGCCCTGCGCTTGATCTGGGCGCGTTAATCGCCGTCATGAACGCGCCTCTCGGTAGTCGCGAATATGCGCAAACGTCTTGCGGGCCGGCTTCTTCGGCGTGGGCCGCTTCGCTTCCTCAACTCGCGCAAGCTCAGCAGCAACGGCAGCGCGGAGCAGCGCCGCCCTCGCTTCGATCTTGCCGCCTTGACCGGGAATTCTGACGCGCTGACCCATCAGCGGCGCCCCAGCTTCGTGACCACAACTGACTTATCGCCACCACGGCGATTGGATACCGAACTCACCACGAGCGTGGCCGCCTCAGGCACCCCGTCAGCACTCGCGGTGATCTCAATCCGATCGTTCCGCCGGAGGTTCTCAGCCACCTCGTTGAAATATCCGGGGCTCTCGAGAATGTCGTCGAGCGCGTGATCGGTTTTGTAAAAGAAGGTATTCCAGGGCATTGCCTGGATTGCGAGGGAAAAGCCGTAAAGGTCCATTGCCACGAGGTCGTGAATGTCGCTCATGCCGTGCGCCCTCCGTGGCCGACCGCAGGCGCAGTGCCGTGGATCATCTCGTTGAGCTGCTGGATGCGACGCTGAACGTCACGGTCCCTGTAGCCTTCGCTGCCCGGCGGTGTTTTCTTGTAGATGGAATCCAGCTCGCGTTGCGCCGCGCTGTTGCCAGCCGGGAGGGCTTGGCGAGGCTCATCGAACTGCGAACGTCGGCTGCTTACCGTGCTGTCTCCCATAAGGTTGGCCTTCAGACGCCCATGTTGTGCGAGGTGTTCGAGAAGGATTGGATCGTTGCCTAGGCCGGAGGCCTCAACTCGATCAATCAGCTCCGGCTTGTTGGCCACAATGTCTTTGTAAGCCTCGAAGGCGTAGGCCAGGTTTTCTTTCGCGTCCGAGCCCCAACTCTGCACCAGCGCCGTGTGCTCGCCGCCGCTGCTGGTGAGCTTGTTCAGCGCGGTATCAACAACACTTGGCTGCGCCTGATCAGCCGGCTTCTGCTGGAGCTTGTCGGCCTCCAAGTGGTTCTTCAACCACGGCTGTACCGGCTCCGAAGTGGCAACGGGCTCATCCGGAATCGGCTGATTGAGTGCCTGCGCTTGGTCCATGTTGCCAGACAGCCAGGCTTCTGCGGCTGGGCTAATTTCGATCGTGTCAGTCATTGTCGCGCTCCTAGGTAGCCGTGAACCTTAAATTTCCCGAGTCCCTCATGAGAGATCGGGCCACGTGAAGATGACCCGCCGCTTTTCGGCGCGCAGACAATCGCACCAGCGACCGCGTTGCAAATATCGTCGTGGCCGCCAGGGGAATGATCGATGCTGTCCCGGCCGGCGCGCGACGTACGGCGCTCTAAGCCGAGCAGCTGAACAACGAGGCCGTTGTGGTCGAGCAGCTCAACAGTGCGGGAATTAATCTTAGGCAGAAGGTCGAGATACAGCTCGGATCTGTTTTTATCCGAGGGCTCATAATGTATGCCACGCTTGCGGAATTGTTCCCGTGGCCACTCACCAGCATACCGATCGCCGCGAACCATGGCGATGCGGTATTGCTTCACAAGTGAGCAAAACTCCTCCACGACCTCTTCAGGACTGAACGGAGCTTTACGCTCACGAATGGCATCCAGCACGACGGTGTCGCCCTCGCGGTGGGCAATCGCCAGGGTAAAGCTATCTGACGCGCCACCGCTGGGATCTACGAAAGCGTGGAAACGGTGGAGGCGATTGGGTGCACGCTCATACACCTTGCTTTCAATGCACGCCTCCACCGCCTCCCGCGTAACCAACGATTGAACGTCGGTACGAAATTCAGCGCCGTACTCTGCAGAGGCGCTCGCCTGGTCTCGCTCGTAAGCGGCCTCGATAACGCCCACGGGAACGGTCGGATTCATTGTCAGCGTCGGCGCCTTCCAAACGAGCGCTGGCGCATCGTTCTTGCCGAAGAAACGCGTGAAGGCGTCCCACATCGCGCCGCGACGGGCGTAGGGCGATGAAGCACAAAGCAACATCGCCCCAGGCACCGTCGCCATCCCCGGCCGCAACGCGTCTAAAACTTCATAATCTGGCGAACTGCTGTCCTCAGAGGGCCAGAAAGCCACCTCGTCGCAGAGTGCGGCCACGATCGTTCGGCCGCGCACCGTTCGGTAAGAACACGTTGCGACCTCGATGGTGACGGCATTGGTCAGTTCGACACTTTCGGCATTCTCTTGCGACACAAGCTTTTGCAGCATGGGCACCTCGAGGAGCATCGCCTTGAGGTAGCGGAGAATGGCTTGCGCCTGCTTGCGGTCCGCAGCAATGATGATGATGTAGCCGCGCTCGCCGGGCGAGAGGTAAGGCCGCCAGTTGTAGAAGCAGGCGAGGAAGACGGCGATGAGTGCCAGGACAAACGACTTGCCGGCACGGCGGCCACAGACCAGCCAAGCTTCGTTGAAGCGAACCTTGGGAGGCTCCGTCCGGGTGGTGCATTGGCGATAGATCGCCATCTGCTCGGGGGACATCGGCAGAGCGAACAGCGCGCAAAGGAAAGCGAACCACGCCTGCCACGTCTCGTGGTCCTTGAACCAGCGAGCGAATAGCTTCTCATCCGTGGTCGCTTGGAGAATGTCCATCAGGCCTTCAGGGCCTCTTTGATGGTGGTGCGGATCTCAGGTCGCCCGTCGTTAGCGTCGCGGATGACGAGCGTGGTGGACGGACCGAAGCCCTCCTCGATCAGGCGTGCGGCGCCATCGCGAACAGGATTGCGTGTGATGGCGAGCAGCCAACCGTCCGTGACCGTACGGAGATCAACAGCGCCGGGCCACGTGACGTTGGGGTGGCTGATGAGGATGACTTCGGGATTCACTTGCCGACCTTGACCTGCGGCGAGTTCGGCTCGCGATGCGTGGTGCCGCTGCCGGCAGCACTTGGCTTGCCGCCTTCGCGGCCGGGCATCAGGTAGTTGGGCTTAGCTGGTGTGGATTTGCTCATGGTGTTTCCTCGTTGATAGTGGTGGTGGACTCAGAAGGCCTCTGAGCGGGCTTGCCAGCCTTGCTGGCGACGTAGGCATCAAGGTCAAGCGTTGTGTCTCTCGCGCGACGACGCAGCCCCACGGTCTCAAGGAGGCGGCGCTGGGCGTTGCTGAGCGTGGCGTATTGGCCTGGATCGATCGGCTCGCCGGTCAACCAGCGAGCGGCCATGTTCTCGAGCATCGCGCCGGTCATTGCTGCGCTCTTCACGATCTCATGCTCACCCGTTGAGAGGTGGTCGTTGCCGCCGAGATCGGACACGAGCGCGGAAATGGTTTTGCTCACCGCCTGCGCGGCGCGCGTGCGGCCATCAAGATCCGCGAGCGTCAGTAGCTTGGTCTTTGGTTCAACTTCGCTCATGTTTCCTGCGCGCATCGCGGCGGTATTGAGGGTCTAGTTACCCGTATCGTTACCCGGTAACATGCATCGAGCCGTAACCTGTTGCAATATAACATAGTATTCCATTTGGTCCCGTGATCATAAATCACGAGCTAAATCGGCCCTGTTTATTTGTACCGACTCGCATAAAATGAGTTGCGCGCAGCTCGCGAGAAAAAATCCGCACGAGCTTGCACAAATGCAACGAGGATCGCCGACCGGCTTTTGCGCCCCACACCATCGAACGACAGAGAGGAACCGGCCGGCGTCCAACTAGTGAACGAACCGAACGCTCCGAACGTTCGTTCGCTCTGTTCAACGCCCCAATCCGAACGAACAGAACAGAACACCTATAGGGTGTTCTGTTTGTTCGGTGAGGTGTTCGGTTTGGTGATCCAAAGATGATCAATTCCACCAATCTCCCGCGAGCAGATCAGTTCATCCTCTACCGCCTTCTTGAGAGCTCGATTGAAGCGCATGCGCTTGCTGTCAGCCGTTTCTGCCGGGCACGCGGCAGTAAACTCATCCCGAACTTTTCCGGCAGGCACAGCACTGACGGTTGGCCCTTCGTTGCCGTACGGCTGCACGAGCTTGCCGGCGTCAAGGAGCGCGGTCGTGAGCGCAGCCTTAAATGGGCGTAGCGATTTCGCCCAGCCGTCTCTAGGACGCTCCAGCGCCTCCCGCTGGTCGTCTAGCGAGGCGCATGGCGTAATCGAGCCAACAACAGCAGCTGTCACCGGTTTGCCACTCGAGGTGCGATCGACCTCAACGAAGTTCAGGACATAGTCGAATATGGGCCGATCCAAAGCCCCGCCTTTGTCCTTTTCCTTGATCAGCCGATAGCCGGACTTTGTTTTGACCGTTCGGAGGATGAAGTCAGAGTTGCCCCTCCATCGATAGCTTCCGGAAATGCCCTTGGACTCGTCTTTGCCAGGGTGGGCGACAAAGATGACGGAGCTGCCAAACTCACCGTTCAATGCGCGCCCTAAGGCGAAGCAATGCCCAGCCACGTCATCGTCATTTAGGCTTTTACCGCCGACAGCGGCTGGCAAGGTGTCGATCGTGATGAGGAGGGGCGGCTTGCCACCGTTGCGGGCAGTATCCTTCCTCACGCGCTCGATGAACGTTCTTCGATCGCGCTCGAGGGTGATATCCAGATCGGCTTTGATAATGCCCCAGTCAAGGTGCGAGAGCTCAATCTGCCCCTCTTTGGCAATCGCGCGCATGCGCCTTCGATAGTCGGCCTGCGACTCGTAGACACCGACCAGCACGCGGCCCGGCTTAGATGGATAGATTGGACCATCCGCCAGGTGCGCTCGCCCGAGGCCCGAACCGCCGGCAATCGCCTGGTTCATGGCGTTGGCAATAGCAGTTTTCCCCGTTCCGGTTGGCCCATAAACAAAGCCGGTCTCACCGCAGCCGATGATCGATCCAGATTCCAGATCCTCAATCAGTGGATTAGGATCGTCGTCGCTGAATTCAACGTAATGGGCGAGGTCTTGGATGCCGCAGTCGTCGTCCTCTTGCGTTTCGCCAGGGCGAGCAAAATCGAAATCGCCCCTTTTGGCCTCCTGGACATAATCCCAGATCACCTCCTCGCCGAAGTGATCCAGCAAATTGAGCCGCAGCGCCGTATCGAGCATCCGTTTCTCAACGTCGATTGCCTTGTCCAGATTCCCGAATTCCTGGTGCTTGAACAGTCGGCCGGCTAGGACACGGTATCGTAGCTCCATCGCTGCGACGAGCCGACGTTCCACCTCCTTCTCGTCTAGATCCTTGTGAAAACGCTCGTTACCCCTCACGTACTGTGCGAAGAATCTGAGCTCGAGCTTCGCATCAGATGGCGAGCATGCCTCAACCGGCTTGTAGTCGGGCATCCCGATCACAAATGGAATCTGTTTTGCTGCTGTCATCGCGCACCTCCGTACACAAACGGAGCCAGCGCTTCGGCCAGCGAGGCTGCGATCGCACAACGGCGCAGAAGCGAGGCGGCTTGCAGTTTGTTGAGCGATGCTATAGATTCCGTAGCGTCTTGGCGGACACGAAGAATCTCTTGGGGGGCCTTTGCGCCCCCCTCTTCTTTTTCAATCATGTGATTAAGCGGCCTCCATTGCCCCAGCGCGGTGGCGCTGGTCGAAGGCATCCAGCTCGGCAAGCACGAAACGATTGCGGCCGTTGATCTTCATTGGCTGCGGGAAGCCCAGCTCTGGATCATTCATCCATCGCCAGATCGTTTGATGGCTGCACCGATAGCGCTTCTGCGTTTCCGGGCCGGTCAGGTAGAGGTTAGTGGGAGTTGAGTCCATGTAGGGCTCCTCTGTTTCAGGAGCCCCCTATTCATCACATGGAATGGCGGTGCGCACATTGTTACTTGCGCACCACCACCCCTAATTCGAGCCAACGGAGAATGGTCTTCTTAGAAACGTAAGTTTTTGGGCGCTCGGCGGTCGGATCCGGGTTTTCGACCAGATATTTGCGCATGTTACGCTCGATGTCGTTTATCCCCGCATCTGGATTTTCGCTGAGATATTCCTGCACTCTGCTCGCCTTCACTGCATCAACACCGCCGGCCGGCGGGGCAGCTTGGTCGAAGAGGATCTGGAATAAGTCAACCAAGCCCTTAGGCGGCGGGATGGACGCCCGCTCGCAGGCCCGCAGCATGCGATAGGCGAAATTGCCCGCGTCGCTATCGCCCAAGCCGCCGCCGGCCCTAACCGGCGCCGCACCAAGCGCATGCCGGTCGCGCAGAGCCACGCGGATGTTCTCACACAGATCTGCGATTGCGCGCGGATCACTGTCCGCGCACGCCGCCTTTATGAGCCCTTCGTCAAACAGCGCCATTAAGCCCTCAACGCAAAGACGTTGCCCGCCGGCGGGTTCAGGATCAACTCCACCAAGCCCGCCAGCGCCTCGAATGCCGCGCGCTTCTCATCCAGGTACTCATGCCGGTCGTAGGTCTCACGCACCCCACCGATGACGTGGCCCAGCGCGCGCTCAGCATGATCGGTCGGCACCTTCGCCCGGCTCATCAGGCTGCGGGCGGTGCGGCGCAGGTCATGCAGGCGCCACGCCGGCATTGGCTCACGGCCGTCCGCCTTCCTGATCTTGGCAATGGCCGCATCGAGGTCGCGCTTGGCCTTGGAGAACCCGCTAAACGGCTTGTCGCCGCCAGTGGTCGAGAACAGGAACCCCTTCTCGCCCGACAACAGTTTCTTGGCTGCCTCCGACAGCGGGATGACGTGATCTAGCTTGGTTTTGTAGCGGTCAGCCGGGATGGTCCACACGTCCCCGTCGATCTCGCTCGAGTGCATCCGGGATGATTCGTTGCGCCGGGTTGCGCAGATCAGGAGCGATTTGACATACCGAGCGTAGCAGGCCGGTTCCGCAACCCGCTCTAAGCCGGCCCAGACGTCCCGGATTTCATCGTCGGCCAGGGTCCGCTTCCCTGCCCTGTCTTTAGTCTTGGTGCGAGCCATGCCTTTGACGATCGGGGAATTGAACTCGTCGTCGCGGGTGGCGTACCAGTTACAGGCCTTCCGGAAATAGGCCAGCGTCCGATCGGCCATCACCGGGCCGTTCTCATCGGCGATGTCGTCCAGCATATCCACCACGTGCGAGCGCCGCAGATCATAGATGCTGATATCGCCGATATCGGGCTTAACGAGGCGGTCAAAAACGGTCGCGATCTGGTCGGCGCTGCGGAGGTTGGCCTCCTTCCGAACGTAGCGCTCAACGAACTGATCCAGGATGTGGCTGACCGTCTTCCTGACCTTAGCTTCCTTGCGCTTCCGTTCCGTGCCGGGGTCGATACCGCGCTGCATCTTGACGGCAGCCGCGCTGGCGCGCTGGCGGGCCTCCGGAACACTGAGCGCGGGCAGCTCCCCGGTAGCGTCCGCATCCGGCTTTGCCCCCGCCTCGAGCAGAGTTCCGAGGGTCAACTTCCTGCTCTTGCCGTCAGCCCGGTAGCGGTACGCCCAGCTCTTCGATCCGCTCGGCTGGATCACGAGGTACAGACCATTTCCATCGTGGATCTCAATCCGCTTGTCAGGATCGGCCTTTTTCTTGTGGGCGGCTGCGTCGGTCAGCTTGGGCATCATGCGCTCCGGGTAGCTCGTGGGGTAGCTGGACCGGGGTGTTACGCTGTGTTACCCCGTGGGAGTAACAATGCATTCCAAATGCTGTTTTGCCAAGGAAAATAGCGGTTATTTCCCATACCCCGTGATGTCGTGGAATGCTTTGAAATGGTACTTTCGTGACTTTTAATCACGGGGTCCTGGGTTCGAGCCCCAGCGCGCTCACCAACACAATGAAGCAGTAATCCCAAACGCAACTTCGACAGAAAGCTCCATGTCGGCACTGTGTCGGCAGCTGGAATTCCGCTGCCGACGCGTCCTGCCGCCGCAAATGAGCGGCGCTTTGATGTCGGCGCTTGCCGACGAGACTCTTCCGGAAAACTGGTGTGCCCAAAGCCATTCCGCCCCAAATAGGCCGCCTCAGTTGCCGCTCTCTCAGACGGTGCCGACGTCCCGCACGCCGGGCTCCGCCTCGTCACCGGAGCCAGAGAACAAGTAAAGTAAGGCGGCGCCGGTCGTCCCCGCCTTAAGCGCGCAATCTTGATTTGGGCTCTCTCCCCGGCGACAGGCCAATCCTATATGATAACCAACGGACCATCGGCAGGAGCCTCTCCATGCTTGCCTCAATCATGTTTGGCTTTGTCATTGTCACCCTGATGATGTGGTGTGGGCGCGTGACCGCCAATTTCGCGGCACAGAGAGGCCGGTCTAGGCGCATTTGGTTCATCTGGGGAGCGCTGCTGTTTCCACTGTTTCCGGCTCAATGGTTCGTCTTGGGACTTCTGCCAAAGAAGTAAGGCCGCTTCTCAAACGTCCGCCTCTTTCATTTGCCTATCGGCCTGAGTTCCGGGCGGAACGAACGGACAGTCGAACGATTGCTCCTCTTGAGTAGGAGTTGCGTCATGCGTCATGCGCCGTCGATTGTGCCGCTGGATCGGCTCGACCGGGAGATTTACCTGGTGCTGGAAGACTTCGGCGCGCGCGCCGGCTGCTCCTGGCGCGAGGCCGACGAGCAGGATACCGAAATCGAGACCATCATCCGCGACCTACTCTCCGGGCAGTACGCGTATCCCGTCCGTATCGTCGCCTTCAACGCCATCGAGGGCTGGTCTCGCGATGCCACCAGCGAGATCGCAGATGAGCTTGCCGAGCGTGTCACGAGTAGCGAGATCACGCCGGCCTTGCAGGCCTTCGTCCAAGCAAATGCTTCCCGACCTTTTGCTGTACAACTGGCGCTTCCTCTACGGGGGCCGCCTGAGTTCAATCTGTGATCGTGATGTTGCGTGGGGATTGCGGTGCCAGTGCACTAAACAGGCACAGCCGTCGGAAGTTCGCGCTTCCCTTCGGCATGATTTTTTGGTACCAAATAAAATGAAACCAGCAAAAAAGATTCGCGCCAAAAAGCATCGCGGCCGCCCCGCTACTGGTCAAGGCGTCCAGATCGGCACGCGCTGGCCGGAGGCGACTGTCGCTCAGATCGACGCATGGGCGTCGGGGCAGGAAGACACTCCGGCTCGCTCTGAATCCATCCGTCGGCTGGTTGATATTGGCTTGGGCAAACCCGCCCCCGCCCTCGCGGTTACGTCTACCGCCAAGGCCTCGTCCGAGCGGGCTCGGGAAATGGCGGGTAATGCGATCGACAAGCTCAAAGACAACAAAGCGAGCCCGGATGACCAGGCCAGCCGCAAGCGGCGGCTCGTCAAGGGACCCGAGGAATTCCAGAATGTTCGACGCGACCGGCCAAATCGAAAATGAATTGACCGGCGCCCGCCTGGTCAATCTCGCCTGAAGGCAAAAAGCAAATGATCAAACCCAAACGGTCGGCCGCGCAACAAGTCGCGGACGAAGCCGATCGAAGGACCCTCAATCCGATAGGATCGAGACAGACAATAGCGGACAGCCAAGCCACTCCGGAGTTTCAGGAGAACCTCAAACGCCTGAAGTCCGAGCGGCTGGAGCGTGAGGCTAGACTGAATCCGAAGCACAAGGTCTGATTTGAGCTTATCGACCCTTCGCCTCGCCTGGCTGGGCCGGTCAGGCGAACGGGCCGCGTCGGATGGCGGGTGCAGAAGGTCATGGGAATGTTGAACCGACGGTGGATGATCTTCCTGCTGGTTTCCGTGGTGATTGTTTGCTCGATCTTCGCAGGCGCCCGGTACTATCTGAGCAAATGCCATGGCATGGATGCGTGCGCGGCCGCCGAAGCCGAGAGCCATGAGCGAGACAAGCCAACCGAGCCACAATAGTTCTTGGGTGAAAAGCCGGCTGCGGAGGCGGATGAAGCCACCGGCGAGTTCGCGAACGAATGTCAGTCGACCCCGACGACGGCCTACACCACGCCGCCGAAGTCGATGCCTTCCTTGGCAAGCGCCTCGGCTTCCTCGGCGGACGTTGTCGGCTTCGTGTCGAGGTAGGGACGCTCAGTCGCCGGCATTATCGTGCGGATGTTTTGGCCGTCTGTCCGCGTGATGCGAGCAACCCAGCGCTTGGGGCCGTGCTCGACTTGCTGGATATGGTACTGCTTATAGGTAATCATGACTCACGGACGCAACTGACGCTAACGGCGGCTCCCTTTATATCCAACGGCAGGCCGCCGAACAACGATTTCCTAAAGTGAGGTTAAGATCGCCGGCGTGAACCCGTTCAGCGATCATTCAGCCGCTCAGGCGTAGGCATAGTGCGATTGGGAGAAGTCCGATGATCGGTGCAGTTGTCGCAACCTTGCTGGCTCTACAGCTCGGTGAGGTTCATCAGGTTCAATACCGTGTCCCTGTGCACCCACCGCCGTGCGGCCACGGCTGGGACGTCAGCGCCCGCGACGGCATGTGCTACCCCAACGGCTACTTGCCGCCGCAAGAACAGGCCGCACGGCAGTACTATGGTGGCGGTAGAGGCTATGGCCATTATCCCGTTCCTTGCGGAAACGGTGCCGATATCGATACCCGCGACGGCCAGTGTTACCCGACCGGAACGGTTCCGCCGCAGTTTCAACAGGGCCGGCAAGGCTATTACGGCGATGATTATTACGAGCGCCGTCCGAGGCGCCGCTACTATTGAAAGACCCTCAGGGCAAACCGGCGGGCCCCTGATCATCGCTTCTTAGGATTCGCGGGGGGGGGGGGGGGGGGGGGGGGGGGACGCCGGGGGGGGGGGGGGGGTGGGGTGAAAAAACACCGCACCAGGGCCCCCCACCAGAGCGCGGCCGGCGCCCCAAAAAAATAAAACCCCCCCCCCCCCCCCGCGGGCCGCCCCCTTATCTTCGTTTTTTTTTTGGGGGGCCCCCGCCCCCCCCCCCCCCCCCCCCCACCATTCCGTAGTTCCAAGTCGGGTAAAAAGCCGCGCTCACGTGAGCCCGCCAAGTGAGCGCGGACGAAGTCTCAGATCACCTGCCTGACCCTATCTTCAGCTCTCCGGGCCCGAAACTGTGGCAGGCACGCTCAACGGCGCTCCTCCAACTGAAACGGGACCTGCAGATTTCGACTGCCGAACCATCCGCTTGCGCATCGCTGCGGACAGTCCATAGCGCGCATGCGCTCTTCGAACCGAGGACGTGACGTCCGACATCATGGCATTTTGCAGCGAGTCGATCTTCGCAATCAGCGTGGACAGCTGCGAAGATACCTTCTTCACATCCACCCGTTCGTCCGTGATGCTCTGCCGCAGCGAAAGCAGCACCATCGAATCCGCCTGCAGCACAGCCGCGTTTTGTTGCAAGGCCTGATTGCTCTCCTGCAGCGAAGCCGTGTGTTGCTGCTGGGTCGACTGAATATCCTTCAAGGCCGCGACAACCGGATCCGGCTTTGGCGCTGAAGCCTCTTGGCGCGGGAGCAGATCAGCCAGGCTGCTCAGATTCAGCGATGGCAGGCCGGACGGCCATGTGTAGATCGCCGCGGCGCCGTTGATGGCCAGGGCACACACCGACAGCGCCATGACGGACGTCCGGCTGGATCGCTTGATCGGTTCCGGAGCGTCCAAACTTGCGGGTTCGCCGGCGGCGATGGCCGCAGCCAGTGCCGCAGGGTCGAGCTGTTCGACAAGGCCTTGCGTTTCGAAAGTCGCGGTCATGGCATTGACCCCAAATGAGCGAGCAACAGGAAGCCGTCGCCGGAACGTCCTCGCGACAGCTCCCTTACGCAGCACCCATCTACAACTGTCTAAAATTGTGGGCTTTTCAGCTTAATTCCACGTTAGCGGCCGCGGCCTGCTGCAGACCCCGCCACCCCCGGCCGACTACGGGGTCGTGCGAGGGTCATGACAGGCAGGCCGGTGCGCGAGCTCCTCCCGATCCCGGGAAGCCGCCCTGGTCCGAAGCGGATTTTCCGAAGTTGGCAGACGACCCCTGTTTTGCCCGACGCGTCAACCCGGCGTCTCCGCCGGATGCAGGACCGCCATGTGCCAAAAAGAAAGCGTTGCGCCAGCGGGACTTAGCTACTGTGCATGGGGTTGTTTTCGCGATTTTGGCCACCGCCTGCTCGTGCGCCGGGCCCCTGTCCCAAAAGCCGCGAGACAACCCGCTCAAAAAGTGTAGGATTCGACAAAACAGGGAGGAGCGGCATGTTTGAAATCAGCGGTTTCGACACGGCAGGAATCGTCAGCCTCAAGCGGCTGTCACTCGCCGCCGCCCTCAAGAAGGCCAAGGAGCTCATCGCCGACGGGTGCTGGGGCGTTCAGGTGATCGGTCCAGGTGGCCAGGTCTACACCTCGTTCGAGGAGCAAGCCGCGTAGTCGCCCGCCTTCGGCACCAGCCTTCGGCATCATTCGAAAAGCACCCGACCGATCGCGCGCCGCGCGCTCTGGCCGTGGCGGTGATCGACGTGAAAACCCCAGCGCCTGGTGGAGCGCTGGGGCGTTTTCAAAATATCAATCGGTCAAGCAATGAGGCCTTCGTAGCAGCGATCTCGACCATCGCTTGTGAACTGCTTCACACGGCCTTCGATCTTTCCACATCTTGACGAGGCTCAACTGCCGCGCGCCGTGCCGTTGCCAATCAACTCGTTTGGGAGCACGCTCTCTCCAGGCGCGCAGACGCCGCTCAGGGAGAAAGCCATGAAGGACACGGGCCTGGATCATCGCCACCGCGACAAGGATGGCGCGATCAGCAAGAAGCACGGCAACACGCTGGTCGGTACGTTGCGCAAGATCTACGGCAAGGGTTTTGCTGCCGGTTATCCGGATACGACTGAACTCAGCGAGGTCTTGCATCAGTTGAACGAGACATCGCTGAGCCAGTTGCGGCGCGATCACGACACCGGGCATCTCGGCCACAAGATCGACCACGTCCCGAAGTGACGGACGTCACGAGTCCCAACTTCAGGTAGTTGAATCAACTGGGCTGCCGGGCGTCTCGGCGAACTTGCCGTTTGAGCCCTCGCCGCCCGAGCGCTAGGATGAGCCTTTTACGGAGGCTCATTTGAAACAGTTCATGATCATCACCGCCATTGCACTCGCCGTGACGGCTCCCGCCTGCTCGCAGGCTCTCGTCGATCCCAACAAGGTTGCTCCCGAATATCGCGAGGCGGCCGAGAAGCGGCGGGCCGAGCAGATGCGGCAGCGCGAATGCGCGCTGAAGGCGGATCTCGAGAAGGTGCTGCCCAGGGATCGCACCGTCTATCTCAACCATTGCCTGGACACGATGGCGGCCAAGCAATAGCGCCTGATCGAGCGGCTTGGTGTCGCCGACGCGTTCAAGCTTTCTTCAGACATTTGGGATCACCTGACGATCCATTTTCATCAGTCATTGTCGATCGACCGCGCATGAGTTTCGTCCAGATTCAGTGCACGCGCTGCAAGACCGTATTCCGCGACCGCGCGGGACGGTTGCAGGACGGCTATTCCAGGCAATGTCCGAGCTGCGAGGTGGTGCTGTTCTTCGCGGAGGATTCACCGAACCCTCAGGTCAAGCAGGCCATGAAGCGCGCGCGCAAGGCTCGCAAGGAGCAGCGCGAAGCCGAAATGGCCAGAATGTCCGCGCCGCAAGTGCGCGGCAATTTTTCGCGGGCCCACACCGGACGGATACAGCTCTCGTCGGAGGACGACGAGGAGGCCTAGCTCACCCGCGCTTCCGCGGAAACAGGCGGTCGCGGATATAGCGCGAGGTCGGCGTTAGGCGGATGCCGCGCGGCTTCTGCCAGACGGCGCGGTCGATCTCGTGCTTGTCGCCGATCGCGAGCCTGCCCTTGGCGCCCTTGGCGATGAAGATCGCGTCGCTCATCTTGCGGCCGGAACGCTTGTTCCTGGCCGTCACTTCCTTCCAGAGGCTGATCCGGCCGAGCTTCAGCTTGGGCAGCTCTTCCTTGATCTCCCGCCGCAGGCAGTCCTTGTCGGACTCGCGCGCGCGCTTGCGGCCGCCCG
Source organism: Bradyrhizobium sp. MI1.4 (assembly GCF_055811315.1). Lineage (NCBI taxonomy): Bacteria > Pseudomonadati > Pseudomonadota > Alphaproteobacteria > Hyphomicrobiales > Nitrobacteraceae > Bradyrhizobium > Bradyrhizobium sp. MI1.4. The sequence continues at coordinate 58,495 of NZ_JBVVPP010000031.1, read as the reverse complement.
GAAACATCCACAGGCCGTCCGACCGGCGTCTGACCAACAATACCTTGCCGCGCTTGGCGGCAACCAGTTTGGAAGACTTCGCCATGTCCGCCGTAATCGAAAATAGAATCGAGCCCATGGTAACTTGTCTAGTCGGATAGACAAGTTCCGGATGGATCTTGATCACCCGGGCCAAGGCCGTCAGATCTGATTAAACCCGGCAGGCCGATCCCGCCGTTCGAGGCGCCAGATCAGCCCTCGCCCGCCGCTGTGCCCGCCCTTGCCCCCGCCTCTGCCCGGTCCTCCGTCCTGATCCAGGCCATCATCATCTCCCAGGCCACCGACAGGATGATCGGGCCGATGAACAGGCCGACGATGCCGTGGGCGAGCGTGCCACCGATCACGCCGACGAAGATGACGATGGTCGGCGTGGTCAGGCCGCGCCCCATCACCAGCGGCTTCAACATGGTGTCGAGGAAACCGACGAGGACGAGAAACACGGTGAGCAGCAGCGCGGTGGTGACGTCCTTGGCGGTCCAGATCCAGATGATCACCGGCAGCAGCACCAGGAAGGCGCCGATCTGCACGATCGAGAGCAGCAGCACAATGAAGGCGAGCAGGCCGGCGCTCGGCACCGCGGCAAGCTTGAAGCCGATGCCGGCGAGCAATGCCTGCACGATCGCGACACCGATCACGCCTTGCGCCACGGCGCGGATGGTCGCGCCCGCGAGCCCCAGGAAATGCTCGCTCTGTTCGGGCACGATGCGAAACAGGAAACCGCGGCCGGCCGCAACCAGCCGCGGCCCGTGCGGAAACAGGAAGCCGGCCACGAACACCGAGACCAGGAACTGGAGCGTGCCGACGCCGGCATCGCCCGCGAGCGACAAGAGCGGTCCCGCCAGCGGCTGGAGATACGGCGCCACCTCGCGGAGCACTGCGCGGATGTTGTTGTAGGCCTGCTCCCAGAGGTCGAATAACCAGGGGCCAACGACCGGCCACGACTTGAGCTGCTCCGGCGCCGATTGAAGCGCGAGGTCGCCGGTGCCGAGCTGGTGCGCCAGCTCGCGCACGCCGTCCACTGCACTGATCCCGAGCCAGGTCGCAGGACCGATGACGATGCCGAGCGTGATCAGGGTCAGGATCGCCGCTGCGGTCTTGGGCCGGCCGCCGAGGATCTTGGCGACCCAGCTGAAGGCCGGGTAGAACGCGACCGCGAGCACGCCGCTCCAGGCAAGGATCGGCACGAAGGGGCGGATGATCAGCAAGGTCCAGATGATCAGCAGGCCGAGCAGGCCGACGCGGATCACGAGCTGGATGATGTCCTCGCCCGTCAGGAGCTGACGCAGACTTTTCACGGGCACGGCTTTCCTTGCGGCATTGACGCGGGTTCCGGCACTTGCGCGGCCCCGCGTTATTGCCAGCCGCGCACCCGGCGTCAAGGCGACCGGGCCGGCCCGAGCCCGTGATTAGGAACGCATCGGGCCATTCTGCATTTCGAGACGATGGCACGCCGCCCCAGAGAGCCCGTCGCACACGCGGGAATTCACCGCGGCATCCGCTTTTCACTGACGCCAAACGCCACACCGGGCTATTGGCGCTACACCTATGCCGTCGGCGACAGGGCCCGCTCCGGGCGCGTGCAAGGCAGGCTGCCGTTGCTCGCCATCAGGCGCGTGCAGATGTGCATCGACCGGGACATGCGAAGCATCCGGACCGGCGATTGATCTTGCGGCGGCGCCGTGGGCGAGCGCCGGCAAGGTGCGCGACGTGATGCCGGCTTGGCTAACGGTGATTAACCGGATTTCGGCCGACCGGTTTACGTCGATGCAAAGGCGTGCACCTACGCTTCCATCGAGGTCCCTCAAACCACTTCGGTGCAATGGCCAATACCATCTGGACGATCGAAGAATTCACCTGCGCGGGTTGCAGCATGAACTACACGGCGACAAGGGAGGAGCACGCCGAAGCGCATTCCGGCACCTTCAAGTGCAGCATCTGCAGCGGCGTGGTGCACACATGGTCCGGCAAACATCATTTCTTCGGCTGGGAAGCGGTGAAAACCAAGCCACCCGTGTTCGGAAGGCGTTGGGCCGGAGCCGGCGGGTAGACTGCTTCCACCGGACCCAGACCAGCTACTCCCGTCAACGCCCCCTGCCCGAACTGCGGCTTCTGCTACTCTGCGGCAACGGTTAAACTCTCCGCCCCGCAACTGAAGCCGACACGCAATGACCTCACCCTTCGTTCCCCAGATCGCCCTTTACCGCACCTGGCTCGCCGAGAAGCGCGGCCTCAACTTCGACAGCTACGAGGAGATGCGGCAATGGTCGGTGCGCGATCTCGACGGGTTCTGGCACGCCATCTGGGACTATTACGATCTGCAATCGCCGACGCCGTTTGCCGCCGTGATCACCGAGCGCAAGATGCCCGGCGCGGTCTGGTTTCCCGGCGCGCAGGTCAACTATGCCCGGCAGGTGTTCCGCCACGTGGACGCGGCTGACGCCGCCGGCCTGCCCGCAATCGTCAGCTGTGGCGAGGACGGCAGGCTTTGCGAGACGAGCTGGCCGGAGCTGCGGCGCAAGGCGGCTGCGCTCGCGCTGCATCTGAAAGAAAAAGGCATCAAGCCCGGCGACCGGGTCGCCGCCTATCTGCCCAACATCCCCGAGACCATCATCGCATTCCTGGCGAGCGCCAGCATCGGCGCGATCTGGAGCGTGTGCGCGCCCGACATGGCCGCGCCCGCCGTGATCGACCGCTTCAAGCAGATCGAACCGAGAGTACTGATTGCCTGCGACGCCGTCACCTATGCCGGCCGCCGGCACGATCGCAAAGACGTCCTCGCCGTGCTGCGGCGGTCGCTGCCGACGGTCGAGCACGTCATCCTGCACAGCGAGGCCGCCGCGCCCGCAGCGGCCGACGCCCTGCTCTCCGAAATTAGCGCAACAACCGGCGCGGAGATCGACGCGTTCGAGCCGGCCTGGCTGCCGTTCGATCATCCGCTCTGGATCGTCTATTCCAGCGGTACCACCGGCCTGCCGAAGCCGATCGTGCACGGCCATGGCGGCATCGTCATCGTGGTGCTGGCGCTGCTCGGACTGCACAACGATCTCGGCTGCTCCTACCACGAGAACTCGTTCGGCGAGCGCTATCACTGGTACTCTTCGACGGGCTGGATCATGTGGAACAGCCAGGTCGGCGGCCTGCTCAGCGGCACCACCTGCTGCATCTTCGACGGCAGCCCCGGCGGCGCCAGGGACAAGCCAGACTGGACCACGCTGTGGCGCTTCGTCGCGCAGTCGAAAGCGACCTTCTTCGGCGCGGGCGCCGCGTTCTTCGCCAACTGCGCCAAGGCCGAGGTCGACCTCGCCGCCGCCGGTGATCTCTCACAGCTTCGATGTCTCGGCTCGACCGGCTCTCCGCTGAGCGCCGACACCCAAGCCTGGTTCAACAACCGCTTCGCTGGCCTGTCGAAGACCAACGGCAGCAAGGCGCAGGCCGATATCTGGTGGGCCAACATCTCCGGCGGCACCGATTTCGCCGGCGCGTTCATTGGCGGCAATCGCGAACTGCCGCAGACGCCGGGCGCGATGCAGTGCCGTCTGCTGGGTGCTGCCGTGGAAGCCTTTGACGAACAGGGCCGCGCCGTCATCGGCGAGGTCGGCGAGCTCGTCTGCACCGAGCCGATGCCGTCGATGCCGCTCTATTTCTGGAACGACAAGGGCGGTGCGCGCTATCGCGCGAGCTATTTCGAGACCTATCCGGACAATTTCGACGGCACCGGCCGTGGGCCGGTGTGGCGGCATGGCGACTGGCTCAAGGTCGACCCGGACGGCTCCTGCATCATCTATGGCCGCAGCGATGCCACCATCAACCGGCATGGCCTGCGCATGGGCACGAGCGAACTCTATTCCGCGATCGAGGCCTTGCCGGAGGTGCTGGATTCCCTCGTGGTCGATCTCGAATATCTCGGCCGTGACAGCTACATGCCCCTGTTCGTGGTGCTGCGCGAAGGCGTCGCCTTCGACGGCGCGATGCAGGCGAAGATCAACAAGGCGATCGAGGCCGGCCTCTCGCGCCGATTCCTGCCCAACGAGATTTTTGCGGTCGCCGAAATTCCCCGCACGCTCTCGGGCAAGAAGCAGGAGCTGCCGATCAAGAAGCTGCTGCTCGGCCAGCCCGTCGAGAAGGTCATCAACCGCGAGGCGATGGCCAATCCCGCCTGTCTCGACTGGTATCTCGCCTTCGCACGCGACTATCTGGCGCGGAGCGAGACTTGAAGGAGATCGCCGCAATTGCGCCGATGCCGTTTGGACTCCGTTCACCGATCGCCGCTAGAGCAGGATGCATCTTCCGCAACGAACGCGCGCCATGGCCGACCTCAACGCCGTCCTCTCCAGGCTGAACGACCGTCTGCTCCGCCTCGAGGGCGAGCTGTTCGTGCTGCGCTCGCTGGCCCGCGCGACGCTGACGGCGGGCGATGACCACGCGGCGCGAATGCGCAAGCTGGTCGAGGCCGCCAAGGTCGCGCTCGACGACGAGGCCACGCGTCCCCTCGACAAGCCGACGCGCAAATATGTCGATGCGGCGGCCGCGCTGGTGGAGGAATTGCTGGTCGAGCCGACCCAGGCGCGGCCGTTGTTCACCGTCATCGACGGTGGCCGGCGCGACTGAACGTCAAACTGGCCGTCCGTCGTCCGTCGCGGCGATATCGCCCGACTTGAGCCGGCTGAGGCCGGCTTCGATGATCGCGATCTCCTCGTCGATCTGGCCGATCGGCAGGCTGAAGTCGTAGCCGGACCTGCTCTTCAGATCGACTGCAAGCCGTTGCCTGTGCATCATCAGCTCGTCGAGGCCGCGCCGGTTCTTCAGCCGGACATAGACGTCGACGATCTGCTCAATCGCGCTCGGCATGAAATAGGTCCCGGCGAAAAAGCCCGCACGGCGCACCCGCGCCGGCGCGACAATCTCGGTGTCGCGGTACGCAATACAAATCCGCGACGGATTCGTCGATACGCCAAGCTGGTTGAGATCACGTTACCGTCAGATGATTTCGTGATGGCCGAGCATGAAAAAGCCGCAGGCGATCACGCCAGCGGCCAAATCCGGGTTCGAAAACGGATGCGGGTTGAAATGTCGCCAGCCCCGGTCGGTCCACGTTCTAACGGCAAATCCCTGGGTCTCTCTGTTAAAAACGAAACACAGGAACCGGCCGTCGGCACTCGCCGCACCACCGTGGCGGCGCGGCAACGCTAGTCTGTGACGCAGAAATATTTGCGCGGCAGCTTGCGGTAGGCGCTGTAGCGGTAATGCGGCCGGTACGCGTAGCCGCGATAGAGCGCCGGCGGCTCCTGGCCGTAATAGGCGCCGTGATAAAAATTGGTGACCGGCCCTTCCGCGCAGCGATAGGTGTCCCAGGTCGGGCCGATGAAGGGCGCCACCCCGACCTCGGGCGGAACCACGGGATAGGGCGGTCCGCCAGCGCGCGCCGAAGTGGTTGCAACCAAGGCCGCGAGAAGGACAAACCACGCGCTCCGCATGCGTTCACTCCGAGCCGATGCCATGCGCATGGAAGCACCGGACCGGCCGACACCGCAATCGCGGAATTCATCGCGCAGCCTCGCCCGGCGCGTTGTTGATAACCGGCGCAAACCCAGCGCGGGTGGTGACAGGACGTCCGGACGTGTTATCGGGAGATGACGCAGTTGCGAGACGGATCGGACACCCATGCGCATTACTCTTGTCGGCTCCCGCCATTTCGGCGTGACCACCCTGAACATGCTCCGGGAGCATGGTGTCTCGATCGTGCGCGTCGTGGTGGCCGACGCCGAGGATCGTCTCGCCGCAACAGCCAAGGCGGCGGGCATCGACGTCGTGGTCCAGGCCAATCCCAAACTGGTGGTGGCCTCCGAGATCGCCCCCGACACCGATCTGATCGTCACCGCGCACAGCCACGCCCGGATCGGCAAGGACGCGCTTGAGGCAGCGAAGCTGGGCGGGATCGGCTATCATCCCTCGCTGCTGCCGCGTCACCGCGGCAAGGCGGCCGTGGAATGGACCATCAAGGAAGGCGATCCGATCGCCGGCGGCACGATCTATCACCTCGCCGACCGCATGGACGCTGGCGCCATCGCGGCCCAGGAGTGGTGCTTCGTCAAGAAGGGCGAGACGGCGCGGGAACTGTGGGAGCGCGCGCTCGCCCCGCTCGGGCTCAAATTGCTGGCCGACGTGATCGACTATGCCAAGGTCCACAAGGCGCTGCCGTCCAAGACTCAAGACGAGCAGTTCGCGACTTCAGCGCCAAGTCTTTCCTGAGGCCCTTTTCCTGAGTCGATCTCCTGACGTTTACCCTTAACGTGACGGGGCATTGATTTTGCTTCAAGAATCCCAGCCTGAAACCCAAATAAACCATTGTTCCCACAGGAACAATTTTCGATTTGGCACTGCACCAAATTTCCGTCACATTTGGCCCGAATAAGGGTCAGCATATCAGACAAATTCAAGGACGGATTTTATGCGTTTTGCTCGCATTGCGGCGTTCTGTGCCGCCTCAGTTACCACCCTCGCCGCGCCCGCCTTTGCCCAGACCCCCTATGACGGCAACTGGCACGTCACCATCGTCACCAAGAGCGGCACCTGCGAGCCGACCGCGAGCTCCTTGCTGACGGTTGCCGACGGCAAGATCACCGCGCCCGGCGCTAACGTTTCCGGCACCATCGGCAGCGGGGGACTTGTGAAAGTTTCGATCAATGGTGCATATGCCAACGGTCAACTCAGCGGCAACGCCGGATCGGGGAAGTGGAATGGAGCATCTGCAGGCATACCGTGCAGCGGGCGGTGGGAAGCATCGCGCCAATAGAAAAATCGTGACGAGCGGTGTGGGCCGGCGGCTGCTGATCGCGGCCGCCGTTATGTTTGCCGCCGGAATTGCCAACTCCGAGAGCAAGGCCCAGTCCGGCCCGTTCGCCCCGCTGGCCGGCAGCTGGAGCGGCTCAGGCACGGTCACCCTGGATGACGGCTCGACCGAACGGATCCGCTGCCGGGCGAAATACGCTCCGATCGGACCGACCATGGAGTTGTCTCTGACCTGCGCCAGCGACGCCTACAAGTTCAACCTCGGTGCCAACGTCAAGGCTGAAGGCAGCGCCATCGCGGGCAGCTGGTCCGAGGCCAGCCGCAATATCAGCGGCTCCCTTTCGGGTCGCGGCGCCGGCGGAAACTATGAACTGCTCGCCTCCACTGCCGGCTTCAACGCCAACATCTCGCTGAAGACGTCCGGCAACAAGCAGAACGTCACGATGCGCGCTGACAGCCAGTTCCGCGGCGCCAACATCTCGCTGTCGCGCTAAGCCGATACGAGTAGATTGACAATCGACCCGGCGATCTCGCCGGGTCGATTTTTATGTGCCCGGCACGAACGCCGTGACCTCGATCTCGACCTTGGCCCGGTCGTCCACGAGGCCGCCGATGTAGAGCAAGGTCGAGGGCGGGAAATTGCGCCCCAGCGTTTCCTTCCAGGCCGCGCCGATGCCGGCCCCGGCTGCCTCATATTCGCTGCGGCTGGTCAGGTACCAGGTCAGGCGGACGATATGCTCGGGGCTGGCGCCGGCCTCGCCCAGGAGCATGATGATCCGCTTCAGCGCGGTCCCGACCTGCGCTGCCATGTCAGGCGCGTAATTGCCGGTCTCGTCGCCGCCCGTCTGCCCGGCCAGCACCACCCAGCGGCCCGGCCCCTCGACCACGACACCATGGGAAAAGCCGCGCGGTTTTTTCCACTCGGCCGGCTGCAAGATGTGCATGAGCGAAGATCTCCCGATTGTTCTCGTTGTTCACTGATGCCTTAGCACGGCGCCCTGCATCGCTGCACCGGCAGATTTGACCGTTGCAAACGGCGAGGATGTCGCCGATACCGGCCTTTCCTCAAGACCTCGCCTCTCACACCCGCGCCGATGAACACGACACCGTCCAAAACGATGGCTGCCCTGTGGATGGCCGGCTGGCTGTCGCTGATGCTGGTCATGGCGGTCGCCGGACGCGAGACCACGCGCGAGCTGAATGTATTTCAGATCATGGAAGTGCGTTCGCTGCTAGGATTCCTGTTGCTTTCGCCGTTCATCTATCGGGCCGGCGGCTTCAAAGTGCTCAGGACGTCGCGCCTGCCGCAGCACATCGGGCGCAATTTGGTGCACTATGTTGCGCAGCTCGGCTGGTTCTTCGCGCTGACGCTGATCCCGATCGGCCAGGTGGTGGCAATCGAGTTCACCATGCCAATCTGGACGGCGCTGCTCGCAGCGAGCCTTCTCTCCGAGCGCATGACGCCGTGGAAGATCGCCGCCATCGCGCTTGGCCTTTTCGGTGTGATCGTCATCGTCCGACCCGCCACCGGCGAGATCAATCCCGGTCAACTCATCGCACTCGGCGCCGCCATGGGCTTTGGCGTGTCCATGGTGCTCGTCAAATCGCTGACCCGCACCGAAAGCGCGCTGTCGATCCTGTTCTGGATGCTGGTGGTGCAATCGGTCGCAGGCTTCATTCCGACGCTGTTCGTCTGGACGTGGCCCTCCGCCTACGTCTGGGCGTGGGTCGGCGTGATCGGCGTCTGCGGCACGTTTTCGCACTACTGCCTCGCCAGCGCGATGCGCTATGCGGATGCGACCATCGTTGTTCCCATGGACTTCCTGCGAGTTCCATTGACCGCGACCGCTGGCTGGCTGCTGTATTCGGAGCGGCTTGACACCTGGACGGTGGTCGGCGCCGCGCTGATCCTGTTCGGCAATCTCCTGAATCTAAAGCCAGCTCCGGCAGATCCTGCTCCCGCGCGCTGAACCTCGCGCCGCCTCGCGCGACAAAACCAAGTGGCCGTGTGATTTGGATCACGTTGGAAGGATATTCCATCGTGCACATTCTGCCACACAGCAGCGGGTTGAACGCGACGAACTGCCGTTTTGGTGGCGCCGAGGCGGGCACTTCATGTAAGTTCGTGCCAATTCGTTGCTGCCTGCAATTTCGATTCTGTTGGGGATTCCAGATGCGCACTCTCACCCTCCTCGCGTCGCTGATGTGCATGGCACTGTCGGTCAGTGCCGCGAAGGCCGACCGCCGCGTTGCTTTCGTCGTCGGCAACGGCACCTACAAGAACGTCGCACAATTGCCGAACCCGCCGATCGACGCCAAGGCGATGGCGGCAACGCTGCGCAATGTCGGCTTCGAGGTGATCGAAGGTTCGAACCTCTCGCGCGACCAGATGACGGAGAAGCTGCTGGACTTCGGCCGCAAGGCGCAGGGCTCCGACGTCGCAGTGTTCTATTATGCCGGTCACGGCATCGCGGTCGGCGGCTCCAATTATCTTCTGCCTGTCGACGCCGACATCAAGTCGGAGATGGACGTCAAGCTCGGTGCCGCCATCAACATCGATCTGACGCTCGAGCAGACCATGGGCGACGCCAAGGTCAAGCTGGTGTTCCTTGACGCCTGCCGCGACAATCCGTTTGCCGCCAAGATCAAATCGAACTCCGCGACCCGCAGCGTCAACGTGCAGAGCGGTCTTGCCGAGATGAAATCCGGCGAAGGCACGCTGATCGCGTTCGCCACCGGCCCGGGCCAGACCGCGCTCGACGGCCAAGAGGGCAACAACAGCCCGTTCACCCGTGCGCTCATCGACAACATCACCAAGCCTGGTGTCGAGATCCAGCAGGCGATGACGTCGGTCCGCGCCCAGGTCAACGAGGAGACCCACAAGGGGCAGCTGCCCTGGGGCCACACCAATTTGACCGGCGCGGTCTATCTCAACCAGGCTCCGACGACGCAGGTCGCCAATGCGGCACCGACGGCTGCTGGCAGCGTGCCAATGGCGACGGGCGGCAGCTCGGACGGTGTCGAGCTCGAATACTGGCGTTCGGTCAAGGAGAGCAATAAGTCGGAAGAGCTCAACGCTTACCTCTCCGCCTACCCGAACGGTCAGTTCAAGGCGCTTGCGCTGGCACGCCTCGCGGCCATCAAGAGCGGCCCCTCGACCGCGACGCGCACCCTCACCGCTGGCGTCGATCCCGCGACCTTCACCGAAGAGGCCACCCAGCTTACCGAGGACCAAATCGGCCTCGACAAGAACCAGCGCCGCGACGTTCAGCGTCGCCTGGGCGGGCTCGGCTTCGACAACAAACAGACAGGCGTCTTCGGCGACGAGACCCGGTCGGTGCTCAAGCGCTGGCAGGCGGCGCGCGGCTATCCCGCGTCTGGCTACCTGAACAAGCTCCAGCACAAGGCTCTGCTTTCGGAAGTCGTGGCCGGCCCGCCGACCGCGAGCGACAACAGCCAGAAGGCAGCCCGCCGGGCCGCCGCCCCCGCGGCCAGCAGCGCGCCCGCACCGGCTCCCCATCGCAGCAGCGGCGGCGATCCTGCCGGCGCAGCCTTCGTCGGCGGTGTCGTCGGCGGCATGATGGGCGGCATGTTCCGCCGCTGAGGCGAGGCCAATCGCAGATACAAAAGCCCGGCTCGCGCCGGGCTTTTTCGTTACGAATAACCAAAGCTTTGGCGTCTACTTCCCGGCGGCCTTTCGCAGCGCCTCGTTGATGCGGTCCTGCCAGCCGGGCCCGCCGGACTGGAAATGCTCCAGCACGTCCTGGTCGATCCGCAGCGTGACCTGCTCCTTGACCCCCGGCGCCACGTTCTGCTTTGGCGGCGCCGCAGCGACCTTCGCCGTCACCTTCTTGAACGCCGCCTCGGCCTCCGTCCTGGCGTCGCCCAACGTCCGCGGCCGCCTCGGTGGTTGATCCGCCATGTCCTAGATTCCCTCAAACAGAGCCGTCGAAAGATACCGCTCGGAGAAGGACGGCACTATAGCCAGGATGGTCTTTCCCGCAGCTTCGGGTCGCTTGCCGATCTCGACGGCCGCGGCAATCGCGGCGCCCGAGGAGATGCCGCCCGGAATGCCCTCATGCCGCGCCAGTGCCCGCGAGGTCTCGATCGCCGTCGTCGAGTTGACCTTGACGATCTCGTCGATCACCGAGCGATCGAGAATGTCAGGGACGAAGCCCGCACCGATGCCCTGGATCTTGTGCGGCGTGTGCTGGCCACCCGACAGCACCGGGCTCTCCTCCGGCTCGACCGCAACCACGCGCAGCGAGGGCTTGCGCGGCTTCAGCACCTGGCCGACGCCGGTGATGGTGCCCCCGGTGCCGACGCCGGCGACGAAGAAGTCGATGTTGCCGGCGGTGTCATTCCAGATCTCCTCCGCGGTGGTGCGGCGGTGCACCTCGGGATTGGCGAGATTCTTGAACTGCTGCGGCATCACCGAATTCGGCGTCGTCTTCAACAGCTCTTCGGCCGTCGCGATCGCGCCCTTCATGCCTTGCGCGGCCGGTGTCAGCACCAGCTCCGCGCCCAGAAAGGCCAGCATCTTGCGGCGTTCGATCGACATCGACTCCGGCATGACCAGCTTGAGCCTATAGCCGCGCGACGCCGCGACGAAGGCCAGCGCGATGCCGGTATTGCCGGAGGTCGGTTCGATCAGCACGGTGTCGGGCTTGACGATTCCGGCCTTCTCCATGGCGATGATCATGGCCGCGCCGATGCGATCCTTCACGCTTGCGGCGGGATTGAAATATTCAAGCTTTGCCAAAATGGTCGCGTTCACGCCATGCATGCCCGGCAGCCGGCGCAAGCGCACGATCGGCGTGTCGCCAAAAGCATCGACGATCGAGTCATAGATCCGGCCGCGGCCGGGTTGGTGCGCTGCACCCGTGGTGGACGATGCGTCCATGATGAACTCCCTGTGGCGACGATTGTGCTTCTAGACAGCCTGCGGCGACACGCAAGCGAGATTGCGTTACATGTTAAATACGCTGCATCGCAAAATCGCGTGAGCAATAATTATCAGAAAACCAACGCATTTGTGTTGCGACCTCGTCAACTGATTCTGCTTATGTTAGACTTAGGTCTCAAGCTGGGAGGTCACCACGATGTCAGCAGTCGCTGAAGTGTTGTCGACCGTCGCACCGAACCGCGCTCCGCGTTGCAGTGAGTTGCCGGCCTGTCCCGTCTGCGCCGACTCCATGATCGCCGCCGAAGGTTCTGCGTATTTGTCGGAACACGTGATCAGCTATCTCTGGACCTGCGACAATTGCGGCTACGGCTTCGTGACCAAGCACTCCGTCAAGCAGCGCCTCGTCTGCAACTGACGTTTTGCACTTGACCTAGCGCGGGGCGATGTCGCCCCTCCCCCAGTCTTCGCGCGTACGCCGATAGAACTCCTCGAACGTTCCCTGTGCGATCGCGTCCCTGATGCCCTGCATCAGGAACTGGTAATAAGCGATATTGATCTCGGACAGCAGCATCGCACCCAGCGTCTCGCCCGCCTTGACGAGATGGTGCAAATAGGCGCGCGCGTAGCTGCGCGCCGACGGCCAGGAGCTCTCTTCGTCGAGCGGACGGGGATCGTCGGCGTGGCGCGCGTTGCGCAAATTCACCTGGCCGAAGCGTGTGAAGGCAACGCCATGCCGGCCATTGCGCGTCGGCATCACGCAGTCGAACATGTCGATGCCGCGCTTGACCGCCTCGAGGATGTCGTCGGGTGTGCCGACGCCCATCAGGTAGCGCGGCCGCTCTCTCGGCAGCAGCGGCGCTGTCTCGTCGATCATCGCCAGCATCACCGCCTGCGGCTCACCGACGGCGAGGCCGCCAATGGCATAACCATGGAAACCGATCTCGATGAGGCCTTGCGCGCTGGCATGGCGAAGCTGGGGTATGTCGCCGCCCTGCACGATGCCGAACAGCATGTAGCCGTCGGGCGCGCTCTCGAAGGCGCGCTTGCTTCGCTCGGCCCAGCGCAGCGACAATTGCATCGCGCGGTCGATGTCGGCGCGCTCGGCGGGCAGTCGCACGCATTCGTCCATCTGCATAGCGATATCGGAGCCGAGCAAACGCTGCACCTCGATCGAGCGCTCCGGCGACAGCTCGACCTTGGCGCCGTCGATATGCGAACGGAAGGTCACGGCCTGCTCGCTGACCTTGCGCAGATCCGCCAGCGACATCACCTGGAAGCCGCCGGAATCCGTCAGCATCGGCCCGTTCCAGCCGGTGAATGTCTGCAAGCCGCCAAGCGCCGCGATCCGCTGGGCGCCGGGACGCAGCATCAGATGATAGGTGTTGCCGAGCACGATGTCGGCACCGGCCTCACGCACCTCGCGCCAGTGCATGCCCTTCATCGCGCCGGCGGTACCGACCGGCATGAAGGCGGGCGTGCGCACCACGCCGTGCGGCGTGGTCAGGCGCCCGGTGCGCGCGGCGCCATTGGTGGCGAGCAGTTCGAAATGATTGGGCAGACCGGTGTCAGGACGATTCATGACGGTGCTTATTGCGTGTCGGAGCAGGCCGATCAACCCGCTCGGGCGATGCCTCGGCCGGCTTATGCATCAGACTGGGACAATGGGTGCAAATATTGGGGGACACGGAATTGTGCGCCTGCGACGCTTGTTAAACAAAACGATACAGTGTAGTTTTACCTTGGGTTGGACGAGATGCCGCGGCGATGTTGCCGGCGGCGGTAGATGCGTGATCGCCAGCCACCGCAATGCCCCTCCCTTCAAGTTCGACTGACCCAGCCGGCCGTTCGCATGGCTGGACGAGGTGGACCGGCGCCCGCCTGTTCGGATTGCTGGTCCTGACGTGCAGCTTGGCGCTCGGCGCCTGCACCTCCCTGCCCCGCACGCCCTATACGGCCACCGAAGCCAGCACATCGCGCGTGCTCGATATTGATGGCCTGCGGCGCTACGCCGACGAACCCATCACGAAATTCAATTTCGAGAAGGACACCAGCACCGCGACGAAGTCCTACCTGGCGCTGTCAGGCGGCGGCGCAGATGGCGCCTACGGCGTCGGTGTGCTCAACGGCTGGACCGCGGCCAAAACCCGTCCCACCTTCTCGGTGGTCTCGGGCGTGAGCACCGGCGGCCTGATTGCGCCCTTTGCGTTTCTCGGCTCGCGATATGACGACACGTTGAAGGAGGTCTACACCAGCGGTGTCGCGGAGAGCCTCTTGAGTGATCCCAGCATCATGCGCGTGCTGTTCGGGTCCGGCCTGTTCGGCAACACGCGGCTGCGCGAGCTCGTCGCCCGCTATGTCGGCCCCGAAATCATGGCGCAAGTCGCTCGTGAAAACGCCAAGGGCCGAAGGCTGCTGGTGGTGACGACCGATCTCGACACCCAGCGCACCGCGATCTGGGACATGGGCAAGATCGCCGCGGTCGGCACGTCCGAGGCGCTCAAGCTGTTTCGCGACGTGATGGCGGCCTCCGCCAGCATCCCGCTGGTGTTTCCGCCGATCATGATCGACGCCGAAGGCGAGGGCCGCAGATTTCAGGAGATGCATGTCGACGGCGGCGTGACGGCCCCGGTGCTGACACTGCCGGAAGCCCTGCTTTTCCAGGGCAGTCGCCTGCCCGGCCCCGCGAAGCTGGACATCTACATCCTCGTCAACAAGAAGATCGAACGCAATTTCGAGCTCGTCTCCAACAGCACCATCGACGTTGCCTCCCGCAGCCTGTCGTCGATCACCCAGTCGCAGACCCGCTCGATCATCTTCTCGACTTATGATTTTGCGAAGCGCAACCGCCTGGGCTTCCATCTCTCCTATATCGCGCGCGATTATCCGGCCGCCCCCTCGGAAGGGTTCGACACCGCTTATATGCGGGCGCTGTATCAGTACGGATATGAGAAGGCGGCTTCGGGCGAGGCCTGGACTTCGACGCTTCCGTGAGCGCTCGGTGAGGAACGGGGCCGTGCCGAGACGGTTGACGATGCGGTCATTCGGCCAGATTAGCCATGACGCACTCGTTGCCGCGCGTTATAGAGCAATGACTGATGTCACGACCGCGCAGGAATCATTGGGCATGGGATTGACTGCGACCAGGACAAGACCGGCGGCGCCGCGGCGCGAGGTGCCGAAATCGCGCGGCGGCCGGCCGACGAAAAGCGCCGCGATCGAGCGCGATCAGCGGCTGATCGAGGTCGCCACCCGCCTATTCCTGGATCGCGGCTTTGACGCGACCTCGCTCGATGCGGTCGCGGAAGCCGCGCGAGTGAGCAAGCCCACCGTCTATGCCCGTTACGGCGACAAGCGCGGCCTGTTTGCAGCCGTGCTGAGACGCGAGATCGCGCGATGGCTGGCACCGCTGTCCGCGGCCGCCGAGACGCAGCTCGGCAGCGCCTCGGATATCTCGGTCGAGCAACGGCTGGTCGAGATCGGGCGCGAGATGCTGACATTCACCTGCGGACCCGATGCCGTCGCCTTCAGCCGCATGATGACGTCGCAGGCCATCAACTTTCCCGACATCGCCAAGCTCGGCAAGGAGGAAGGCTGGCTCAAGGCCGTCGCCACCACGGCACGCTTCTTCGACCATCTGGT
Source organism: Bradyrhizobium sp. MI1.4 (assembly GCF_055811315.1). Lineage (NCBI taxonomy): Bacteria > Pseudomonadati > Pseudomonadota > Alphaproteobacteria > Hyphomicrobiales > Nitrobacteraceae > Bradyrhizobium > Bradyrhizobium sp. MI1.4. Next base: position 43,122 of record NZ_JBVVPP010000031.1, on the reverse strand, counting down.
GGCGCAAGGCGCGCTCGACGTCGACGACACCACCATCGCGGCGGAAGTGTTTCTCGACGTCGTCGTCGGTCATAACCATCGTCTGGCGACGTTTGGAACGCCGCCGGAGATGAAGGCCGCGGAAAAGCGCATGCGCGCTGCGATCAAGCTCTTCCTGGCAGGCGCGCTGGGATCAGCGGACGGCAGCCAGAGTGCCGCCAAGGGCACGCAGCGGCGGCGCCCATCGCGCTGACAATTCCGTGAGCTTGCGAACTTTCCAGGAGATCCCGTGGCCGCGCCGTTGACCGAAACAAAACGATACGGTATGGTTTAATTATAGGGCGATGCGGATCGCTTTTTCACCAGCCCCAAGAGGTCCGCACCGCTTCGATCGTCGCGGCGGTACAGCCCGTCGCGACGTTCAGCGGCCGACCGATGCCCAAGGTCGGCCGCAAATTCTTGACGATCATCCGGCATACTCGCTGGCCGAGGGTTCGAGCATGACGACGGCCAAACGACGGATCTCGGGACTGCTCGCGATCGCCCTGTCCGCACTCCTCCTCGCAGCGCCGGCGCGGGCGATCGTGAGCACGGGCACGCCGACCACCCTTCACAGCGACACAGATGGTGACGCCGAGGCCGACCGCCAAGCGGTCAGCCGCGAGATCGAGCGCTTCCGCAGCTCGTCGATCTCGATCAACCAGGCCATGGCGATTGCGGAAGCCCGCCACGTCGGTGCCACCACGGCGGATGTGAGTTTCGACGGAGCCTCAGGCGTGCCGGTCTACCGGGTGAAGACCCTGCACAACGACCGGGTCTGGCGCCACACCATCAATGCCGCGACCGGCGAGCTCGTCGGCGGGGAAGCCGCCCTCCCTCTCGCCGAGCTCGACCTCGACGATCGCAGCAATCTCGCAGCGCTCGGTGCCATCAAGCACCGACTTGCGGATGCCGTCCACGTCGCCGAACGCGCGGCCTCCGGCAAAGCCATCAGCGGCGGACTGGTGCGCGAACGCGGCCGGCTGAATTTCGCGATCGTCGTCATCAGTGGCGACAACCTCAAGGAGGTCATCCTCGAACCGCCGGGCGCCCGGACCAAATAGCGGCAGCCCCAATCCCGCCGAAAAGCCATTGACGGGGGCAGGACTCTCCCGCATAAGCTCCCGCCATGTTCGCGACCACCAAACGCACGACTAAAACCACCACGGCCTTCGGGGCCCGGGGAGGCGTGCGCGTGTAGTCGTCGACTAGAACGCAATCCACTCTACCGAAGCCCCGCCCATGATGGTCCGGGGCTTTTTTGTTGTTTAGATCGCAATTCAATGGAGGACAAAGTGAGTAACGATCCCGTCGTCGCGATTGTCGGCGTCACCGGTGCGGTGGGCGCCGAATTCATCGCCACCATGGACAAGCGCGGCTTCCGCGTCGGCAAGCTCAAGGCGCTGGCGAGCGCGCGCTCGGCCGGCAAGACGGTGTCGTTCCGTGGGCAAGACGTCATCATCGAGGAGCTGACCGAACGCGCCTTCGAGGGCGTCGACATCGCCCTGTTCTCCGCCGGCGGCAGCATCTCCAAGAAGTTCGCGCCGATCGCGGTCAAGGCCGGTGCCGTCGTCGTCGACAACTCCTCCGCCTTCCGCATGGACCCGAACGTGCCGCTGGTGATCCCCGAGATCAACGCGAACCGCATCCGCGACCACAAGGGCATCATCGCCAACCCGAACTGCGCCGCCATCACGGCGCTGGTCCCGCTGTGGCCGATCCACCAGAGCAACCGCATCAAGCGCGTGATCATCTCGACCTACCAGGCGGCCTCCGGCGCCGGCGCTGCCGCCATGGACGAGCTGGTCGAGTCCACCCGCGCCAATCTCAACGGGCAGGTTTATACGCCGAAGGTGATGCCGCATCCCTACGCTTTCAACCTCTTCAGCCACAACACCGCGATCGACCCTGACACCGGCTACAACGACGAAGAGACCAAGGTCATCAACGAAACCCGCAAGATCTTCGAGGACGACAAGATCGCGATCGGCGTCACCTGCGTGCGCGTGCCGGTGCTGCGGGCTCATTGCGAGGCCATCACCTTCGAATGCGAGAAGCCGATCAGCGAGGACCAGGTCCGCGCCATCATGGCACGAGCGCCCGGCGTCAAGGTCGTCGACGACCGTGCCAGGAACTACTTCCCGATGCCGATCGATGCCTCGGGCCAGGACGACGTCTTGGTCGGCCGCATCCGCAAGGACCTCAGCGACCCCTCCGGACATTCGATCTCGATGTTCGTGGCGGCGGACCAGCTGCTCAAGGGCGCTGCACTCAACGCGGTGCAGATCGCGGAGCTCCTGCCGCAGCGGATGATGGCGTAACGGAAGATGCGTAAGGTGGGCAAAGGCGCGCAAGCGCCGTGCCCACCACTTCGCATCAAGAAAGTTGGTCGGCACGCTTCGCTTTGCCCACCCTACAATGGCAAACAGCGCGGTCAGGTCAACGCGGGGAGAATGTCTGTCTTAGCAAAGTGGGCTCCCTTGAAGAGCAGCGGTTGCGAACGCGCTTTCGCCAAGCGTAGACCGCACAATCGACGATGTTGAGCTGCGCCGGATGTCCCCCGACCCTTGCCGAAGCGTTGAAATGCCTCGAACGCGCCTTTCGCCATGTCTGCGTCGAACGGCACTACGACAATCCCGGCAGTCTCCAGCAATTCGTCGAAGAACTTCACGGCCGATGCTCCGAAGCGAGCAGAGAGAACGATCTTGGTTTCCAGGATTGCTACTGCTGACATCGACAGGCTGGCAGCATCCAGCATGGCTTTCCGATAGCGCTGCCCATCTGGCTCGTTGGTGACGGTCGCGACGATCGCAGACGTATCCAGCACCATCAGGACGGCAGCCCGAAACGGTCATAGCCGAGGATTTCGTCTGCAGGCCGAGAATCGAGAACGGGCAAGCCAGCGGTTCGCTCGAAGAACGACGTCAGGGCGGCCCTCCTATCGACCGCCGGCGATGCCACGCGAGACAAGCGCTCCTCGATGGCGCGTTCGAGCGCCGTCTCGATATCTTCCCCCGTCAGGCGGGCGAGGCGCCGGGCAAGCTCATCTACTTTCGCGGAACGGATGTTCATCGGCCACTCGATCCATGCAAAACGTATGAGCAATATAGCACGAGAACGCCGCCCGCGTCACTCCCGCGCCGGAAACAGCAAACAGGCATCCCCGTACGAATAGAACCGGTAGCCGGTCGCGATCGCGTGTGCATAGGCCTGCTGCATCGCCTCCAGCCCGGAGAACGCCGACACCAGCATGAACAGTGTCGACTTCGGCAAATGGAAATTGGTCAGCAGAACATCGACGGCGCGGAAGCGATAGCCGGGGGTGATGAAGATCGACGTCTCGGCGGCGAACGGCTCAATGGTGCCGTCCTCGCTGGCTGCGCTTTCGAGCAGGCGCAACGACGTGGTGCCAACCGCGATGATACGGCCGCCGTTCTTGCGCGCAGTGTTGAGCCGCTCCGCCGTTTCGGCCGACAGCGTGCCCCACTCGGCATGCATCTTGTGGCCTTCGGTGTCGTCCACCTTCACTGGCAGGAAGGTCCCTGCCCCGACATGCAGCGTGACGCGATTGATGCCGACGCCGCGCGCGTGCATCGCCTGCTCCAGCGCCGGGGTGAAATGCAGGCCTGCTGTCGGCGCGGCAACGGCGCCTTCGTTCACAGCGAACATGGTCTGGTAGTCGGCGAGATCCTGATCATCAGGCGTGCGTTTCGAGGCGATGTAGGGCGGCAGCGGCGGGCTGCCGAGATCGGCGATGGCTTGATCCAGCGTCGGGCCGTGAAACGAAAATGACAGCGTCACCTCGCCTTCCCCGCCCTTCGCCTCGACCTCGGCGTCGAGATGGCCGAGCAGGCAGACCTTGCCCTCATTGCCGAAGCGGATGCGGTCGCCGGCGATGAGTTTCTTGGCAGGCTTCACCAACGCCTGCCAGCGCGAGCCGTCGAGGCGCTTGATCAGCGTTGCCTCGATCTTCGGCACGGTCTCGCGGCCGATGCGACGGCCTTTTAATTGCGCCGCGATCACCTTGGTGTCGTTGACGACGAGCTGGTCGCCCGGCTTCAGCCATTGCGGCAGGTCGGTGATGATTTGGTCGCGCAGCGTGCCGCGATCGACGACCAGCATCTTCGCGGAGTCGCGCGGGCTCGCCGGGCGCAATGCGATGCGCTCGGCGGGCAGGTCGAAATCGAAGAGGTCGGTGCGCATCTCGGACTCAGGGCCGCACAGTCACTCCTCATCCTGAGGGGTGCGGAACGCGCGTCTCGACGGATGAAGGCCCCGCTGCTGCAGCTCGGCCTTCATGGTTCGAGACGGCGCTACGCGCCTCCTCACCATGAGGGTTGAACGCCTACGCCGCGTCAGCCGCCATCCGCGCCTTGACGATCTTGTCGGGGTTCTGCACGGGCTCGCCACGCTTGATCTTGTCGACGTTCTCCATGCCCTCGGTGACCTTGCCCCACACCGTGTACTGGTTGTCGAGGAAGCGGGCATCGTCGAAGCAGATGAAGAACTGGCTATCGCCGGAATCCGGGCTGGCGGCGCGCGCCATCGAGGTGGTGCCGCGCACATGCGGCTCCTTGTTGAACTCGGCCTTCAGCTTCTGGCCGGAGCCGCCGGTGCCGGTGCCCTGGGGGCAGCCGGTCTGCGCCATGAAGCCGTCGATCACGCGATGAAACACGATGCCGTCGTAGAAGCCTTCGCGCACGAGTTCCTTGATGCGCGCGACGTGGCCGGGCGCCAGATCAGGCCGCATCTCGATGGTGACGGGGCCCTGCGTGGTCTCGAGGATCAGTGTGTTTTCGGTGGCGCTCATGCTCGTCTCTCTTGGGTTGGGGGTAAAGTCCTGTCAGGTGAAGATTTGCGGCTGCGAAACTGGATCGCGAACGGACGCCCCGCAGCGGCGCCGGCCATCGCATCGGTAAATGGCATCGGCGTGCAGCGTTGCAATGCCTCCATCACCGCGACCCGGTATTGCAGCCGGTCATTGTCGGAAGCCTCCGCGGATTCATAGGTAATCCTCGGATGGCCCAGAATGTTTCCAGCCCGGTTGAAGCTCACCACGACGGTGATGTCGATCGGGCGGGCCCTGGCGGCGGGCGGCGGCTTCCAGCAGGTGCGCAAATGCCGGAAGATGTCCTGGATGGTGTTGACCTGTGCGTCCTCGGCGACCGCGCCCGGGACGCCGAGCAGCAGCACCGCGGCAACCAGCAGGAGCTTGCCACCGCAGCGCGCCATCGCCGCTCCTACTTGATGTCGGAAGCGACCTGCACCTTCACCATCTTGTCGGGGTCGGTGACGGTGCCGCCGCTCGATCCGGGAGGCGCCTTCTTCAGCTTGTCGACGACGTCCATGCCCTGCACGACCTCGCCGATCACGGTGTACTGGTTGTCGAGGCTGCCGCCGTCGGCAAACATGATGAAGAACTGCGAATTTGCGGTGTCGACGCTGTCGCCGCGCCGGGCCATGCCGACGATGCCGCGCGCAAAATGCACCTTCGAGAATTCCTGCTTCAGGTTCGGATATTTCGAGCCGCCGGTGCCATTGAAGTTCTGACCGTCGCCGGTCTGCGCCATGAAGCCATCCATGACGCGGTGGAACGGCACGTTGTTGTAAAAACCCTCGCGCGCGAGCTGCTTGATGCGCTCGGCGTGCTGGGGCGCAAGGTCCGGCCGGAGCTTGATGACGATGCGGCCCTTGGTGGAGTCGATGACGATGGCGTTGGCCTTGTCGAGGCCGGCCGGCAAGGCTTGCGCGAAGGCCGGCACCGCGAACAGAACCGCGGCAAGAACTGCGAGAATTCGGATCATGACAACTCCGGATCAGAGATGAGAAAGGAAACGCGCCGTTATCAGGCGAATTTTGCCTTGAGCTGGGCCGCAACCAGCGGCGGAACGAAGGCCGAGACATCCCCGCCCATGGCAGCGATCTGGCGCACCAAAGTGGCGGTGATCGGGCGGACCATGGGAGAGGCCGGCAGGAAGATCGTATGCACCTCGGGCGCCATGGCCTCGTTCATGCCGGCGAGCTGCATCTCGTAGTCGAGGTCGGTGCCGTCGCGCAGGCCCCGAATCATGATCGTGGCACCGTGCTTGCGCGCCGAGGTCACCGACAGATCGTCAAACGTCACGGCCTCGAGCACGCAGCCGGCCTGGGCGGCCACCGGCCCGCAGACGTCATGGAGCATCTTCAGCCGCTCCTCGGTCGAGAACAGAGGCTTCTTGCCGGGGTGCACCCCGATCGCGACAACAAGCCTGTCGCACAGCGACACGCTGTGCCGGACCACGTCCAGATGGCCGTTGGTGATGGGGTCGAAGGAACCTGGATAGAAGGCAATGCGCGGCATGGCCACGTCCTACCGCGCCCTGCCCGGCCCGGCAAGCCGGTCAGGTTCCCTGGCGGTTTTTCCGCAGAAGCGTGTCGGAATGCGCCGAATTGTTTCGTCCTGAGGGCGGCCACGACACAAAACGGAGCGCGAACGAAACCATTTCCCGCGTTCGCGAAGACGTCCGGAAACTGGCCATGGTTACTAATCCAGCCAACGAACGACGGGCCGCACACTGGGCGTAGCGGCCGCATCACAGGGGACTGTCATGATCAAGGCTCTTTCGGCGATCGCCATTTCTGCGTGTGTTGCTGCCACCCTCACGCTCCTGCCCGGCTTCGCCCCCACCGTCGAGGCGAGCGTGCCGCAGCCGCTTGCCAAGAGCGACCGGCTCGATATCCGCACCGTCGGCAAGGACTGCTCGCAGCAGGCCTGGCCGAATTTCGAAGCGTCCTGCCTCCGCCAGGCCGGCACCAAAGCCAACATCCGCGAGGCTCGCCTTGTGACTGCCAACCGTACTCCGTAGTGGGGGTCTGTCAGTTTCGCGTCAGCTAACTCTCAAGATAAACCCCAAAGATATACCCCATGGATATTTGCGACGTCCCGTCGCACACTGCCTGATGCTCGCGCCCGTCGGAATGACCCGTCGGGCGCGATCCCATCGGGGGGTCGCCATTGTCCAGTACGCCTGCAGTCGCCTCCGGCCATCAACCTGATCCACTGCCGATTGCCATGACCATGGGCGCCCTCGGGGTGGTCTATGGCGATATCGGCACCAGCCCCCTCTACGCCCTGAAGGAAGCCGCCAAGGCCGCCGCCCACGGCGGCACTTTGACGAACGATGCCGTTCTGGGCGTCGCCTCGCTGATCCTCTGGGCGCTGTTGCTGATCATCTCACTGAAATATGCGCTGTTGATTCTGCGTGCGGATAACCGCGGCGAAGGCGGCATCGTCGCGCTGCTGGCCTTGCTGCATGCCCGCAACGCTCAACCCGGTACCTGGCGCGCGCATTTGCTGGTCGTCGGCCTCGTCGGCGCCGCGCTACTGTACGGGGACGGCGCGATCACGCCGGCCATCTCCGTGCTCTCAGCCATCGAAGGTCTGAAGGTCGACGCACCCTCGCTCGCGCCGGCGGTTGTGCCCGTGACCGTCGTCATCCTGATCGGACTGTTCATGATGCAGAAGCAGGGCACCGGCTTCATCGGCCGCATCTTCGGACCGGTGATGCTGGCCTGGTTCTTCGTGCTGGCAGCGCTCGGCATCCACGGCATCGTCAAGGCGCCGGCGGTGCTGGCGGCGCTCAGCCCGCTCTATGCGTTCGACTTCCTGATCCATCAGGATTTTCATGTCTCCTTCGCGATCCTGGGGGCCGCCTTCCTCGCGGTGACCGGCGGCGAAGCCATGTACGCCGACATGGGGCATTTCGGCCGCCTGCCGATCCGGCTGGCCTGGTTCGCGATCTGCCTGCCTGCGCTCGTGCTGAACTATTTCGGCCAGGCCGCGCTGCTGATCACCGATCCCACCATGATCGAAAATCCGTTCTTCCAGCTCTGCCCCGACGCCCTGCATTATCCGCTGGTCGCGTTCTCGGCGGTCGCGACCGTGATCGCCTCGCAAGCCATCATCTCCGGCGTGTTCTCGTTGACGCAGCAGTCGATCCAGCTCGGCTTCCTGCCGCGCATGCAGATCCGTCACACCACGAGCGACGCGATCGGTCAGATCTACGTGCCGTTGGTGAACTGGCTGCTCGCCGCCGCAACGCTCGGCGCCGTGCTGAGTTTCGGCAGCTCGGAGGCGCTGGCCGGCGCCTACGGCATCGCGGTGTCGCTATTGATGGCGATCACCACGCTGCTCGCCGCCCTGGTCGCGATCCAGTGGGGCTATTCACCGTGGCTCGTGGTTGCCGTGAACGGCTTCTTCTTCGTGATCGATTTGATCTTCTTCTCGGCCAATTCGATCAAGCTGTTCGAGGGCGGCTGGTTTCCGCTGATGCTGGCGGGCTTCGTCGCCTTCCTGATGCTGACCTGGCGCAGCGGCGTGAAGCTCGTCGAAGCCGCACGCGCGAAGCTGCGCCAGCCCGAGGAGGATCTGATCGAGACCGCGGTCAACCAGTGCAGCGCCAGACTCCCCGGCACCGCCGTGTTCCTGGCCTCGGCGCCGCGCGGCGTGCCGCTGGCACTGACCCAGTTCGTCAAGCACAACCACGTGCTGCACGAGCGCATCGTCCTGGTCACCGTGCTGATCGAGGAGCTTCCTCACATCGCCGACGAAGACCGCATCGAGGTGATCGAGATCATTCCCGGCATTACCCGCGTCGTTCTGCATTACGGCTTCATGCAGAACCCGACGATTTACGAAGGGCTGACCTTCGCCTGCCGCCACGGCAAGCTGCCCGGCATCGATCTCTCCGACATCACCTATTACGTCGGCCGCGAGACCATCATCCCGCGCGAGGACGTGCCGGGCATGTGGGTCTGGCGCGAAACCGTGTTCGCCTTCCTGCAACGCAACGCCGAACGCTCCGCCGCGTTCTTCGGCGTACCGACCAAGCAGGTGGTGGAATTCGGCACGGAGCTGGAGATTTAGCTGGTCAGTGAAGTATCCGGATCGAGCACAACTCAATCCGGGACAGCCGTCCGAATGAAGAACCCGGATTTCGCTTGCGCTCCATCCGGGCTAGGGGGTGACGCATCACTCCCCGTTCGACTCCCCATTCGCCCCGTTTCCGCTCTCGGCCTCTTCCGTGATGTGCTCGACCGAGACGACGTGTTCGTCCTCCGCGGTGTCGAACACGATCACGCCCTGGGTCGAGCGGCCGGCGACGCGGATGCCTTCGACCGGGCAGCGGATCAGCTGGCCCTTGTCGGTAACCAGCATGATTTGATCAGCATCCTCCACGGGGAACGACGCAACGAGGTTGCCGTTGCGGTTGTTGACGCTCATGGCGACGATGCCTTTGCCGCCGCGGCCCGTGGTGCGGTACTCGTAGGACGACGTCCGCTTGCCGTAGCCGTTGACGGAGACGGTCAGCACGACCTGTTCCTGCGCTGACATCTCGACGTAGCGCTCCTGGGCGAGTTGGAAGCTGCCGGAGGTCTCCTCGGCCTCGGCGTCCGCCGCCGGCTCCTCGGCCGCAGCTTCGCCGGCGACCGCACGACGCATCTTCAGGTACGCCGAGCGCTCGTCGGACGTCGTCTCGACGTGGCGCAGGATCGCCAGCGAGATCACCTTGTCGCCCTCGGCAAGCGCAATGCCGCGCACGCCCATCGAGGTGCGGCCGGTGAACACGCGCACGTCGGTCACGGGGAAGCGGATGCACTGGCCGCCGGCGCCGGTCAAAAGCACGTCGTCGTGCTCGGTGCAGATCTGCACGTCGACGATCGCTTCGTTGTCGTCGAGCTTCATCGCGATGATGCCGGAGCGGCGGACATCGACGAAGTCGGACAGCTTGTTGCGCCGGACGTTGCCGCCTGTCGTGGCGAACATCACGTCGAGATTGCCCCAGGTGGACTCGTCCTCCGGCAGCGGCATGATGGTGGTGATGCGCTCGCCCTGCTCCAGCGGCAGGATGTTGATCAGCGCCTTGCCGCGCGCATTCGGCGCGGCCATCGGCAGGCGCCAGACTTTGATCTTGTAGACCTGTCCGCGCGAGGAGAAGAACAGCATCGGAGTATGCGTGGACGCCACGAACAGCCGGCTGACAAAATCCTCATCGCGGGTCTGCATGCCGGCGCGGCCTTTGCCGCCGCGGCGCTGGGCCCGGTAGGCCGACAGCGGCACGCGCTTGACGTAGCCGGCGTGCGAGACGGTGACGACCATGTCCTCGCGCTGGATCAGGTCCTCGTCCTCGACCTCACCTTCCTGCTCGATGATGACGGTGCGGCGCGGGGTTGCGAACTCGGCCTTCACTTCGGCGAGCTCGGACTTGATGATGCCCAGCACGCGGTCGCGCGAGCGCAGGATGTCGAGATAGTCGGCGATCTCGCCGGCGAGCTTGTCGAGCTCCTCGCGGATTTCGTCGCGGCCGAGTGCGGTGAGGCGTTGCAGGCGCAGATCGAGAATGGCCCTCGCCTGCTCCATCGACAGCCGGATCGTGCCGTTCTCGCTGATGCGGTGGCGCGGATCGTCGATCAGCGTCAGCATGTCTTCGACGTCCCGGGCCGGCCAGTCGCGCGACATCAGGGTGTCGCGGGCGGTGGTCGGGTCGGGCGAGGTCCGGATGACGCGGATCATCTCGTCGATATTGGCGACTGCGATGGCGAGACCGACCAAAACATGGGCGCGATCTCGGGCCTTGGCGAGCAGGAACTTGGTGCGCCGCGTGACGACCCGCTCGCGAAAGTCGACGAAGATCGCCAGCAGGTCCTTCAGGTGCATGACCCGTGGACGGCCGCTGTCGAGCGCCACCATGTTGACGCCGAAGCTCGTCTGCAGCGGCGTGAACCTGTAGAGCTGATTGAGCACCACGTCCGGCACGGCGTCGCGCTTCAATTCGATGACGACGCGGTAGCCGTCGCGATCGGATTCATCGCGCAGGTCGCCGATGCCCTCGATCTTCTTTTCCTTGACCAGCTCGGCGATGCGCTCGACCATCGTCGCCTTGTTCACCTGGTAGGGAATCTCGGTGATGATGATCGCCTCGCGCTCCTTGCGGATGGTCTCGATCGCGACCTTGCCGCGCATCATGACCGAGCCGCGGCCGAGGTGATAGGCGGCGCGGATGCCCTGCCGTCCGAGGATGACGCCGCCGGTCGGGAAGTCCGGTCCCGGCACGATGTTGATGAGCTCGTCGATGGTGAGCGCGGGGTTGTCGATCAGCGCGACGCAGGCGTCGATGACCTCGCCGAGATTGTGCGGCGGGATGTTGGTCGCCATGCCGACCGCGATGCCGCCGGCGCCGTTGACGAGAAGGTTCGGGAACTTGGCTGGCAAGACCGACGGTTCGGTCTCGTTGTTGTCGTAGTTCGGCTGGAAGTCGACCGTGTCCTTGTCGATGTCGGCCAGCAGAGCCAGCGCCGCCTTCGTCAATCGGGCTTCGGTATAACGATAGGCAGCCGGGGGATCGCCGTCGACCGAGCCGAAATTGCCCTGGCCGTCGATCAGCGGCACGCGCATGGAGAAGTCCTGCGCCATCCGGACCATGGCGTCGTAGATCGACTGGTCGCCATGCGGATGATATTTACCGATGACGTCACCGACCACGCGGGCGGACTTGACGTACTTCTTGTCCGGCGTGTGCCCCTGCTCGTTCATCGAGTACAGGATGCGGCGATGCACCGGCTTCAGGCCATCGCGGGCGTCAGGCAGCGCCCGCGCCACGATCACGCTCATGGCGTAGTCGAGATAGGACTTCTTCATCTCCTCGAAGATGGAGACGGGGCGAATATCCGAGGGTTGCGCCGGCTGGTCGCCGGGCTTGTCGTCGTCGTCAGCCAAGGGGAAATCCGGTGAGGTTTTATCTGGGAATCATATAGCGCATCGAGCCTCTGATAACCACCCTCGCGGCGTTCTGGGAAGCGCTTTTTCCGCCTATTTTTCCAACAACTTAAGCCCTTGCGAGCGGTGTCTCGGACAGCACTCGCATCGGCCTTGCAAAATCGCCGCTCACGCGTGGAAAACCGCGCGGTGAGCTTGCCGCGTCGGCGCGTTTGCCAAGCCGCAATCCGAGCTCACCCCAAACATGAAGCGGGCCCGGAAATGCCGAGCCCGTCCTGTCGATTAGTGGGATGTTCTGACATGAGATGAGAAGCGCCGCCCATCCGGCCGGCGCGTCCGCATCAGGCGCCGCGTTCTTGGAGCGGAATCGCTCAGAACGGGATATCGTCGTCCATGTCGCTGTTGCGGCCACCGCCGCCGGCGGCAACAGGGCGCCGCGGCGCGCTGCTGACCGGACCGGAGGAGCCGAAATCGCCGCCCGGCTCGTCGCCGAAGCTGCCGCCTCCGCCACCGCCGCTACGACCGTCCAGCATCGTCAAGGTCGAGTTGAACCCCTGGAGCACGACTTCGGTCGAGTACTTTTCGACACCGCTCTGGTCGGTCCATTTGCGGGTCTGGAGCGCACCCTCGACGTAAATCTTGGCGCCCTTCTTCAGATACTGTTCGGCGACCTTGCAGAGCCCTTCATTGAAGATCACGACGCGGTGCCACTCGGTCTTTTCCTTGCGCTCGCCAGTCGCCTTGTCGCGCCACGTCTCCGAGGTCGCGACGCTCAGATTGGCGATCGGCCGCCCGTCCTGGGTGCGGCGGATTTCAGGATCCTTGCCGAGATTTCCAACCAGAATGACCTTGTTGACGCTTCCCGCCATCTCCGCTCTCCGCTCCGAATGCCACTGAATTCAAGAAGGCCGGTCCGCTCCCGCGTTCCGCCGTGCCTGTTGAGGCGACCCTATACGCTCGCCGAACACTTGCGGACGACGATCAGGCCGTCACCCCTCCGGTTATCCCCACATATAGCATCGACCTCCGGTTCGTTCCAGATTTGTTCTTGGCGAAGACAGATCTGAAGGCGTGGGATCGATCGGCCACATGTGTTGCGGAAAGGCACACGTCGATTGGAACCTTTGTAGGTTCCCAAAAATGGAAGAAAGAACTTAACATTCAGCAAGTTATGGGTACTCGCACTGCCCCGGTCTTGTTGCATTTGGGAGACGGACTCTGCCGCTCCGTAGAGCTACGGTTGCCTCGGACTTAGTTCATATGGGCCCTCGCGCCTGATCAGCCGCTTCGGGGACATAAGAAGCGGACGAAACCTGGGGAGACTGGCAATGAATAAGCTTCTTATTTGTGCAATCGGTGCAGTGGCGATGGGCTTGTCGGCTCCCGCAAGCGCGGCGGACATGGCCGCGCGTCCCTACACCAAAGCCCCGCCGCCGGCGGTTGCCGCCATCTACGACTGGAGCGGCTTCTACATCGGCATCAACGGCGGCGGTGGCTCCAGCCACAAGTGCTGGGACTTCGTCACGCCCGCGACCGGCGTTCTCGTCGGCGAAGGCTGTCACAATGCAACAGGGGGCACCGTCGGCGGCCAGATCGGCTATCGCTGGCAGTCCGCCAATTGGGTGTTCGGTCTGGAAGGCCAGGGCAACTGGGCTGACTTCCGGGGCGACAACGTGAGCACCCTCTTCCCTGGTACCGCTTTGGTGACGGGTGATCGCAACCGTTCCCGCATCGACGCTTTCGGTCTCATCACCGGTCAGGTCGGTTACGCCTGGAACAACGTGCTGCTTTACGTGAAGGGCGGCGCCGCCGTCGTCGGTGACAAGTACGACATCTACGCTGCTGCGGGTACGCCCGGCGCGGGCGCGCTGTTGGCTTCGGCCCGGGAGACTCGCTGGGGTGGCACGGTCGGGGCCGGTCTGGAATTCGGCTTCGCCCCGAACTGGTCGCTGGGCTTTGAGTACGACCACATCTTCCTTGGCGATCGCACGATCGGCTTCACAACGCCCGCGGGTGCGGTATTCGGCAGCGACCGGATTCGCCAGGACGTAGACATGGGCCTGGTCCGCTTGAACTATCGCTGGGGCGGTCCGGCCATCGCAAGGTACTGATCGCGCTGGACATATCGCACTTCGAAGGCCGGCCTTGCGCCGGCCTTTTGCTGTGCAGTCCTCCGATATTAATCGGTCAATAACCGTTCCGTTTTCCGACCGTTGTTGCTTTTGAGTGACACAACTTGCGGCTTCACTGGTGTAAGTACGGCATCAGTTGGGCAAGTGAGTCCGATGCCCTTCCCTATCTTGGAAGGCACAATCAGAAACTGGGACTGGGATTAGTTGAAAATGAAAAAGGTTTTGTTGGCTTCGGCCTGTTTGTTCGCTCTCGCTGCCCCGGCTTCGGCCGCTGATCTCGCGGCGCGCCCCTACACCAAGGCCCCCGTGGCCATGGCTTCGGTCTACAACTGGACCGGCTTCTACCTCGGTATCGTCGGTGGCGGCGCTTGGGAAAATTCCTCGACCGACCCGAAGATGAAGGGCGGCTTCGTCGGCGGTACTGCCGGCTACAACTGGCAGACCGGCAATGTCGTGCTCGGCGTCGAGGCCGATGGTTCCTGGGCTGATGTCAGCGCGTCGGTCACCGGCCCCGTTGCCGTCCCCGGCTTCGGCCTCGTCAGCACCACCCTCAGCTCCAAAACCGATGCGATGGGAACCGTGCGCGGCCGCATCGGCTACGCCGTCAACAACGTCCTGTTCTACGGCACCGGTGGTTACGCCTGGATCGACAACAAGCTCAGCGTCAGCGCGCTCGGCGTGACCGTTTCCGACAGCAAGTGGCACTCCGGCTGGACCGTCGGTGCGGGCGTCGAAGCGTTCTTCGCTCCGCAGTGGTCGGTCAAGGGCGAGTACCTCTTTCGCAGCCTCGGCGGCGAGACCTACTTCTCGGGCGCCCTGCCCTCCGGCACGCTCGAGTTTCACACCGTGCAGGTCGGCGTGAACTATCACTTCGGGGGCCCGGTGGTCGCCAAGTACTGAGTTCAGTACTTAGCCCCAACGCCATCCGCGTTACGAAAGGCCGGCCTTGTGCCGGCCTTTTTGTTTTGTCGGGCACGTTGCCGCGCAGTTCCACCCTGCTCCTGCCAGATGCCGCCAGTGCGCCAACAATCCGTTGACGATTCGCAAGTCCCACTGGAAATCCGTCTCCGTTCTTCCTACGTTCGCTGACAACCCCATCGGCGCCGATCCCGGTTCCGGGCGAAGCGCGCCTTTTTTGTTGGCGCGATCGCGCGCCTTTGGGATTCCTTGAGGGCAACCCGGATGGATGAAGTGATCAAGGCGAAGCGCCAACAGCAGAACGTGGGATCAAACCTGCGCGCAATTACCATCCGTGGCGCGCGCGAGCACAATCTCAAGAACGTCGATGTCGAGATTCCCCGCGACAAGCTGGTGGTGTTCACGGGGCTGTCGGGCTCCGGCAAATCCTCGCTCGCGTTCGACACCATCTACGCCGAAGGCCAGCGCCGCTACGTCGAATCGCTGTCTGCCTACGCCCGCCAGTTCCTGGAGATGATGCAGAAGCCCGACGTCGACCAGATCGACGGCCTGTCGCCGGCGATCTCGATCGAGCAGAAGACGACGTCGAAGAACCCGCGCTCCACCGTCGGCACGGTGACCGAAATCTACGACTACATGCGCCTGCTGTGGGCGCGCGTCGGCGTGCCCTATTCGCCCGCCACCGGCCTGCCGATCGAGAGCCAGATCGTCTCGCAGATGGTCGATCGCGTGCTGGCGCTGCCCGAGGGCTCGCGCCTCTATCTGCTCGCGCCGGTCGTGCGCGGCCGCAAGGGCGAGTACCGCAAAGAGCTTGCCGAATGGCTCAAGAAGGGCTTTCAGCGCGTCAAGATCGACGGCGCCTTCCACGAGCTCGCCGAAGCCCCTGTTCTCGACAAGAAATTCCCGCACGACATCGACGTCGTCGTCGATCGCATCGTGGTGCGCCCCGACATCGGCCAGCGCCTCGCCGAAAGTTTCGAGACCGCGCTGAAACTTGCCGAGGGCCTCGCCGTCATCGAATTCGCGGATGCGCCGGCTGCGGCAGCACTCGCGGAAGAGAAGAAGAAGACCGCAAAGATCCACGACAAGAGCGGACCCGAGCGCATGCTGTTCTCGGAAAAGTTCGCCTGCCCGGTGTCCGGCTTCACCATCCCCGAGATCGAGCCCCGGCTGTTCTCGTTCAACAACCCCTATGGCGCCTGTCCCGCGTGCGGCGGCCTCGGCGTCGAGCAGCATGTCGACGAAGACCTCGTCATTCCCGACAAGGAGCTCGCCATTGGCAAGGGCGCGATCGCGCCCTGGGCCAAGTCTTCGTCGCCCTATTACATTCAGACGCTGACTGCGCTCGGCAAGCACTACAAGTTCACGCTGACCACCAAATGGAAGGATCTGCCCAAGAAGACGCAGAACGCGATCCTCCATGGCTCCGGCGAGGACGAGATCAAGTTCTCCTACGAGGACGGCGTCCGCTCCTACGACACCAAGAAGCCGTTCGAGGGCGTCATCACCAACATCAACCGCCGCTATCGCGAGACCGAGAGCGAGTGGGCGCGCGAGGAGCTGGCGAAGTATTTCCACGACGTACCCTGCGAGGCGTGCCACGGTTTTCGGCTCAAGCCCGAGGCGCTCTGCGTCAACATCGGCGGCAAGCATATCGGCGACATCTCCGAGATGTCGGTGAAGGGCGCCGGCGCGTGGTTCGAGACCGTGCCGGAGGCGCTGAACACTCAGCAGAACGAGATCGCCGGCCGCATCCTCAAGGAGATCCGCGAGCGCCTTACCTTCCTGCTCGATGTCGGCCTCAACTACCTCACACTCTCCCGCTCCTCCGGCACGCTGTCCGGCGGCGAGAGCCAGCGCATCCGGCTGGCTTCGCAGATCGGCTCGGGCCTGACAGGCGTGCTCTACGTGCTCGACGAGCCCTCGATCGGCTTGCACCAGCGCGACAACGCGCGCCTGCTCGACACGCTCAAGAGACTTCGTGACCTCGGCAACACCGTGATCGTGGTCGAGCACGACGAGGACGCGATCCTGCTCGCCGACCACGTGCTCGACATCGGCCCCGGCGCCGGCATGCATGGCGGCAACATCATCGCCGAAGGCACGCCCGCCGAGATCATGCGCAACCCCAACTCGCTGACGGGCAAATATCTCACCGGCGAGCTCGAGGTCGAGGTGCCCGAGCGGCGCCCGCCGAACCATCGCCGCACCATCAAGGTGGTCAACGCGCGCGGCAATAACCTCAAGAACGTTACGGCCGAAATTCCGCTCGGCCTGTTCACCTGCGTCACCGGCGTCTCCGGCGGCGGCAAGTCGACGCTGCTGATCGACACGCTCTACAAGGCGATCGCCCGCAAGCTGAACAATGCCAGCGAAGGCGCCGCGCCGCACGACCGCATCGAGGGCCTCGAGCACATCGACAAGATCATCGACATCGACCAGTCGCCGATCGGTCGCACGCCGCGCTCCAACCCCGCGACCTATACCGGTGCCTTCACGCCGATCCGCGAATGGTTCGCCGGCCTGCCCGAGTCGAAAGCGCGCGGCTACGAGCCCGGCCGGTTCTCCTTCAACGTCAAGGGCGGCCGCTGCGAGGCCTGCCAGGGCGACGGCGTCATCAAGATCGAGATGCACTTCTTGCCCGACGTCTACGTCACCTGCGACGTCTGCAAGGGCAAGCGCTACAACCGCGAGACGCTGGAGGTCCTATTCAAGGGCAAGAGCATCGCCGACGTGCTCGACATGACCGTCGAGGAAGCGGCCGAGTTCTTCAAGGCGGTCCCACGTGTACGCGAGACGTTCCAGACGCTGCATCGCGTCGGCCTCGACTACATCCATGTCGGCCAGCAGGCCACGACGCTCTCGGGCGGCGAAGCCCAGCGCGTCAAGCTCGCAAAAGAGCTGTCAAAGCGCGCCACCGGCCGCACGCTCTACATCCTGGACGAGCCGACCACCGGGTTGCATTTCCACGACGTCAAGAAGCTGTTGGAGGTGCTGCACGAGCTGGTCGCGCAGGGCAACACGGTCGTCGTCATCGAGCACAATCTCGAAGTGATCAAGACCGCCGACTGGGTCATCGACCTCGGCCCCGAAGGCGGCGATGGCGGCGGCGAGATCGTCGCCTGGGGCCCGCCAGAGGACATCGCAAAAGCGCCGCGGAGCTATACGGGGAAGTTCCTGGCGCCGGTGCTGGCGAAGGCTCGGAAGCCGAAGCGGAGACGCGCGGCGAGCGAGGCGGCCGAGTAGGTTACGCCGCGGGAGCGGCCGACACATTGTCTGAGGGAGACTGAGTTTGCCTGCCGGACTTGTGCAAACCTATCGTGCGTTCGCCCACAATAATGCTTGGGCAAACCACCGGCTGCTCACCGCTTGCGCGGCGCTGTCTCAGGCCGACTTCGAAGCCGAGCGGACCGGCTTCTTTCCGAGCCTGCAACGCACGCTGAACCACATCCATGTCATCGACCTCTTCTATGTCGATGCACTGGAGGGCGGATGGCTAGGACCGGCGGCTTGGAAGAACGAGGTGCCGCACCCCTCCCTTGCCGCGTTGAAGGCTGCGCAGGCCGCGATCGACAAGCGCTTGATTGCCGTCTGCGATGGACTGACGCCCGAGATTCTCAACGGCATTGTGCGGATCAACCGCGACACGCGGGTCCAGACCGAACGCCGCGACCGACTGCTCATGCATCTGTTCCAGCATCAAATTCATCACCGCGGACAAGCGCACGCCATGCTGTCCGAAACGAGCGTCGCGCCGCCTCAGCTTGACGAGTTCTTCGCCGAGGGAGAGGCGCCGCTCAGGGCCACCGAATTCGACCAACTCGGATGGACCGAGGAAACCGTGTGGAAAGCCTAGCGGTGTAGCTTCGTCTCCATGCCCTACTCCCTCGCCATCTTTGATCTCGACGGCACGCTGGCCGACAGCTTTCCGTGGTTCCTGCGCACCATCAACGACGTCGCCGATCGCTTCGGCTTCCGCCGCGTCGCGGACGAGGATATCGAGGGGCTGCGGCATGCTTCTTCGCGGGAGATTCTGAGCCGGCTCGAGGTGCCGCTGTGGAAGCTGCCGGCGATCGCGCGGCATGCGCGGCGACTGAAGGCGGAGGCTGCAGCGGAGATTTCGCTGTTTGCGGGGGTCGAGACAATGCTGCGGACGCTGGCGGAGAGTGGCGTGCAGCTCGCGATGGTGACGTCGGACAGCGAAGCCAATGCGCGCGAGAAGCTCGGCGATTGCGCGACGCTGTTCGCCCATTTCGATTGCGCGGCCTCGCTTTTCGGCAAGCCCGCGAAGTTCCGACGGGTCATCCGCCGCGCCGGCGTGGAGCCGGGCAAGGTCATCTCGATCGGCGACGAAGTGCGCGACATCGAGGCGGCGCGGACAGTGGGAATTGCCTGCGGAGCGGTGGGCTGGGGTTATGCGGCGCCGGCGGCGCTGCGGGCGATGGCGCCGGATCACATGTTTGATCAGATGGATGAGATTGTATGGACGCTGTGCCCCGGTGCCGTAGCCCGGATGAGCGAAGCGATATCCGGGAACGCCGGTGGATGAGGAGAGCCCCGTCCCGCATGTCGCTCCGCTCACGCGGGCTACACGCCCCTACTCCGTCCTGCGCAAGAATGCCCCAAACGCGCGCGGGCCGTCGCCGGTCTTGACCTCGCCGATCAGCTTCAGCTCGACCGCATCGATGATATCGAGCGTGTTGCTTTCCCAGCAGGCGACGATAATGCGCTTGCCGTCGGCAGTCGCGGCAATGCCTTCGGGATAATCGCCGACATTGATGCGCTTGAGCGGCTTCAAGGTCGCCAGATCGAACACGCTGACAGTGCCGCCATACTGATCGGTGACGAAGCCGCGGCCCTGCGCCAGCGCCACCGCATAAGGGCGCATCCCGACCTGCACGCGGCCGGTCTCGGCCCCAGTGGCGATGTCGATCACGGAGACGTCGTTGGAGCCGACATTGGCGGTGTAGGCGCGCTTGCCCTCGGCATCGATGGTGACGCCGAACGGACGGGTGCCGACCTTGATGGTCGTCGTGCGCTGGCGCGTCGCGGTGTCGACCACCGACACACTGTCGTCGTCGCGGTCGGCCGAGAGCAGCAGCTTGCCATCCGGCGTTACCGCGAGCCCCGATGGCGAGGCGCCGACCGCAATGCTGGCCGTGACGCTGCGCGAGGCCGCGTCGATCACCCGCACCGCCGCCGCATACCAGTCCGCGACATAGACGGTGCGGCCATCCGGCGCGACGGCAATGCCGAGCGGCCCGCCGCCGACCTCGATCCGCGCCGCAACCTGCCGCGTTGCTGCGTCCACCACCGTCACGGCTTTGGCATCCGGGCTCGTGACATAGGCAAAACGTCCGTCCGCGCTGACGGCGACGCCGGCCGGCTTGCCGCCGATCGGGATGGTCGCGACGCTGCGCGCCGTGGCGAGGTCCACGACCATCAGATCGTCGCTGAGCTGGTTGGTGACGAATGCCTCTTCGGCGAACACATGCGCGATGCCGGCCAGGCAAAAGCTGGCGGCGAGCGCCGCCAGGACCAGCGCCCGCACCGTCAGCTTCCGCTCTCGATCTTCTTCTTGAGTGCCTCGAGGCCCGCCTGGTACAGCCCCTTCACCGCCTTGACCGCGGCCTCGTCACTCAGCTCCGGCGGCGGCTCGTTGTTGGGAAAGCCACGATAGAACGCGCCGGCCCATTCCAGCGTCGAGCCCTTGCCGTCAGCGCTCGGCGTCACCGTCAATGTCGAGGAATAATTGGTGACCGGCAGCACCTTCACGTCCACATTGGTGATCCGGTAGGAATAGCTCATCGCGGCGGCGTCAAACTTGTAGAGCTCCTCGTCGACGGTCGCGCCTCCCGTCAGCGTCAGCTTCCGCGTCGCGCCGATCTCGTTGCCCTTCTCGCCCTCGGTCTTGGTGACAGGTGGCAGCCAGCTCATGTCCTGGAAATTGCCCATTGCGGCCCACACCTTGGCCGGGGCGGCGTTGATCTCGATGGATTCGCGCACCTTCTGACGGGTCGGCCCGTGGGCCCAGGCCGATGTCGAAACCGGGCCAAACGCCGCCGTCAAAGCCACCGCGCCCGCGGCAATCAGCACCGCGGCCAGGACCGTGCGCCGTCCAATCGTCACCCTCATCTCGTTTCCTCATACGTGTCGTTGATCATGCGCGACTTGAAGCGCGCTGGAATCATGGTAGCGCATTTTGCGGCCGCGGGGAGACCCGTTCGTGGCCGCGTTGCGGCGGGGCCCGCGCGCCCCACAACCCCTTGCCGCCCCGGCGGGCAAAACACCAATAAGCGGGTCAATCACGGCGCTTAAAAATATTTCTCTTTATCCGCATTTCGGATTATCATATAAAGAGCCATCCCAACCCGGCCGAGGGGCGGATCGCGATCGTCACGAACGCGGGATGGGACGTGGTGGACGTGGGCCACACCCGGCGCGAAGGCTTCGCAGGGCGGGCAACCGTGAGCGAAAGTGTCGCGCACACGACCGGTGCAGCCTGCGTACGGCAAAATCGTGTGGTCCTGGCGCCCGGGGTCTGTGCGCCAAGTCTTGCGGTGATGCGTGCGGGCCGACCGGGCCGCAGCGTCAGCCATCCGCAAGGCGACGGGGGCAATAGTGCATCGCTCCCCGGGGAGATCACGACATAAGCCGTAAAACCACTGCGCAGGGAAGGCCGTGTGTTGGGCTTCACCTGTATGCCGCTGTGCAGCCTCTCGTAGCGCAACCTTCGCACAGTGGACCGTGGGTGCCAGCCGGCACCCGGCCTTCCCTGCGCCCTCGGCATTTTGGGGGCAAAGAATGCCGCAAAGCTCGGGCCGCACAGCCCGCGAGAATGCGAAACCGCGCGTATCACGTGAATAGCAATGCCAGATGACTTCGGGCTCTCGTGCCCCGGACGCGGCGCAGCGCCCCTTCGGCGATGCGCCGCAGAGCCGTGACCCATCCTGCGGCAGAATGCACGGCTTCTGGATCCCGGCTCAACGCCACACCGCCGTAAGCGCGTTTACGCGCGTCTTCGACGCGCTATGGCGCTGCGTCGCGTTCGGGACGAGAGCCATTCCGATCGATCTCTTGATCGGGACATATCCGGAACGCAACCCTCACGAAAGCTGTATCTGAGAAACATGCAGCAACAAAACCCGATATGCCTCGCGAGGGCAAACTTGAATCTGGGATCGCGGTCCGAAATGGCCTTGGAGAACCTGGCTCTGAGACAGTTTGCCGGCATAAGGCCCGCGCCCACCTCGCGACCCCGCAATGATTGACGGACGTCCGGGACCGTAAGAGCCGCGAGGAGTGCGCGATGGTATCAACGTATTTCAGTTACAGCTACATCACGCGCAATCTCAAGCAGTCCCTGACGCGGGTCGAACAGCAACAGGACGTAGCGCGAGAGGCCGCCTATTACAAAGCCCACATCGGCAAGGTGAAGTCCGTCGACGACTTCATGAAAGACTATCGCCTTTATCATTATGCAACGAAGGCGTATGGCCTGGAAGACATGGCCTACGCCAAGGCCTTCATGAAAAAGGTGCTGGAGAGCGACCTCTCCGACGCAAACAGCTTTGTCAACAAGCTGGTCGACAAGCGTTACCGTGAGTTCGCCGCCGCGTTTTCCTTCAATGGCAGTGCCACGCCGGTGGCGCAATCGGAGAACCAGACCGACGAGATGATTGGTCTGTACACGGCGACCAGGAAAAGCCAGGTCGATGCACTTGCCGGCGATTCGAATTACTACAGCGCCGAAATCGGTAACATCAGCAGTGCAGACCAGCTCCTGAACAACGACCGTCTTCGCAACTATGTCTATTCGGCGTACGGGATCGATCAAAGCAAGTGGTCGCGTGACACCATAAGCCAGGTCTTGCGCAGCGATCCATCCGATCCCAACAGCTACGTCAACACCACTTTCGCTTCTCAGCTAAGTGGCCTCAACGCCGACCTTGCTCAGGCCCGATCGGATGTCACCGCGGCCAATTCAAGGATCGCCGACTACACCGCCCAACTATCGCAACCGGGCGCGAACGTGGCCCAGTTGAACGTCCAGATTCTGGTCGAAAAGCATCATTTGGAGTCATATGCGAGCAGCATTTCCAGCCTTAGCGAGCAGATAGGGACGATTGGCGGGTTCGTCGACCTGGCCGGTGCGTTCGAGTTTTCCTCCGACGGGTCGCTTCCGTCAGGTGTGTCGGCGCAGACTGCTGCAAATGTCACGATCACGAAACAGAAGTTCGACGACAGCAAGTCCGCCGTCTATTCGGCGGCGAGCCCGTTGAACGAAGCTTTTGCAATCAGGCAATTCAGAACTGCCATCCTCAAGATCAATTCAGTCCAGGCGTTCGTATCGACACCGGGCGTGTATGAATTTGCGCTGGGAGCTGTCGGCCTCGAGCCCGCGAACGTCTCGCCGGCGACTGTCAAGGCCGTGCTCGAAAGCGACATCAACGACCCCAAAAGCTACGTCTATACCCTCAAGGACAATCGATATTTGGAGCTGGCACGCGCCTTCAACTTCGACGCAAAAGGCAATCTGACCACCCCCTTGGTGGCTCAGGACTCGGCTGAAGTCCTCCAGATCGCCAAGGACTACGTCATTGGAGCGGTGAAGAGCGCCAGCACGGCGACTCCCCAGCAGCAGGCCGCAGTTCGGGCACAGGCCACGAAGGATGCGTCGGAATATCAGCAGGCCATCGCCGGCATCGACAGTGTTTCCGATCTTCTCGCAAACAGGCCGATGGTCGATTTCATTCTCTTGGCCAAGGGTCTGGATCCCAGGAAGGTCAGCACCGAATTTCTCAAGAAGATCTTCAGCTCCGACCTGAACGATCCAAAGAGCTTCGCGAACACCGAGAGCGATCCTCGCTTTGCCGAAATCGTGGCGTCGTTCAATTTCGACAGTAAAGGCAACGTCGCGCGTCTTCCGATGATGGGTCCGCAAAAGCGGGATCAGTTTCGGGAAACACAAGCGAACTATGTCGAGCAAAGCCTGGAGCAGCAGCAGGGCGATGCCAATCCCGGCGTGCGCCTTGCGCTCTATTTCCAGCGAAAGGCGGGGGACATCACGTCCGCATACGACATCCTTGCCGACAAGGCTCTTTCGGAGGTGTTCAGGACCACTTTCGATTTGCCTGACTCGATGGCGGCGATGCCGATCGATCAGCAGGCCAAGTTCGTAGACAGATTCATGAAGATCAAGGATCTGTCCGATCCCGCGAAGGTGACAAAGCTGTTGAGCCGTTTCTCCGCCATGTATGACATCAGAAACAGCCAGAGCACCGGCCAGGGTCAATCCCCCCTGCTCAACCTGTTTCAGGGATCCAGTTCGGGGATCAGTGACTCCACATACTTGGCCATCGCCAAGCTGCGCACCCGCTGATGATCGCTCGCCGATACTAGCCCAACACCTCGAGCACCAGCTCCATGGTCATCAGCACGGGATTGTCGCCACGAATCAGACGGCCCTCCGCTATGCCGCCAGTGTAGTCGATCAGGGCGACATCGAGTGCGGCTTCGAGGGCGCCGGAGGAGCCGGCCGCAATCGCGCCGCCGGTTACCGCAAGCTCGGTCGCGAAGGGCTCAGTCACGCCGCCATGGGTGAAGCGCGCCCCAATGGTCGAGCCGACACCGCCATGGATCCTCGCGCGCGCGATGCCTTGCGCGCGGCAGAAGTCTTCGAGACAGCCCGCGAAATCCTGATTGGGGCGCAGCCGCAGCGCGAAAGCGCGGCTGGTCGTGCGTGCGCCGGTGCTCGCAGCCGCCACGGGCCCGAACAGCTTGAAATTGGTCTCGGGATCTGGCTCTGCGGCGAACATCGCACCATCGATGCCGAAGGCCTCGACCTCGAACGGCTCGGCGACATCGGTCACGTCCGGCAGCATGTGGCCACCACCGGCGCGGCCATCGGCCTCCGTCCACAGCCCATGGCAATGAAAGAACGGGGCGCCATCGCGCATGCCCAGCGTCATGCTGCCGAGCCTGGTGCGCGTCACGCCGCTTGGCCGGAATGTGTCGCTATAAAACGCGGCGTTCTCACTGGTCTTCGACAGCGCCGGCATGACATAGCCGAACGGCCCGAGCGCGCCGCGCTCGAAGCTGAGCACGCCGCCGGCGAATCCCTCCGCGGCGAAACCGCGGCGCGCCGCCTCCAGCAGCGGCAGACCTGCTTGAAGCGTGAAGGAGAAAGCGCGTCCCCTCGCCTCCGCCCATTGGATGCGCTCGGCGACCGGCGCGCCGGGCTGCTTGATGCTGCGCATGACCTTCGCTCAGCCCGCCCGTGTCTTGTCGAGATCGAGCAGCCCGCGCGCCTCGAGCTCGTCGCGAACCATCCGTTTGGGAACCTTGCCGTAGCCGGATTTCGGCAAGGCCTCCCAAAAGAAGAACCGCTTCGGCATCTTGTAGCGCGGCACCTTGGGGCTGAGGAATGCCGCCATCTCCGCTTCGCTCACCGGCTTCGCGCCCTCGCGGGCGACGCAGACGGCAACGCCGACCTCGCCCCAGGTCGCATCGGGCACGCCGAGCACCGCGACCTCGCCGACGCAAGGATGGGTCAGAATCTTCTCCTCGATTTCGCGCGGATAGATGTTGGAGCCGCCGGAGATGTACATGTCGGAGGCTCGTCCCGTGATGTAGACGAACCCCTCCTCGTCCATGTGGCCGAGATCGCCAGTGCGGAACCAGCCGTTGCGGAACGCCTTCGCATTGGCTTCGGGATTGTCATAGTAGCCGGCCAGCACCGCGGGGCCGATTACGCAGATCTCGCCGCTCTGGTTGGCGCCGAGTTCACGGCCCTCGTCGTCCTGGATCGAGACCTGCATGCCGGTACGCTCGAAGCCACAGGTGCCGATCTTCGCGTGCGGCCCGTCCTCGGGGTCATGCAGCGCTGCCGGCAGCACGGTGATGTTGCCGGTCACCTCGCCGAGGCCGAAATACTGCACGATCACCTTGCCGAGCTTCCTCAGCGCAGCCTTCTGGTCCTCGCGATACATCGGCGCACCCGCATAGATCACATGGCGCAGCGAGGAATGATCGTATTTGTCGGCGGCGGGATGCTCGACCATCATCTTCAGAATGGTCGGCACCACGAAGAGATTGCTGACGCGATGCGCCTCGATCAGGCGGAACGCCTCGTCAATGTCGAATTTCTCCGTCGGCAGCAGCACGGTGCACACGCCGCGCGCGGTCTGCACCAGCTGATGCACGCCGGCGCCATGCGACAGCGGCGCCACCACCAGCGAGGCATCTGCTTCGGTGACGCCGGGCGTAAGATCGGCGAGATGGTTGGTGACGACAAAACCCATCTGACCGTGGGTGAGCACCGCAGCCTTGGAGCGGCCGGTGGTGCCCGATGTAAAGAAGAACCAGCAGGGATCGTCGTGCTCGACTGCGACGTTCTCGACCACCGTGCCGGCGCGCGACGCGACGGCATCCGCAACCGACGTCTCGGCAAACGGCGCCCGACCGTCGATGCTCCAGGTGAATTCCAGCGCGCCACCGCTTACGGCCGCGGCGTGCTCGGGAAAATCGACATGGCACAGAAACGCCTTCGCGCCGGAGGCCTGCGCGAGATAGGCGACCTCGTCCGGCATCAGGCGGAAATTGGTGGGTACCCAGACCGCGCCAAGCCGGAACGCGGCGAACATCGAGAAGAACATCTCATCGCCGTTCTTGGAATGAACGAGGATGCGGTCGCCCTTCGCGATCCCGCGCGCCGCGAGAGCGGCTACCAGTGCCGAGACCTGCGCATCGATCTCGCGCCAGGTCCAGGATCTGTCGCCCCAGACGAAACCGGGACGCGCCCCATGCCGCCGCGCATTCTGGGTCAGCATGTGAGCGAGATTCATGACGCGGCGGGACATGCGCAGGGGCTGCATCGGGCTTCCTCTTCGGCGGCGGACGGCACGCGAGCCGCCCGCTCATTGCAGCCCATTTATCGCCATCGCCAGGAGCCCTGCAAGGTTGCCGGGCGCAGCGCAGCCCATCCAACCGTTCAGGAAATTTTAAACATGATCGGCGCAACCTCGCTCAGTTCTCGCGTACAGAGTGCCGCATCATGGTCAAAGCGCCCGCCCTCCTCATGTTATCGCTGGCGCTTGCCGGGTGTGCCGTGGGCCCACAAGCGCACCTCGCCTCCGATCCTGCCTTCAAGCCCGCGCGCTATGCCTGGGACGGCGCCGGCGAAAATCCCAATCACCCGCGCGCTGCTTCAGAACCAGTGCGCGCGGCCCGATCCGAGCGCAACAGGTCGCAAGCCGCGCTTCAGCCCTATTCAAAGGAATGGTGGCAGGCGAAGGATGGCATCGAGGAGGAACGGGACGCCATGGTCAACCGTTCCCTCGTCATCTGCCAGGGATGCCTGCGCCCGCAGGCGCAGCCGGAGGATTCCAGGCTCGCCAAGGCGACCGATTGAAGCATCCGGGCGATCAGGCCTAGGAAGAGATCCAACGCCGGCGTTGCGAGAAGCGGCGGGGGGCTACAACGCCCCGAGCTTCCATAACGACTCCTGCACCGTCGGCAAGCCCGGCTTCAATTCCAGGCTGAGCGGGACACGCAGTTTCCGGATATCTCCCCTGCGGCAACCACTCTTGCCGCACCTTGGCAAGGACCGGTTGAGGCGCCTAGATCAGAGGCAAGCAGCATGTCGGAAGGATTTTTGCATGGCGCCGTCGGTACGGGATAACAAGGACAGAAGCCGCTTCGAGCTCGATGTCGGCAGCGAAATCGCCTTCGCCAATTACCGGCTGACGCCGTCGGCGGTGATCATCACCCACACCGAGACGCCGCGCGCGCTGCGCGGCCGCGGCATCGGCTCCGAGCTGGTCAAGGGCGCGCTGGAATTGATCCGGCGCGACGGCAGGAAGGTGATTGCCGGTTGCGGTTTCGTCGTCGATTATCTCGACAGGCATCCGGAAGATGCGGATCTCGTCGCCTGAATGCAAAAGGGCCCGCGCGATCGCGGGCCCTTGGATTGCGACCGGGCGATCGGTCAGTGCTTGATCTCCGGCGGCAGCTTGCCGCCATTGGCGGCGAGCTTGGACATCACCTGCTTGTGCAGCCAGACGTTCATGGTCGCGGAATCGTTAGTGTCGCCGCTGTAGCCGAGCTCCTTGGCGAGGTCCTTGCGCGCAGCGAGGCTGGAATCGATGTCGAGCGCCTTCATCAGATCGACGATCGAGGTGCGCCATTCCAGCTTTTCGCCCTTGTGCGCAGCGGCCGCCGCGTCGACGATCGAGGCAACGTCCACCGTCGCCGCGGATCCGCTCGGCGCGGCCCCTGCGGGCGCGCTGCCCGACGGTGCGCTGCCTGCGGGCGCGGCGGAAGCTGGCTGGCTACCGAAGATCGCGCCCATAATTTTCCCGAAAATGCTCATGTCTGCTCCCCGAAAAGGACCCGCTGGAAGGGCCTTGAGTGGCACTTATAGACCAAGTTGCGTCGTTGCGCCCGCCAAAGTTCCGCGAACAAGCACGCAGCATCAGCTTATCTGCGGCGAAATAACGACCGAATGACACTGTAGAGATTGCACCGCGGCATCGAATCTCACCCAAGCGTGAGGGACAGGACTCGCAAATGGGCGTACGGTTGACGTTCAGTTCGCGATGCCATCCGGAATTCGCGTCTGGTTGGGGATCGCGAAACTCAGAATAGCGGCCGCTTGCGCCGTTGCTGGCGCCAGATGCGGCCGCATGGCAAGGGAGCTAGCGACCATGGCCACACTCTACCCGGGCAATGTCCCGTCCATGGCCCAGACCGCCGAAGCGGCTGGACCGGTGATCCGAACCATCCAACTCTCCGATCTGCAGGATGCGCTCAAGCGCGGCTGGGACGATTTCAAGGCGGTGCCGAGCCACGCCATCATCCTCTGCGTGATCTATCCTGTGCTGGGCCTCGTGCTCGCCCGCGTGGTGATGGGCTATTCAGTGTTGCCGTTGTTGTTCCCACTGGCCGCAGGCTTCGCGCTAATCGGCCCGTTCGCCGCTCTCGGTCTCTACGAGCTCTCCAGCCGGCGCGAGCGCCATGAGGAGGCCAGCGCCTGGGATGCCATGGAGGTGCTGCGTTCGCCCTCGTTCGGCGCCATGCTCGGTCTCGGCGCGCTGCTGCTGGCCCTGTTCGTGACCTGGGTTGCGACCGCGCAGGCAATTTATGTCGCCGCTTTCGGCTATGAAGGCGCATCCGGGATCTCGGATTTTCTGACGCGCGTGCTCACGAGCCGGCAAGGCTGGTGGCTGATCGTGGTCGGCTGCGGCACCGGCTTCCTGTTCGCCCTTGCCGCGCTGTGCATCAGCGCCGTGTCGTTCCCGCTGATGCTTGACCGCCATGCCGGCGCGTTCGAGGCCATGGTGACGTCACTGCGCGTCGTCGCGAAGAACCCGGTGCCGATGGCGGCCTGGGGCCTGATCGTGGCCGTCCTGCTGGCGCTGGGCACCATTCCGGCCTTCCTCGGCCTTGCCGTGGTGGTCCCCGTGCTCGGCCATGCCACCTGGCATCTCTACCGCAAGGTGATCGCGGCCGATCCGGGCGCGCGTCCGGTGCCGCCTCCGCCGCATCGTGCACGCAAGCCGGCCGCCGACTTCCCCGCCAACCTCTTCCCCTGGCGCAATCGGACCGACGCCTGACGATATCGTGACATGCGATCCTGCCCCGGTGCGGGCAGG
Source organism: Bradyrhizobium sp. MI1.4 (assembly GCF_055811315.1). Taxonomy (NCBI): domain Bacteria; kingdom Pseudomonadati; phylum Pseudomonadota; class Alphaproteobacteria; order Hyphomicrobiales; family Nitrobacteraceae; genus Bradyrhizobium; species Bradyrhizobium sp. MI1.4. The sequence continues at coordinate 13,645 of NZ_JBVVPP010000031.1, read as the reverse complement.
ATCGCGCACTGTCATACGCCTTGCTTTGGCCGCGGTTTCCATCGAGATTGCGCGCGCCGTTCAGATCACTTCACGGAATTTATTTGCTCGAATGACCCCGACGATTTCTCGTCTCGCCCTCGCAGCCTTAGCCATCACCGCGTCCATCCTATCCGCTCAGCCAGCGCTCGCCGCTGTTGCCTGCGGTTCAGGCAATTTCGACGCGTGGCTTGCAGACTTCAAAACGGACGCCGCGGCCAAGGGCGTCTCGCAACAGGCCATTTCCGCCGGGCTCGCCGGTGTGACGCTCGATCAGAACGTGCTCAACCGCGACCGCTCGCAGAAGGTCTTCAGCCAGACCTTCGAGGAGTTTTCCGGCCGCATGGTGCCGCCGCGCCTGACGCGCGGCTCCAACATGATGAAGCAATACGGCTCGGTGCTGTCGCGTATCGAGCAGACCTACGGCGTGCCTGGCGAGGTGCTGGTCGCGATCTGGGGTCTCGAGACCGATTTCGGCGTCAATACCGGCAAGTTCGCGACCATCCGCTCACTGGCGACGCTGGCCTATGACTGCCGGCGCTCCGAGCAGTTTCGCGCCGAGCTGTTGGATGCGCTCCGCATTGTCCAGCGCGGCGACCTCGCACCGGCCGACATGAAGGGCGCCTGGGCCGGCGAGCTCGGACAGACCCAGTTCATGCCGTCGTCATGGATGAAATACGCCGTCGATTTCGACGGCAATGGTAAGCGCGATCTCCTGCACAACGCCCCTGACGTGCTCGCCTCCACCGCGAACTATCTTGCCGGTTATGGCTGGCAGAAGGGTAAGGATTGGCAGCCGGGCAGTCCGAATTTCGCGGTGCTGCAGCAGTGGAACAAGAGCGAGGTCTACTCGAAGACCGTCGCCTATTTCGCCACCCAGCTCGCGCGCGCCCCTTAGATGAGATGCTTGCAGGACAAAAGCGTAGGGCCGATCGCTCGGCGACCGGCCCTCTCCTAATGCGTTCCTGAAGTTCCTATTTGCCCATGGTGGCGTGCATCGCTTTGTTCAGATGCGCGCCGCACGCACCCATTTTGCCGTTGAGCAGCGAGTCCTGCGCGGCCGCGATCTCCTTCTGCGCGACGAACTTGCCGTCACCATCGGCCATGTTTTCGATCGCGGTCTCTGTCTTCTCCAGATTGGCCGAGCTGCAGCCGCCGGCGGCGTGCTTGGCGGCCTGGGCCGGCGTGACGGCGAACGCAACGGCGGCAATTGCGATAACCCCGAGTAACTTCGTCATGACGTTACCTTCCTTCTCTTGTTCTTGGGCCAGAGCCAGCGACATTGCCGGAATCTGCGACATCACCTTCCTCCGGGCGCGGCAACTTGACGCAATGAATTCCCCGCGAGAATTGCGTGATGTTGCGCGGCGCGCAGAGCTGCATGCAAAATTTCTGATTTTCATTACACGCTTGTAATCAACGCCACACGTTCAGCGTGTGTGCACTGCGAGCGGGGACGGCTGTGGCTAACCAAGCGGGATAGTCCTGACTCGCCGCCCTTCGTCATGTGGATCCGCTGCAACCAGGCGAACCGCTGGCGAGAGTTGGCAAAAGTGTACGCACGCGCCAAGTAATGAGTATAAGTTCATTAGAATCATGCGATTCTCGCATGTGAGACTTGGTTATAGAAGCTAGTCGATCCGCTTGCGGACAAGAGCAAAGCGACTTATTTCGCTCCGAACGGAACCGACTAGCCCATAGCAAATCCGTGAATTCACGGGACTTCAGACCTGTGCTCCCTGTTCCGCCTACGCTTTGGGCGGGAGTGCTTTCGGGTTAATCGTCCGTTACCAGCGCCATGCATTCAGCGCTTAGCTGCATCGCAGCATCGGAACTTTCGCACTGCACCACTCTCACCTATATTCAATTCAACGATGAGGCTCGGGCAAGAGCTGAATCGAACTACAGGAGATTACCAATGCTGCTCTCGCTCATCCGCATGATCCAAGCTTTCCGGGACTATCAGCGCAATGTTGCCGAGCTGTCCCAGCTCAGCGATCGCGAGCTTTCCGATATCGGCCTCGATCGCTCGGACATCCCGCGCGTTGCCGCCGGTCAGTATCAGGGCTGATATCGTTCAGCCCTGAACCGGACGGACCGATAGCGCCCGCCTCGTGCGGGCGTTGTCGCATCCGGAGGCAGAAAACTCGATCTCGGCGATTCCACTGATCGCCGAAAAGCGCTACCTGTCCGCCCCATGACAGGACCCCAATCAAATACCGTGCACGTGATCGGCGCAGGCCTTGCCGGCTCCGAAGCCGCCTGGCAGGTGGCCAAATCCGGCGTGCCCGTGGTGCTGCACGAGATGCGGCCGACCCGCATGACCGAGGCACACCGCACCGATGGGCTTGCCGAGCTCGTCTGCTCCAATTCGTTCCGCTCGGACGATGCCGCCAACAACGCCGTCGGCCTGTTGCATGCCGAGATGCGCCGCCTCGATTCGCTGATCATGCGCGCAGCCGACGCCAACCAGGTACCCGCCGGCGGCGCGCTGGCGGTGGACCGCGACGGCTTCTCGGCGGCCGTCACCAAGGCGCTGAACGATCATCCGCTGATCGAGATCGCCCGCGGTGAGGTCGCAGGCCTGCCGCCGGCCGAGTGGAGCAACGTCATCGTTGCGACCGGCCCCCTCACTTCGGCGCCGCTGGCCGATGCGATCCGCGAGTTGACCGACGAGAACGCCCTCGCCTTCTTCGACGCGATCGCGCCGATCGTGCACCGCGAATCCATCGACATGTCGGTGGCCTGGTTTCAGTCACGCTACGACAAGGTCGGTCCCGGCGGCACCGGCGCCGACTACATCAACTGCCCGATGACAAAGGAGCAGTATGACGGCTTCGTCGCAGCGCTGGTCGCCGGCGAGAAGACCGAGTTCAAGGAATGGGAGACCAACACGCCCTATTTCGACGGCTGTCTGCCAATCGAGGTCATGGCGGAACGCGGCCCCGAGACTCTCCGCCATGGACCGATGAAGCCGGTCGGCCTCACCAATCCGCACGATCCCACCACCAAGGCCTACGCGATCGTGCAGCTGCGCCAGGACAACAAGCTCGGCACGCTCTACAACATCGTCGGCTTCCAGACGAAACTGAAATACGGCGAGCAGCAGCGCATCTTCCGCACCATTCCGGGGCTGGAGAAGGCCGAATTTGCTCGCCTCGGCGGCCTGCATCGCAACACCTTTCTCAACTCGCCAAAGCTGCTCGACGGCCAATTGCGCCTGCGCGCGCAGCCGCGGCTGCGCTTTGCCGGCCAGATGACGGGCTGCGAGGGCTATGTGGAATCCGCCAGCGTCGGCCTGATTGCCGGTCTCTATGCGGCAGCGGAGGTGCGCGGCGAGACGCTTGCGAGTCCGCCGGTCACGACTGCGCTCGGATCCCTGCTCGGCCACATCACCGGCGGCCATATCGAGACCATCGAGCCCGGCACGCGCTCGTTTCAGCCGATGAACATCAATTTCGGCCTGTTCCCGCCGCTCGCCAGCGCACCGACGAAGAAGCCCGACGGAAGCCGGCTGCGCGGGAACGAGAAGACGGTGGCCAAAAAGCAGGCGATGAGCGCGCTGGCGCTCGCCGATCTCGATCGCTGGATCGCCGATCACCTGCGCATTGCCGCCGCGGCGTGAGTTTTCGATGAACCTTCCCAAAGACGACGCCGCAACACTCTCGGCGCGCTGGACCGAGGGCGTGCTGCTCAAGCGCGACGTGTTCTCGACCGTCGAGCGCGGCCGATTCCGCGACGATGACGGCGAGGTCGACGCGGTGCTGCGCCGCCTCGACGAGGTGCCGTGGTGGTCATTCCTTTTGGCGCGCCACCTGTTCGCCCGCGAGAAGCATGCGCTGGCACTCGCTAAGGGACTCGATGTCGGCCCGGAGCTGCTGTGGGCCGGACGCCGCGCGCTGGTGCGCAGCTTCGTCGATGGTGTCGCACTGCATCTGGCGAAACCGCATGGCGACCTCGCCTATTTTCGCTCGGCGAAGGCCGCGCTGCGACGGCTGCGCCGCGCCGGAATCTGCCACAACGATCTTGCCAAGGAACAGAACTGGCTGGTCGGCCGCGACGGTCGCGCCTATGTGACCGACTTCCAGCTCGCCGCCTGCTTCGACCGTCGCGGCCGGCTTTACCGGATCCTGGCCTATGAAGATCTCCGGCATCTGCTCAAGCACAAGCGATCCTACGCGCCCGAGGCGCTGACGCCGCGCGAGCGCAAGATCCTGGCGAAGAAGTCGTTAGCCGCCAGCCTCTGGCTCGCCACCGGCAAGAAGGTCTATCGGGCAATCACCCGCGGCCTGTTCAACTTCACCGACCGTGAAGGCGGCGGCCGAAGGCTCGTCAACGACGCGCCGGTGCTGGCAGAATTGATCCGCGAGAACCCCGCCGTGCGCGACACCGCCATCGTCGCCTTTGCCGACCGCCGCTCCGGTGTCGGCCTCTATGCCTTCGTCGAAGCCGATCAGGCCGCGCTCGAAGGCCAATTGCGCAACGAGCTCACCGCTGCCAAGGGGCCAAAGCCGCCGGAACACATCCAGGTCGTGCACGCACTGCCACGCAATCCGGACGGCAAGCCGCGCACGGAGATCCTGCAACTGGTCGCCATGAACCAGCTCGACCTGATCGAGCCGATGATGAAGAACGATCAGGACCGTGCTTTCCTCAAGGACATCCTGGAGCAGCGCAAGAACCTGCGCGACCGCTTCAATTTCGAGGCCGACCTGCCGGCGAGCTAACGTGGATCACGCCTTGAAGCGTCCACATTGGCGATAGAGAAGCGATCCGATAATTCGAACTTGGCGGGGGGACTTGGCGGGGTCATGGGCACTCGGGGGTACATGATGCATCGCGTGGTTGGCGGCCTGATCGCTAGCCTTCTGCTGCTCGCCACCACGTCCGCAATGGCCGAGTCCCCCGCCGAGCTGATCTCGAGCTTCCGCCTCAAGCATGGTGAGGTCCGCGTCGTCCGCGATTCGACCCTCGACCGCATCGCCATGGACCAGGCGCGCGCGATGGCGACGAAGGACGACCTCAGTCACGACGCCCTCGGCCCGTTCAACCGCCGGGTCGCACCGGCCGGCGCAGGCCGCGCCGCCGAGAACATCGCCTACGGCTACGACAATTTCGAGAAGACCCTCGGACAGTGGATCGACTCGTCGGGACACCGCAAGAATCTGCTGCTGCACAACGCTTCCCGCGTCGGGATCGCGAGCGCGAAAAACGCTAGCGGCAAGCGCACCTATTGGGCAATGGTGATCGCCGGCGACTACGAGCCGAAGGGCAAAGGCAAAGGCAAGAAAGACGGGGAGCCGCTGGTTGCGGTGAAGCGCGAGGCTGCGCCCGCCAGCAAGCCAAAATCCAGCGGCTGCCACATCAAGCTGCTCGGCCTTTGCATCTGAGACCAAGCTTGGCCATCTTGTTCGCATCCCTCGACGCGTTTAATCCATGCACGAGGATCGCGAGACGCGGAGGCATGGATGATGGATATCGACCGAATTCGTCGCGACACGCCGGCTGCCTCTCGGCTCGCCTATCTCCACAACGCGGGCGCAGCGCTGATGCCGGCGCCGGTTGTTGCGGCGATGAAGGAACACATCGATCTGGAGAGCGAGATCGGAGGCTATGCCGCCGCCGACCGCGAGGCGCGCCGACTTGTATCCGTTTACGGCTCGGTCGCCCGCCTCCTGAACGCCGCGCCCGATGAGATCGCCCTCATGGAGAACGCGACGGTTGCCTGGCAGATGGCTTTCTACGCGCTTCCATTCAGCAAGGGCGACCGGATCCTGACCGCCGAGGCGGAGTACGCGGCCAACTATGTCGCCTTTCTTCAGGTCGCCAACCGAACAGGCGTCGCGATCGACGTCGTGCCGAGCGATGCCAGCGGCGAGCTCGACGTCGACGCGCTCGAACGCATGATCGATGAGCGCGTGAAGCTGATTGCGATCACCTGGGTTCCGACCAATGGCGGGCTGGTCAATCCGGCTGCAGCCGTCGGCAAGATAGCGCGGGCGCACGGCATCCCCTATCTGCTCGACGCCTGCCAGGCAGTCGGACAGATGGTGGTCGACGTCGAGGCCATCGGCTGTGACATGTTGTCGGGGACCGGGCGTAAATTCCTCCGCGGCCCGCGCGGCACCGGCTTTCTCTACGTCGGCCGAAAAATGCTGCAGCGGCTCGAACCGCCAATGATCGATCACTTCGCCGCACCCTGGGTCTCCCGGGACGCTTTTCGGCTGCGTGACGATGCGCGCCGTTTTGAGACCTGGGAGAACAACTACGCAGCGCGGCTTGGGCTCGGCGCGGCTGTCGATTATGCCCTCGATATCGGGATCGGCCCGATCGAGCGGCGTTGCCGCATGCTGGCGGACCGCCTCCGGGGCGGCCTTGCATCCATTCGCGGCATCAGAGTTCGCGACCTCGGACGCGCTCCGGGAGCCATCGTCAGCTTCACGGTGGAAGGGTACGAGGCGGAAGCGGTTGTCAGCGACGCGGCCGCAGCCGGCATCACGATCGGTGCCTCAGATCCGTCGAGCACGCGCATCGATGCCGAAATCCGCTCGCTGCCGCCGGTGGTGCGCGCCTCCCCGCACTACTACAATACGGACGCGGAGATCGATCGGCTGATCGCCCATTTGGCGGGTTTGACGCGGCGATAGCGGCGATCATGCACGCTCAGGTGCAGCGCGCACTCAATCCGGATGCGCCAAGCTTCGCCATGACCTCGTCGAGATGGGCGCTGTCGCGGGTTTCAATCACCAATTGCAGCAACGTCGCCTTGGCCGGAAGATCCGAGAACGTGCGCTGGTGCGAGACCTCGATGATGTTGGCGCCGGCCTCGGCCAGCAGTGCCGCGACCGCAGCCAATTGGCCGGGCCTGTCGGGAATGTCGAGCGACAATTGGGTGAGCCGCCCCTCGCGCGCCAACTCGCGGGTCAGGACCGATGCGATCAGACGTGTGTCAATATTGCCGCCGCTTAGCACCAGCCCGACCTTCTGACCGGCGAAACGGGACGGGTCGGACATCAGCGCGGCGAGGCCAGCGGCACCGGCGCCTTCGACGACCGTCTTCTCGATCGAGATCAGGGTCGCCACCGCGCGCTCGAGCTCGGCTTCGTTGACGAGCGCAATGTCGTCGACAAGGCGGCGGACGATTTCGGTCGTGATCTTGCCGGGCGACTTCACCGCGATGCCTTCCGCGAGTGTGTCGCCACGTGCCGGCAAATTGCCGTCATGGATGGCATTGTACATCGAGGGGTAGAGCCAGGCCTCGACGCCGAGGATCCGCAGCGACGGCTTGATCGATTTCGCGGCAATGGCGATCCCGCTGATCAGGCCACCGCCGCCGATCGGGACGACCAGCGTATCGAGCTCCGGCACGGCCTCGAGTATTTCCAGCCCGACCGTGCCCTGCCCTGCGATGACAAGCGGATCGTCATAGGGATGGACGAAGATCATGCCATGGACTTCGCCGTGGCTGCGCGCATACGCGGCCGCCTCCTCCAGCGTGGCGCCCGTCACCACCACCTCGGCGCCGTGATGCCTGGTGTTCTCGACCTTCACCATGGGCGTGCCGACCGGCATGACGATAGTGGCGGGAATGCCGAGCCGCTTGGCGTGATAGGCGACGCCCTGCGCGTGGTTACCCGCCGACATCGCGACGACGCCCCGCGCGCGCTCCTCCGGCGTCAGCGCCTTGAGGCGGTTGAGCGCGCCGCGCTCCTTGAACGAGGACGTGAACTGGAGGTTCTCGAATTTCAGCCAGATGTCGCAGCCGCAGATATTGCTCAGCGTGCGGCTGTAGCTACAGGGCGTCTCGACGACGGCGCCGCGGATCGTCTCGGCGGCGGCATGGATGTCGGCCGGTACGACCGGAAGGCCGCCCAGATCGGAAGATATGGTTTGGGACAACTCAGCCATAGGACAACATAGAGCATTTGCCCGGCTCCGGCGATAAGCCAACCGCTATTTGGTAAATTCCCGCGAACGTGAAGCCCGCCACAGCGTCCACAGCGTACGCAGCCGCGATGACGGTTGCGGCGTAAATGGATTGCGCCCGGGTTGCGACAGGCGCTTGAGGTCGGCCTGCGCTTGTCCGAGCGGAAGGAACGCTGGACGCACCGATGCCGGCACCTCCACCAGCAGCGACAAGGCCGTCGTCAAATGTTGCTGCGCCTCGCCCGAGAGTTGGCCCAGCGCGGCGCGCAAGTTTGGCGTCTCCTTTCCGGCGAACACGTCTTCCACGTCGCAATCGTGGCTCGCCAGCACCTGCTGCGGCAGGAACAATTGCCGGCGCGCCGCATCGCGCGGCAGATTGGCGATGACCTGTACGATGCCCTGCGCCAGCCCGGCATGGCGGGCGAGATGCTCGGCCGCCGCCGACGGTGGTCCCATGATCCGGGCGGCGAGATCGAACAGCGCCGATGAGGTCGCCGCGAGGTAGCCCTCCAGCGCCGCCATTGTTGGCATTGGGTCGTTGTAGAGATCGAATTGATGCTCGTCGGCGAGCAGCGACAGCGGCTCGACCGGCAGGTCGAAATCACGGATTGCGCGGAGCAGCTCCGCCGCCACCGGATTGCCCTCGGCACTGCCATGGACTTGGCCCGACAGCATGTCGGTCCACCATTGCAGGCGGATTTCACCGGGCAAGGGCTGGCTCACCTGATCGCGGACGCGGACGATCTCGACATTGAAGGCATAGAGCGCCAGCAGCCCGCGGCGCTCGGCAGCGGGCGCGAACAGGGTCGCGGCATAGTGCGGAAAGTCGTGGCTGCGCACGAGGTCAGCACACAACGCAGCAGAATCCGGCGGCGGCGCGGAGCCACTCATGGCACGGCGATCAGCGCGGCCGCGACGCGCCGCCGTTCGCCCATCATGATGTTGTAGGTACGCACGGCGGGACCGGTCTGCATCGCATCCAGCACCACCCTCGCCGCTTTGAGCGCCTGGCGCAGTTCCGGCGGCGGCAGCCAGACCCCGGTTCCGGTGCCGACCAGGAGCGTGTCGATGCTGTTGGCAGACTTGAAGACTCGATCCAGCGAATAGCGGTCGATCTTTGCAGGGTCCGTTATGTCCCAGGCCCAGATCGCGTCGGGCAGGCAAAGCAGCGATCCCCGATGCGACATGCCGGCAAAGGCAAAGCCGCCCTTGCCATAGGCTTCGATCGGCGCCGAGCGGGGGAAATGCGGTGCGTTGGGATCGCCGGCCATGAGCTTCGTCCGAATGAGCTTACTGCCCTCCCAAACTCCTGCGAGGGCATGCGGTTCGGATCATGCCTTGCTTTTCTTCGCCGGCGTAGCCTTATCGACCGCATCCTCGCGATGCTCGCCGACGCCGAGATAGATCAGGATCGGGGCCGCAATGAAGATCGAGGTATAGGTGCCGACCAGCACCACGCCGAACATCATGACCGCGGTGAAGCTGTGGATGGCATGGCCGCCGAACAGCAGCAGGGCCAGCAGCGCCAGCGTCACAGTGAAATGGGTGATGATCGAGCGCGACAGCGTCGAGTTGATTGATTCGTTGAGGAGCTGCGGCATCGGCATCTTCTTGTAGCGCCGCAGCATTTCACGGATGCGGTCGTAGATGACGACGGTGTCGTTGAGCGAATAGCCCAAAATCGTCAGAAGCGCCGCGATGCTGGTCAGGTCGAAATCGACCTGACTGATCGACATGAACCCGATCGTGAGCACGATGTCGTGCACGTTGGCGATCATGGCGCCAAGCGCGAACTGCCACTCGAATCGGAACCAGAGGTAGATCAGGATCGAGACGATCGCCAGCATCAGGCCGAGCATGCCGTAGGCGAGCAATTCGCCCGATACGCGCGGTCCCACCACCTCGACGCGGCGATAGTCGACGGAATCGCCAAGCGCGGTGCGGACCTTCTGCACGGCCTCCTGCTGGGCGGCGTCGCCGCCCGGCTGCTCCGCGACACGGATCAGGACATCGGCGGGGCCGCCGAATTGCTGCAACTGGACTTCGCCCAGACGCAGGGCATCCAACGTCGTACGCATCGCCGCAATATCGGCGGTGCCGGACTTGGCCTGCACCTCCAGTAGGGTGCCGCCGCGGAAGTCGATGCCGAAATTCAGTCCATGGGTGAAGAACAGCGTGATCGCGACGATCGACAACGCCGCCGAGATCGGGAAGCTGATCCGGCGAAAACGCGTGAAGTCGAAATGGGTATCGTCGGGGACGATGCGCAGCGACGGCAGCCAGCCGAATGCCGCAACCACGGTGAGAATGGCAATGAGGACGCCGAGCCCGATGAGAACAGTGTGATTCACGATCAGGCTCCTAGATCGGCACGCTCTGCGGCCGCTTCCACCGCACCCACCAGGCCACGATCAGCCGGGTCAGGGTGAAAGCGGTGAACACCGTGGTGATGATGCCGATTCCGAGCGTCACGGCGAAGCCGCGCACCGGACCGGTACCGATGTAGAACAGCACCGCGGCGGCAATAAAAGTGGTGATGTTGGAATCGAGGATGGTCGCAAGCGCCCGCTTGAAGCCGGCGTCGATCGCCGAGATCGCGTTGCGGCCGCCACGCAACTCCTCGCGGATGCGCTCGTAGATCAGCACGTTGGAATCGACCGCGATACCGACGGTGAGCACGATGCCCGCGATGCCCGGCAGCGTCAGCGTGGCGTTGAGAAGCGACAACAGGCCGAAGATCATGGCGACGTTGATGGCCACCGCGATGTTGGCGAACACGCCGAACAGCCGGTAGGTCAAGAGCATGAAGATGATGACCAAGATCGAGCCGACATAGGCGGCGAGCTCGCCCTTTTCGATCGAGTCCTGGCCGAGGCCCGGACCGACGGTGCGCTCCTCGACCACCGTGAGCGGTGCCGGCAGCGCGCCGGCGCGCAGCAGGATCGCGAGATCGTTGGCCGATTGCACCGTGAAACTGCCCGAGATCTGGCCTTGTCCGCCGGTGATGGGCTCGCGGATCACGGGAGCCGAGATGACCTTGTTGTCGAGCACGATCGCAAAAGGCAGCCCGACGTTCTCTTGCGTGGCCTGCGAGAACTTGCGCGCGCCCGACGTATTGAACTTGAAACTCACGACGGGTTCGCTGGTGCGCTGGTCGAAGCTCGCTTGGGCATCGGTCAGGTCGCCGCCGGCGACCAGCACCTGCTTCTTGACCACATAGGGTGTGGGCGGCGGTGACGCGCTCATCAGAAGCTCGGATTCCGGCGGCAAACGTCCTTGCTGCGCCTGATCGGGCGGCACCGACGTATCGACCATGCGGAATTCCATCTTCGCGGTCTTGCCCAGCAATTCCTTCAGACGAGTCGGGTCCTGGAGGCCGGGGACCTGCACCAGGATGCGGTCGTTACCCTGGCGCTGGATGACAGGCTCGACGGTGCCGAGCTCGTTGACGCGGCGTTCGACGATCTGGATCGACTGCTCGATCGTCTTGCGCATGCGGTCGAGCATCGCGGCCTGTGGGATCGTAAGGCGGATCACGCCACCGCCGGCGTCAGTCACATCCAGGTCGCGCTGACCGCTGGATCCGACCAGTCCTCCCAGCGGCTGGGACAGCTCGCGCAGCTTGGCGAGCGCAGGCTGCAGATCGGATTCCTTGGTGATCCGAACCTCGGCCGCGTCGTTGCGCACGGTGACGCCGCCGGTGAAGCCGATCTTGGCATCGCGCAGCGTCCGGCGAACGTCGTCGCGGACCTGGTCGAGCCGCTCCTTCTTCACATAGTTGCCGTCGACCTCGAGCAGCAGATAGGAGCCGCCTTGAAGATCGAGGCCGAGCACGAGCCGACGCTGCGCCCAGGCGGGCCAGGTCTTGACCTGCGCTTCGGGGAAGAAGTTCGGGACCGCGCAGAGGCACACGATCAGCGCCGTCAGGATAATCCCGAGCGCCTTCCACCGCGTGAAATACAACATCGACTGGACCTGTCAGATCAGGAGATTTGCAGGAAAACTTGAGAGACTCGCGGAAGCACTCACTTCGACGCGGCGTCTTCCTTGGCGCTTTCCTTGGATTCCTTGGCCGGCTCGCCCTTGGCGCGTACGCCGGAGACCATCGAGCGCATCTGCCGCACGCGCACGCCATCGGCGATCTCGAACTCGATCTGGTCGTCGTCGACGACCTTGGTGACCTTGCCGACGAGACCGCCCGAGGTCACGACGGTGTCGCCGCGGCGGATGTTCTTCACCAGGTCGGCGTGGTCACGGACCTTCTTCTGCTGCGGACGCAGAATCAGGAAGTACATGATCACGAAGATCAGGGCGAACGGCAGCAGCGACATCAACATGCCGCTGGTGTCGCCGGCGCCCGCAGCCTGGGCATACGCAGGGGTAATCAGCATTCGGACGATCCTCGTGAGAACGGGGGAAAACCGGTCAGGCCCAAATGGCGACCGGTTCGGTCAAATTCGCGCGGACTATAGCGGCCATTGCCCCAATTGCAACGCTGCCAGACCGCCCTTTTAGCCACCTTGCGGCGCGCGCACAGGCCCGATAAGGCTGCATTCTCAGGAACTTCGGACATGCCCCAAAAACCAAGCAAAAGCCCGGCCGGCAAAGGCCCTCGCACCCCTGCCGCGAAGGCAGCCGGCGTCGCGGCAAAACGTCCCAAGGTGGCCCTCAAGGCGGCTTCCAAGACGATTTCCAAGACGACGTCCAAGACGAACCAAAACGTCTCCCAGCAGCGCATCGTTCGCGCGCTGGAGACGATTGCGGCGCACCTCTCCGCGCAAGGCAAGCCCGCCGCCGAACGCGAGTCGTTCAAGCAGGCGGATGCTTTCGTCTGGCACCCGGACGGCCGCCTTGCGGCGGTGCCGCGGGTCAGCCGCGTCGAAATGTTCCTGCTCAAGGGCGTCGACCGGATGCGCGACATCCTGATGGAGAACACCGAGCGTTTCGCCAACGGATTGCCCGCCAACAACGCGCTGCTCTGGGGCGCGCGCGGCATGGGCAAGTCGTCGCTGGTGAAGGCGGCGCATGCCAGCATCAACGCGGAGCGCAAACCGGCCGACAGACTGAAGCTGATCGAGATTCATCGAGAGGACATTGAGAGCCTGCCCGCCCTCATGGAACAGCTTCGCGCCTCATCCTTCCGTTTCATCGTGTTCTGTGACGACCTCTCGTTCGACGGCAATGATGCGTCCTACAAATCGCTCAAGGCGGTGCTCGAAGGCGGCATCGAGGGGCGGCCGGAGAACGTCATCCTCTACGCCACCTCCAACCGCCGCCATCTGCTGGCGCGCGAGATGATCGAGAACGAGCGCTCGACCGCGATCAATCCCGGCGAAGCCGTCGAGGAGAAGGTCTCGCTGTCGGATCGCTTCGGTCTCTGGCTCGGCTTCCACCGGTGCAGCCAGGACGAATATCTCGCCATGGTGCGGGGCTATTGCAGCCATTTCGGCGTGAAGATCGACGATGACGCCCTGGAACGCGAGGCACTTGAATGGTCGACGACGCGCGGCTCGCGCTCGGGCCGTGTCGCCTGGCAGTTCGTCCAGGAGCTTGCGGGACGGCTCGGCGTCAAGCTGGCGGCGACGTAGCCACAGTCATAGCCCAACCCAAAACTGTCATCGCCCGCGAAAGCGGGCGATCCAGTATTACAGAGACGGTTGTGATCGATAGAGAGGCCGCGGCGGACTGGGTCGCCCCGGGG
>NZ_JBVVPP010000030.1:0-77487 GCF_055811315.1 Bradyrhizobium sp. MI1.4 | reverse complement strand
GCACCCGGCCTTCCCTGCGCCCTCTTGGACAAGAGGGTGAAGCGACGAAGCAAAGCTCGGGCGGAATCAGCCGCGAGAATGCGAAGCTGCGCGGTTCGCCATCACGCATGCCGAACTACAGTCGCAACCAGGAGGACGAGGACCGCGAAAACGACAATCTCCATGGCATGCGAACGATTGGCCGACGACGGAGGTTCCCCGATTTCACGAGCAATGCCGAGCAGGAGTCCGCAAGGTCGCGCACAGCAGGCCCAAGACATCGCCAAGCTGGCAGTGGCCAGGCAGCGAAATTATAAGATCATTAACAATGTTGAATCCCTGGCCGGAGCGATTGCCCTACCGTGAACCTTTCCGCCGGGGCTTTCCATGATCGATACCGCGACCAAGGCGTTGTTGCGCACCGTTCTGGACGAGGTGTGTGAAGCTGTTCCACGCTGTGAGATCGGCGCCAGGACTCGCGTAGCCTCGAAGCTTCTGGAGACTGCAAGCAGGGGCGACATCTCTGCGGATCGTCTCAAACTAGCGGCCCGCAATGCCCTTTCAGAAGTCCCGACGATGTGATGATGGTCATGTGGGGGCAGGGGTGAATTTCCACGTGACGGTCCTCAAGATCCTGGTGAGCTACCCGGATGGGTTCGCCGCCATGGAGGATCTCAAGCGGGATATGGCCATTCTGGCGACCAGCGGTCGCGACTGGACCGAGCGCACCCGGCGGCTCGCCGGGCGGGTGCCGGGGCTGGACATCTTTTCGCAAGGGCTGATCGACCGGACAAATGGCGGGTGGCGCATCACGGCCAAGGGCCGCGCCGTGCTCGGTCTGATGGAAGCTCGTCCGGACCAAGCGCCGATTGCCACCCAACAACCTCCCTCAGAACCAGAGCTTGGCCCGGCGGTCTCGCGGCACATTCCGGCGGAGAGGATCCGAGGACGACTCGCCGCGCGCCGTCGCCGACGCAATGCCCGCATGCAGGCTCGGGCGTCCTAGCGAGGAACGAGCGTCGCTCCCGAAGCTTGAGCAAACGCCTTGTGATGGAAGACGCTCATGCAAAGTTCCGACGCCACCTTGTCGACGGCCCGTTTGTCGCGAGCGACGGACGATATCTGGGTCGTGGACGATGCCCCGATCAGCGCTGCCGGTCTGAAACTTCCGGTGCGCATGACCGTCATTCGGCTCTCGAACGGCGATCTCGTGCTGCATTCGCCGGTGAGATATTCGCCGGCTCTCCGTGGTGAGCTGGAGCGGCTAGGGACCATAAGGTACTTGCTCGCGCCGAATATCGCGCACTGGATGTTCCTGTCCGACTGGCAGAGAGAGCTGCCACAGGCGACGACTTTCGCGGCGCGCGGCCTTTCGGCGCGTCGGCAAGTTCGAGCAGCACGGATCCACATCGACCGCGAGCTTGGAGAGGCGACGCCTGAGGAATGGAGGGCCGACCTCGAAGCCGTCTCGGTGAACGCTCCGATGTTCTCCGAGATCGAGCTGTTCGACAAGCGCAGCCGGACACTGATCCTGACGGATCTGGTGCAAAATCTCGATCCCGATGATCTCAGCGCGTCAAACGAGGCCGCGGCAAACCTCCTCGGCATTTCCAAGCCAAACGGAACGGCGCCGGTCTATCTCCGACTGCTGCTGCGCCTCGGCGGCCGTTCCGTGCGGTCGGCAGCCGAGCGGCTCATACGGCTGTCGCCGGAGCGGGTGATCTTCGCGCATGGCGACTGGTTCGAAGCGGACGGAACCGAGCGTCTCCGGCGATCCCTGCACTGGCTGCTTCCGGCGGGCGGCTCCGGATCCGAGCCGCGGCAAATGACTGGCACGCGCGTCGTCATAACCGGTGCCTCGAGCGGAATCGGGCGTGCTGCGGCGCTGGCCTTCGCCGGAAAGGGCGCAAGCGTGGTCCTGGCGGCACGCCGTGCCGAAGTCCTGACGAGCCTCGCTGCAGAATGCGAGGCGCTCGGAGGCCGCGCATTGGCAATCCCGACCGATGTCACCGATGCCGAGGCGGTGCAGCGGCTGGCCCGAGAGGCGGAAGACGCGCTCGGTGGCATCGACGTCTGGATCAACAACGCCGGCACCGGCGTTTTCGGGGCCTATCAGGACGCGGATATCGCACTTCATCGCCGAACGATCGAGGTCAATCTCCTCGGCACGATGCATGGCGCTTTCGCGGTGCTTCCGATCTTCCTGCGCCAGAACCGCGGTATCTTGATCAACAACATCTCGCTCGGCGGCTGGGCTCCGACGCCTTTTGCTGCGGCCTACACAGCGAGCAAATTCGGCCTTCGGGGCTTCACCGCGAGCCTGCGTCAGGAGCTCAGGGCTCATCGCAACATCCATGTCTGCGGCGTCTTCCCGGCCATGGTCGACACGCCGGGCTTCGTCCACGGCGCCAACATGTCCGGCCGAACGCTCGATCCCGGTCCGCTGCTGTATCAGGCGGAGGACGTTGCCGAGACGTTCGTGAGCCTCGTTCGCGCACCCCAAGACGAGGTCGCCGTGGGCTGGCCGGCGCGTGCCGGCCAAATTGCCTACGCGATGGCTCCGCAGATTACCGAGAACATCCTGGGGGTAGCCTTCCGCTACCTGCTGTCGCGCGCGCGCCCGGCGAAGAGCAGCGAGGGCACCATGATCGAAGCTGGTCCGCAGGGCACGTCAATCGATGGCGGTTGGCTGTCACGCAAGCAGCTCCCACCTGCCGGGGTCATCAGTCAGGGGCTCGCGGCGCTGGGACTAGCTGCGGGCGTGGCTCTCCTGGCTTCAGCAGTTGCGCGTCGCGCTGGCAGATCGGGACAAGGCGTCGCCAAGCACAAGCATGTCCTGCCGAGGCAGATCACGGCAGCGCGTAGGCCCGCACGTAATCGCCGAGTTTAGTTCCGAACGAGCCGTGGCCGCCATCGACCGTGACGACATATTGCTTGCCGTTGGCCTCATAGGTCATCGGCGTCGACTGGCCGCCGGCAGGAAGGCGGTCCTGCCAAAGCCGTCTGCCATCGCGAACGTCGAACGCGCGGATGTAGTCATCCATCGTTCCCGTGATGAAGACGACGCCGCCCGCGGTGACGATCGGAGCGCCCAGCATGGGAACGCCGAGCTTGAATGGCAGCGGCAGCGGGGCCTGATCGCGGATCGTGCCGATGCGATGCTGCCAGACCACCTTGTGCGACTTGAGATCGATCGCGGCGATGTTGCCCCATGGCGGGGCAAGGCAGGGGATGCCGAGCGGTGAGAGGAAAATGCCGAGGTCGACGCCATAGGGGGCGCCGTACATCGGCTGCACGCCGAGCTCGGTTCCCGGCGGATGCGCCGCGTTCGGCGCTGCCGGATTGTCTTTCCCGCGCGGCACGAGACGCGAGACGAAGGGAATCGATTGAGGGTTCGCGATCGCGATCTGGCGTTGCGGATCGACGGCAATGCCGCCCCATTCGAACATGCCGAAGTCTCCTGGAAACACCAGCGTGCCTTGTTCAGACGGCGGCGTGAACGGCCCCTCATAGCGCAGGCGCTTGAACTTGATCCGGCAGGCGAGTTGGTCGAACATCGTGCTGCCCCACATCTGCGCGTCGGTCAGCATGCCGGGCGGGCGAAAGCTCAACTCCGAGAAGGGCTGGGTCGGCGACAGCCGGTCTCCCTTCGCGGCGCCCTGCGGCACCGGCTTCTCCGGTGCGGGCACCAGCTGACGCCCGTCGCGGCGGTCGAGCACGAAGATGTCGCCGGTCTTTGCCGGGATGTAGATCGCAGGCGTCACGCCGCCGTTAAGGCGCAAATCGACCAGACTGGGCTGCGACGGCATATCCATGTCCCAGAGATCGTGGTGCACGTTCTGGAACGACCAACGCAGTTTCCCGGTCATGAGATCGAGGGCAATCAATGCCGAATCGTAGCGCTCGTTCTCGGGCGAACGGCCGCCGCCCCAAATATCCGGAGAACTCGAGCCGAGCGGTACATAGACCAGTCCGAGCTTCTCGTCGACCGCGGAAATGCTCCACGAATTGGGTGAGCCGGCCGTGAAATGATGCGAGGCCGAGGGCATCTCGTTCGGATCGGAATTGCCGGCATCGAATGCCCAGATCAGCCGTCCTGAATAGATGTCGAAGCCGCGGATCACGCCCGACGGCACGCGATCGGAATAGTTGTCGATCACCGCTCCGCCGACGATCAGCAACTTGTCCGTGACGACGGGCGGCGAGGTGCCCTCGTAGAAGCCGAGTGTCTGGATCTCGCTGCCCTGCTTGAGATCGATCTGTCCCTGATTGCCAAAATCCTGGCAAGGCACGCCGCTCTGCGCATCGAGCGCGAACATCCGTCCGTCGTTGGTCGGTATGAAAATGCGCCCCGCACAATCGCTCGGGGCCGGCGTGCCGTCGGCAGTTATCGCGCCGGGTTTGGTCGCGTGATAGGACACGCCGCGGCAGGTCATGTGCTGGAAGGCCTTGTTGTGCTGCACCTGCGGATCGAACTTCCAGCGCAGTTTTCCGGTCGCGGCTTCGAGCGCGAACACGATCTGGTGCGGCGAGCAGGTGTAGAGCAGATCGCCCACCTTGAGCGGCGTCGCCTGGTTGGTGATCTCGTCGGGATCGTCCGGGCCCTTGTGATCGCCGGTGCGGAATTCCCAGGCGAGCTTGAGGTCCTTGACGTTGTCCTTGGTGATCTGGCTCAGCGACGAGAAGCGCGTACCGAAGCCGCTGCCGCCGTAGGCCGTCCAGTTCTGGCCGGCAGCGGGCTGCTCCGGTTCGGGAGACGCAATGGCCCCCGTTGTTTCGCCCTCAGGTATCGTGCCGGCAAGATCGCGGCGATCGCTCGTCAGGGACATGCCGACGACGATGGCTGCGGCGACCAACACAAGGCCAAGCGCCCATCGCGCTGCGCGCAAGCGAGGCGCCAGGCGGGAGGCAATGAAGGGCAGCATCAGCCACAGGCCAAGCGGCACGAGTACGTCGCCGCGCGGCGCCAGCGACCAGAAATCGAGGCCGGCCTCCCAGATCGCCCAAGCCATCGTTCCGGCCAGCAGCGCGGCATAAACCCAGAGCGCCTCGGCGCGGCGGCGCCCGAGCAGCCAGCTCGTGAGCAGAAGCATGATGCCCGCGATCAGATAGTAGGCGGAGCCACCGAGGGCCTCGAGCCAGGCACCGCCAGCCAGGAGGCCCAGTCCCATGATAGCGACGAGCACAATGGTGATGGCCAGCAATGGCGCGTCACGGAGCCAATTCATTGAACGATGCATGGGAGGCATGATGGTCACTTCAGCGTATAGAGAAACGCCGCGATGTCCCGCGCGTCCTTCTGCGGGATGCCCATTCTCGGCATGGCATTGCCCGGCAACGCCCGCTGTGGATCCTCGATCCAATCAGCCATGTTGTCCGGCGAGTTCTGGATGTAGCCGGCGATGTAGGTCCGCGTGCCGATCCGATGCAAGGGTGGGCCGACATTGCCTTCGGCGCCGGCAATGCCGGGAATATCGTGACAGCCGCCGCAGTGATACTGCTTGACGAGGTCGGCGCCACGACGCGCGTCGCCGGTGAAGTTGTCCGGGCCCGCAGCCTTGCAGGCGGCGCCTGTGGTAGCCAGCAGCGCGGTGACTAGCAATCTCGTGATCGGATTTGCCATCGCTGCTTCCCGGCGATCAGGGCTTCTGGCCGAAATTGAAAGACTTGGTGGCAGACCAGGGATCGGTCGTCGAGACCTGCTCGCTCGGGACTTGCTCGACTTCGGGCGAAGGCAGATTCGCGGAAAAGGTTCGGCCCCATTGGTGGCTCGGCTCGTTGCTGATCTTGCCGATATAGGTGACGAGATCCCAGATCACGCTGTCGGGCAGCACGCCGCCCCAGGCCGGCATTCCGTTGGGCCGCCCTTGGTAGATCGAGAGAAAGATGTTCTCGGGCTGCGAGCCGTAAGTAAAGTTGTTGTTGCTCAGCGCCGGTCCCATGCCGCCGCCGCCATTGGGTGCGTGGCAGCCGACGCAGTTGAAGTTGACGTAGTAGGTCATCCCGCGCTGCTCCGCATTGGGATCGCCCTGCACGGGGTTCTTGATCTGCGGCGGGTCCGGCTGCGCGCCGGGATGGAGGTGACTGACCGGGACCTGCATGAAGACGCCGGGCCTGCCATTGCCGACGCTGCCACCGAAGTTCGGGTGCGGAGACAGCGTCGGCATCTGCGCCTCCTGCGACTGCGGCAAAGTCTGCTGGGCCAGCCCCGCGCCATTCGGCAGGACCGCCAGCAGTAGTGATAGGGCGCTTGCGCGCAGCACTGGAGCAGACATCACTCATGTCCTCCCGATACCATAGCCGGTTGGTCCACCAGCGGAACGCCGTAACTGAGCAGCAGCGAAGTGATCTCGGACCGGTGCTCGTCGATGAATGCATTCAGTCGGTCGCGCAAGGCGTCGTCGCCTTTGCGCACGCCCATCGCGATGGCGAACTGGAACTGCTGAGGTGCAAAGCGCTCGTAATCCCGGATCGGCATGACCGTCAGGGGGACGAGAGAGCGCTGGGCGAAATATCCGCCGAGCGGACCCCAGGCTGCGGCGACATCGAGGCTGCCGCTTTCGACGGCTTCGATCAGGCGCGCCGGGGGATTGGCCTCGCGATAATCTCCGTAGATCGAGTAGCCGCGGACGTTGTCGACGATGCCCTGTTCGCCGAGCGCCTGCGCCGGCGGGGGATTGTTGCCGTCATCGCCGATCAGATGCACGCCGATTGCGAGGTGATGCAAGCGTGGGTCGAGCAGGGACGAAAGCTCGAGGTGCTGGTCCTGCCGCGTGACGAACACGTAGCTCGAGCGATAATACGGCTTCGTCGTCTCGACGAGATCATAGCCGGACGGCACGCCCATGACGACGTCGCATTTGCCGGCTTTCAGCGTGTTACGGATGAAGCCGCGGCGCTGCGCCCACCAGGTGTAGGAGACCTGCAGGCCGAAATGCTCGGCCACCATGGCCGCGAGCCTGTTCTCGAATCCTGCTTCGGCGCTGTTCGAGAAAGGCAGATTGTTGGGATCGGCACAGACGCGAAGCTCGCGATCCGACGCTGCCGCCGCCGTGGTTGCAAGCCCGACCAGAAAACCAAGAGCGATGCCGGGATAACTATTTCGAAGGCGCATGGCTGGTGTCCTCACCATTCGCGCCGCCGAGTTTGAAGACCAGCAGCTCACTCCCGCCCGCGGTGTAGAACGGCAAATCCTGGGTCGCACCGACAAAACCGAGCGCGCCGTTGCGCACCCGCGGATCGACCTCGGCGTTGGCCACCACACCCGGCCAGCCGCCGACGCCCGACAGGATCGCGATGTATTGCTGTCCGTCGGAGCCGCGATAGGAGATCGGCTGGCCAATGAATCCGGAGCCGGCGCGGAATTGCCAGAGGACATGCCCGTCCTTGGCATCCACGGCCTTGAACAGCCGATCCATGGTGCCGTAGAACGCGACGTCGCCTGCCGTAACCAGCGCGCCGCTCCAGACCGGCAGCTTCTCGTGGATCTCCCAGACCTTCTTGCGCGCGACGGGATCCCACGCCATGAATTCGCCGCGGTGGCCGCCGGGGCCGGCATACATGTCGACATCGGCGCCCACATAAGGTGTGCCTGCGATATAGCCGACCTGCGATGCCTTGAAATTCATGCAAAGATGCTGATGCGGCACGTAGAGCAGCTTGGTGCGGGGCGACCAGGCGGTTGGCTGCCAGTCCTTGGCGCCCGGCGCGGCCGGGCAGATGTTCTCGACGGTCTTGCCGGCGAGCGGCGTCTTCTCCTCGTTGGGGATGATCTTGCCGGTCTTGAGATCGACGCCGTTATAGGCATTGACGAATTCAAACGCGTCCGCCGAGATGACTTCGCCGGTCGCCCGATCCATCACGTACATATAGCCGTTGCGGCCCGGGTGGATCAGCACCTTGCGCGGCTGTCCATTCAGTTCGAGATCGACGAGCACATTCTCGTTGATCTCGTCGTGGTCGAACAGGTCGTGCGGGTTGATCTGGTAAGCCCATTTGGCGCGGCCGGTGTCGGGGTCGCGGGCAAAGATTGTGGTGCTCCAGAGATTGTCGCCGCTGCGCTGGTTGGCGTTCCATGGGCTCGGATTGGCTGTGCCGTAGTAGATCAGATTGAGTTCGGCATCGTAGGAGATCCATCCCCACATCGTGCCGCCGCCGACCTGCCAGCGGTCGGCCGGCCACGTCTTCACGCCGAGATCCTTGCCCTTGAGACTGTCGTAGAACGGCTTGAAGTCGTCGCCGATCAGCACGTCCTTGTCCGGGCCCGTGGCGTAGGCGCGCCACGCAATGGCCCCGGTGTTTTCATCGAGCGCGGTGACCCAGCCGCGCACGCCCATCTCGCCGCCGCTGTTGCCGACGAGCACCTTGCCCTTGACCACGACGGGAGCCATCGTGATGGTCTCGCCCTTGTTGATCTCCCCGAGCTTCGTATGCCACAGCTCCTTGCCGGTCTTGGCGTCGATCGCGACCGTGTGGTTATCAAGCGTGTTGAGGAAGACCTTGCCGTTGTCGAAGGCGAGTCCGCGATTGACCACGTCGCAGCAGGCAACGCCCGCGGCTGCCGGTTCAGGCTTTGGCGCGTAGGACCATTTCAATTCACCGCTCGTGGCATCGAGTGCGAACACACGGTTGGGGTAGGGGCCGGCATAAGGGCCGACCACATACATGGTGCCATCGACCACGAGCGGCGCCGCCTCCTGGCCGCGATCGGCACCGACCGAGAACGTCCATGCAAGCTGGAGGCGCGATGCATTGGACGTGTTGATCTGATCAAGGTTGCTATAGCGGGTGTTGGCGTAATCGCGCGCCGCCATCGGCCATTGGCCTGGATCTTTCATGCGGCTGGCAAGATCGGTCTGTGCCGAGGCGGACGACAGCAACGCGCAGGACGCGCAAAGGGCACAAAGGAAGCCTGGAAGTCGGCCCAGCAAACGCGTGAGACCACGCACTAACATATGTAAAGATCTCCACGGCAGTGACGAGGCCGTGCGCCGTTGCAGGCCGGTTTACGAACCTACAAACGTTCCGACTTCGCTTGGTTCCAAAGAGGTGAGACCGACGACGAGCTATCTCACGACGTTGCCGGATACGCCGGCGCCGAGGTCAACTGCGATCTGATCTTCCTTGCCGTTACACTTGGGGTGGCCAAATCCAGACGGACTTTTGCCGTCGGGTCCGATGTCATAGATGATTGCGTCTTTCATGTTGGGGCTGACGCCGGCCGGCACGCGGTCGAGCCCGAGCTGGTGACGCACGCGCCAGGCCACGTTGTGATCCGCGCAGGAACTGTCACCGCTCACACCCAGCGCCCCGGCCACGCCGTTGCCGTCATAGAGCGCCAACCCGCCTCCGAACACGATGGTGCCGCCGATCGGCTTGCCTACCATCGGATCCTGGGCCGTGCCGAAGTTGTCGGGAGATCCGGCGTACAAGGCTTCCGGAGACGGCGGGTTGCCGAGTGCCGCTCCGAACAGGAACCCGCCGGGCTGCGCACCGGCATAGAGATTGGCGGTCGCGATCGCCTTGTCCTTCAGGCTGAACGCATTTGCCGTATTGGCCTTCTCGGCCGCGATGGCCCGGCTGCCGAGCCACTGGTCGTCGACCTTGCCGCCGCTATAGGCAACTGCGCAGACGATGCCCTGCCGATTGACGACGGCAGCCCACTCGTTGTTGTCGAGACCGCCGTTGCTGGGGCCGCCGCCCGGCTTGACACTCTTCTTGAGGATATCGGCGAGCTTGTCATGGTCGACCGGGCACGACATCCCTGACTTGGGTTGGTCCTGCGCGCTCAAGACTGCAGGCACCAAGAATGCTGCGGTGATTGCCGTTAGCACCATGACGGATCGTTTTTCCATGTGGCCTCCGTGGAGTGTCGCAGTCGGCAGGCGAACGTTCGAACAGAAGTTGCGGTTCCTATGCAGCGTCGCTCAGCCCGGATGTTGAAGGGAGCGGCAGGCGGGAATGACCGCCGTTCGCAGTCAGCCAGCGGTGAGCAAAGAACAACGCGGCGCCGGTATAGAGTAGGCCCATGGGCAC
This sequence comes from Bradyrhizobium sp. MI1.4, assembly GCF_055811315.1. Classification (NCBI taxonomy): domain Bacteria; kingdom Pseudomonadati; phylum Pseudomonadota; class Alphaproteobacteria; order Hyphomicrobiales; family Nitrobacteraceae; genus Bradyrhizobium; species Bradyrhizobium sp. MI1.4. Next base: position 67,473 of record NZ_JBVVPP010000030.1, on the reverse strand, counting down.
CCACATCAGGATGCCGGCGAGCTGCTGGTCCTCGAGTGCCGAGAGGCCGAATTCCCCGGCGAGGGCGCCCTGGCCTGGGATCCACAGCCGCGGCGACACGGTCAGCAGAGCTCCGAGCACGCCGGAATGCAAAATGGTGATGAAAAGGCACGCGACAGCGATGCCGTCGCGAATTCGAGTGCTACGGCCCTGACCGCGGCCATGCAGCAGCACCCACCAGAACAACAGCGCAGTCGCGAAGAAGCTGATGTGCTGGAGACGATGGATCGCCGTATTCTCGAGCGCCCACGCATATAAAGGCGGTGCATGCCAGACCCAGAGCGCTGCGCCGTGCAGGATGGTCGCGCTCATGGGGTGGCTTACAAAACGCCAGGGCCACGCCAGGATCGGCCAATTGAGCATGCGACCCGCGGCCGGGCGCAGCCGGGCTGGCAAGCTCCACAGCAGCGGGCCATTGATCCGGGCGTACGCCATCAGCGGTGCCGCGACCACCATCAGCAGTTCGTGCTCGATCATGTGCGCAGTGAACAGACGCTCGCCGAGCCAGTGCAGCGGCGAGGTCACGGCAAGTGCGGCCACCAGCCATCCGGTCCAGAACGCGGCCACCTGGCGGAAGCTGACGCCACGGCCACCACCTGCATGATGCCAGAGCCGCTGCGTTCCGACATAGAAGCCGATACCGACGGCATAGAGCGGGGCCATGAGCCAGGGATCGTAGCTCCAGAGCGAACCGGGATCGACATCCGATAGTCCGTGCGCATCGGCCGGCGCCGCGAGCAGCGCGAGCAGCAGTGCTGCAAAGCTCAGCGCAGGCATGGGCTGATCATGAGCGAGGCGGCGAACTGGTTCGCAATCACCAGCGCAAATAACACGCCGGAGCCGACGCCGAGCCAGGCCATGAACGTTCGTGGTCCGCCACCCCGCGCATCGGCCCATTCAGCCCCGGCGCCGCGCCGAACGGCGCGGGCTGAAATGACGGTGCCTGCGAGAGCGACGATAGCGAGAGCCGCACCCATGATCGCGCCGCTGATTCTGATCTGTTCGCAGGAGAAGTGTGCGAGCACATAGACGCCCTGCAAATTGATACCCCACGCGATGGGCCCGAGCGCAACGCCGGCCCAATAGAGCAGTCTGGAATGTCCGTCGGCTGCGGTCATAGGCGTGGCACCCAATCGAGCAAGACATAGAGCGGCAGCCAGGCGAGCACGACGAAGTTCCAATAGAACACGTTGTCGGTCACGTCGCTGAACCGGCGCGGTTTCGCATGGCGCGTGAACATCAATACCGCCAGCACGACCGTGTCGCCGACATCGGTGGCAAGGTGGGTCGTGTGCAGCCCCAGAATGAGCCAAACAATGGAGCCGTAAGCTGAATTGTCCCAGCGGGTGTTGAGATGCGCGAACTCGAAGCCGCGCAGCACCAGCAGGGCAATGCCGATCAGGGCCATCACGATGAGTCCGGTCCGCACCTTCGCGAGATCCTGCCGGTGTGCGGCGCGGTTGGTGATCTCGTTCGGGATGATGCTCAGCAGATAGACCACGACTTCGGCTGTGCCTGGCCAGAGATCGGGCGGCGAGGCGCCGATCGGCCAAGTTGGGTTGACGGCGTAGAGATAGAGATAGGCACCGATGGCAATGGCAAAGCCCATGCCCTCCAGCGCCATGAAGCCCATGGCGCCCCACCACGGTCCGCTGCGCGGGCCATAGCCGTAAGTCGGCAGTTCAGCGACATTGCGGACGATAGTCTGTCTCACTCCTCGTCCTCCTTGCTGCCGCTCGGCCAGAACCAGCCGACCAACGTCACGGCCATCGGTGGTGTGCCCCAGAGCACGGCCCAGGGCGTGAAGATCGAGCCGATGAAGAACACTGTCGTCGCGATAGCTGTGAGCAGCGGCCAGATGCTGGGTTCGGGCGAAGCCTCCCGGATCTGCGGCTCAGCTTCCGCGAGCGAGGTCAGCAGGACCTCGCGCCGCTCGGCGCTCAGACCCGCGACCACGGGCAGGCTCTCGCTATCGGCCCACAGCGGATCGCGGTGCTTGACCACCGGAATGCGGTCGAAATTCTGCGGCGGGGGCGGCGATGACGTCGCCCATTCCAGCGTTGAGGCATCCCAAGGATTGTCGCCTGCAAGCGCACCTTTGCGAAGGCTGTAGATCACGTTGACCAAAAGCAACGCGAAGCTGAGCGCGAAAATGAGAGCACCACCGCTGGACACGAGATTCAGGTGCGCCCAGTCCATGTCGGCGGTGTAGGTGTAGACCCGGCGCGGCATTCCGATCAGCCCGAGGATGTGCATCGGGAAGAAGGCGACGTTGAAGCCGACGAAGGCGAGCCAGAAATTCCAGCGCCCGAGTCGCTCGCTGAGCATGCGGCCGGCGATCTTGGGAAACCAGTAGTAGACCGCGCCGACCAGCGGGAACACAGCGCCGCCGATCAGGACATAATGGAAGTGGGCGACGACGAAATAGGTGTCGTGCACCTGGGTGTCGATCGGGACCGAGGCGACCATGACGCCGGACAGCCCGCCTAGCACGAAGATCACGATGAAGCCGATCACGAACAACAGCGGGGTCCGGTAGACCGGACGCCCGTCCCAGAGCGTTGCCAGCCAGCAGAAGATCTGCAGCCCGCTCGGCACCGCGATCAGCATACTGGAGGCTGTGAACAGGGCCGCGCCGAGTTGGGGCAGGCCCGTGACGAACATGTGGTGGACCCAGAGACCGAACGACAGGAAGCCGGTCGCGATCAACGAGAGGATCACCACGGGATAGCCGATCACCGGCCGTCGTGCGAACGTCGCGAGGATCGCCGAGACCATTCCCGTGCCCGGGATGAAGATGATGTAGACCTCGGGATGGCCGAAGAACCAGAACAGATGCTGCCAGAGCAGGGGATGTCCGCCCGAGGAGGAATCATAGAAGCGCGTGTTGACGAGGCGATCCAGGATCAGTGACGTCGATGCGACCATGATCGAGGGCATCGCGAACATCACAAGGAAGCTCGTCACCAGCATGGCCCAGACGAACAGGGGAATGCGGTCGAGCGTCATGCCGGGCGCGCGGAGCTTGAACACGGTCACGATGATTTCCACGGAGACGGCGAGCGCCGCGACCTCGGTGAAGGTGATCATTTGCGCCCAGACATCCGGGCGCTTTGTCGGCGTAAATTGCAGCGAGGAGAGCGGGACATAGGCAAACCAGCCAACGTCCGGGCCGACATTCAGCGCAAAGGAAATCCAGAGAAAGCAGCCGCCGAACAGAAACATCCAATAGCTGAAGGCGTTCAGTCGCGGAAAGGCGATGTTCCGCGTGCCGACCATCAACGGCACCAGATAAACGGCGAACGCCTCCATGACCGGCACGGCGAACAGGAACATCATCGTCGAGCCGTGCATCGTGAAGACCTGATTGTACTTGTCGGCGGAGAGAAACGTCTTCTCCGGCCCGGCCAGCTGAATGCGCATCAGGACCGCGAGGAGGCCGCCGAGGAGCAGGAATACGAACGCCGTGATGATGTAGCGGCGGCCGACCACCTTGTGGTCGACCGACGTCAGCGCGCCCATCCAGCCGGACGGCGTGCGCCACACTTTCTCCAGCTGTGCGGAAAGTCGAAGGCCGTTCAGGACGTCGTCCCGCAACTCATTTGGTTCAGCGGCGATGCTCACTTGAGCTGCTCCAGATAATGAATGATGGCGATCATTTCATCCGATTGCAGCGGCATCCTCGGCATGAGATTGCCGGGCTTGATGTGCTGGGGATCGGCGATCCAGGCGCCGAGCGTGGCCGAATTATTCGGCAACGTTCCCGCCGCGATGGTCGTGCGGCTGCCGATATGCGTGAGATCCGGGCCGAGCTGCCCGCCGGCCAGCGTGCCGCTAATGTTGTGGCACAAGGCGCATCCGCGCGCCCGGAACAGAGCCTCGCCCTGCTTGCCGAGCGGATCGGCAGGGCTGTTGGCGCTCTGGTTTTCATGGTCACGCCAGCGGCCGAACTCGTCGGGTGACATCGCGATCACGGCAAATGCCATGTGGGCGTGCTGGATCCCGCAGAACTCGGCGCATTGCCCGCGATAGATGCCCGCGTTCTTCGCCGTGAATTGCAGCTCGTTCTTCTGCCCGGGGATCAAGTCCATCTTGCCGGTCAGGCTGGGCACCCAGAAACTGTGGATCACGTCGGCCGATTCCAGTTCCAGTCTCACCGGCTCGCCAGTGGGGATTCGAATCTCGTTGGCCGTCACGAAACTCTGGTGCGGACTGTCGGCCTCATAGCGGACCTCCCACCACCATTGGTGGCCGATGATCTTGAGGATGTGGGCTTTCTCGTCCTTGGCAAAGACGGTACGTTGTCCGGCATAGCTCACGAAGGAGAGACCGAGCACGACGGCGGTGGTCGCAATCCCAAGCGCGAGGATGACGCGCCCGGAGCGTTCCTCGAAGGCTTGGTGAAGGTCAAGCGGCCGATCAGCCGAACGTTTTCGCCGCATCATTCCGATGCAGAGCGCGATCACGACGGCGGTCCAGACGACCGCCGACACAGCGAGGAAGATGAACAGCGTGTGCAAGATCTGGCCGGATTGCAGCCCTTGCGGATCGAGCGCCGATTGCCGGCCCGCACACGCCGTGAGCGGCCAGATCGTGCACAACACCAGAACCCTTCGCACCCAGACCTGCATTGACGCCTTGTCGCACTCCGCTTCACAGGCGGAACCGGACAGGCCTACAAAGGTTCCTATCCGCTAATCGGAGCGATGGGCCGAAGAGGGATGTCCGACATCAATCATCGGGCTAGAATGGCCAGCCCTTCACGGCGATCACGATCGCCGCATCGCCAGCGGCCATCAGCAACAGGACGGCGAGACTGGCGATGATTGCGCCCGGCTGGGCAAGCACGCGCAACTCTCCGAGCATGTGTCGGCTCCAAAAAGCAGCAATGCCGCGATGACCCTGAGGGTTCCTGCGGACACGCCGGGCGTTGACGTGCGAGCGCCGGAACGAAGGCCTGAGATCGCGCGTTCCTGCGACGAATTGAGGGTTCACGTGCCGCGCTATCATTTTGATCTGGTCGACTCCGAGACCGTCGCCGACGAGGGAGGAGCTGAATTGCCCGACGACATCGTGGCGCTGGACGTTGCCGAGGAGATCGCGAAGAGGCTCCTTGCGGAGCGTCCCGAACTCAGGAATCGTCATTTTTCCATCCTGGTCACGAACCAACAGGGTGAGGAGATCGGGAAAGTGCCACTGGATGTCCTGCACTGAAGTCGCGGCCTGACATGGCGTTGAGGATCGGAGTGATCTCGGATACGCACGGCCTTCTCAGACCTGAGGCCGAACGCCGTCTTGCAGGGGTGTCGCATATCCTCCACGCTGGTGATATCGGCGCGCCGGAGGTTCTGGAGAGGCTTTGCCGAATAGCGCCCGTCACCGCCATCAGGGGAAACGTCGATGTCGGCAGTTGGGCGAGGCGCTATCCCGAAACCGAAACAGTGCACCTCGGCGCTCGTTGTTTCTACCTCCTTCACGATCTCAAGGCGCTCGCCATCGACCCCGCGGCAACCGGTGTGAACGTGGTGATATCAGGACATTCGCATCGGGTGCAGGTCAACACGATCAACGGAGTGCTTTTCCTGAATCCTGGAAGCGCCGGTCCGAGGCGATTCAAGCTGCCGATCACGCTGGCAACGCTCGATCTCGATGAGGGCGGCGACCTGCGGCCCACCATCCATGAGCTCGACGCGTGAACGAGGTGCATGCGTAGCAGCTAGTGGGTATTCGACTTTTGCCATCGCTCCAGATCAATCGGGGGACGCTTTGGGTCGATCTGCTCCTTCTCGGGATTTCCCTGCCAAGGCTGGTCCGTCTGCCGGTGGGTTGGCAAATCCGTCTGCTGTCGCGGATCGTCGACCGGTGTTTCTCTCGGGTCGTTTTCAGGCGCTTTCGCTTTCGGCATAACTTGTCCTCTCTGCGATCTGTCGGTGTGGTGGCACGCGATCAACGTACGCCAGCGATCCCGCCATCATCAGCTTCCGGGTGCCGTCCTTCTCCATTTCCCGCGATAGAGCCTGGACCATGAACAAAAAGCCTTTCGTATGAACTGCGGGGTCAACACGGGCAGGAATCGTTCGTTCCTACGGGCATGCATCAGCATCGATCAGGAACGACCGCCGCCCCATCTCATTGCCAGCGCATGAGGTCGCGAGACCGAAACAAGGAGCATGCAATGTCCAAAATGCCCCCCATACCGCCAGAGCAGCGCAGCGACAAGGGACCCGGATCTGATCCCAGGATCGAGACGGATGAAAGAGTCCCCGGCCGCGAGAACTTCGACACCCAGGGTCGTCACGGCAACATCAAGCAGAACACGACAAACCAAGGCTACCAGCAGGACCGATGAATGCCACACAAGAACTCAGACAGTGAACGCTTCGGTGGTCCGGGCTCCTCGCGGCAGGATCGCAAGCACCCCGAAAAGGAAGGTCGCGAGCATGAGCGCCCTGCGCCCGGAACGGCTACCAACGACCGCAAATCACACGTCTCGGGAGGCGGTGGTGAGCGCGATCAACATCACACGCACGACGATCGTGAGAGGAGCTGAGCAATGGCTAAGACAACTTCGAGCTTGATGCTGATCGCGTTCCTGGCGACCGCGTCGATAGGGGCCGCCTCGGCGCAGAGTGGCGGTGGCGGCGGTTCGGGAGGATCGGGCGGAGCAAGCGCGAGCAGCACGAGCGGCGGCACCGGCGGTGCCACAAGCCCTGGGTCGGCAGGCCTTGGGTCTGCAGGAGCTACAAACCAGGCGGGCGGTGCATCGCCCAGCCTGGGCAATCCAGGCGATGCGGCCGCGGCTTCGCGTGGCACGACGGCTACCGGCACGAACACCGCTGGAACGGCCCAATCGAGCGGTGGCGGGCCGCGAGGATCGACCACCGTCGGGCGGGCCGGCAATCCCGCAGGGGGGACCAGCAGCGGACGGATTGACGGAACTGCGACACCCGGTCCGTCGATGCCGGGCGACGCCGAAATACGCTCGGAGAACTCTCAGGATTCCCACGTCGATCGAAAGATCAAGAGCATCTGCAAAGGCTGTTAGATCGGCGATCAGGACGCCGGGTTTTCCGGCGTCCAATCAAGGTCGTCCTCGCTTCGAGGTTCGGGGTCGGGCGAGCAGGGCTTGATCTTCAGGTCATCCTCGAGCCTGGGCTGACCCCCGCCGCTTTCGACCAGACCGGCGTCTTCGGCCTTTTTCAGGGTTTCCTCTTTGGTTGAAAACGTCCGGCTCAGTTTTTCGCCGTCCTTGAACAGGGCATACGCCATATTGGCTCCTCGCGATTGGAATCATCGAAGACTTTGACGTGGGCGGACACACACGGCCACCGTCGCCCCTTTGTCGCTTGGTGAAGCTCTAGCCGACTTCCCTGAGATTGCTCAGGATCGCCAGGTGACGCTGAATGATCGGCGGCGACATCTATGCGACCTGCTGTTCGCCGGGGTGCCATCTGATCGCAAATACGACGTGGAATCTCCAATGTTGGATTCACAAGACGCTGCGACCGTTTCGAACGTTCCTATCGCCGCCGTAAGCAGCCGGGCGATGCTCCACCTGATGTCGGCATCCTGGCACGAGCCCGCAGGTTAACGCAGGTTATTGGCACGGGAAGTGCGTCATGATCATAGGAACGGCAGCACTGAGGACGGTTTGTCCATCATCCAGATGCCGACCGGCGCACGAGCAAAATCATGCAACACAGAAATTCACGCAGCTTTCCGATTTCCGCGGGCGTCCTTCTCGGGCTTGGTCTGGGCGGGTTTTTTGACGGCATCGTGTTTCATCAGCTGCTGCAATGGCATCATATGTTAAGCGGCTGGTATCCGCTCAACTCCATCGACAACGTCAAGCTCAACACGACCTGGGACGGCATCTTCCACAGCGCGGCCTATGTTGTTGTGCTCCTCGGCCTGTATGTGCTGTGGCAACGGGCGCGCGGGTCTGACATCCACTGGTCGCGCGGCCAGTGTCTCGGCGCGGTGTTGCTCGGTTGGGGCATCTTCAATCTGGTTGAAGGCGTGGTTGACCATGAGGTCTTCAAGCTGCACCAGGTGAATGAGACCGTGCCTCACGAGCAGCGCATCTTCTGGGACATCGGCTTCCTGCTATGGGGTGCGGCCATGTTGGTCATCGGCGCCGCCATGACACGCGCCGGCACGCAAGGGAGGGTCCATGCGGAAAGCAGTCTACAGCCTCGCTAGAGAGACCCCGCCAGCTCTGGTCTATGCCATTTTTATATTGCTGCTGATGCTCGCTACAGCACCGGCCTTTCGCATCGTGCTGTTGGGTGTGTCGCTGGATGATCTTCTGCAACTACGCTGCTTCAATCCCGGCTGATGCGCGGTTATCACGCCTCATGTCTTCCCGGAGGTAACATGGTCGAGTTCAGGCTTCCGAAACACTCCCGCGTCGAAAAGGGAAGGATCTGGCCCAAGCCGGACAGCAAATCGTTGCGCGAATTCCAGGTCTATCGCTGGAATCCCGACGACGGACGCAATCCCCGGCTCGACACCTACTTCGTCGATATGAGCGATTGCGGGCCCATGGTTCTGGATGGTCTGATCTGGATCAAGAACAACATCGACTCCACGCTGACATTCAGGCGGTCCTGCCGCGAAGGCGTGTGCGGCTCCTGCTCGATGAATGTCGCCGGCCAGAACACGCTCGCCTGCACCAAGTCCATGAGCGAGGACGTTCCGAACGGCGAGCCGCTGCGCGTGCTGCCCTTGCCGCATCAGCCAGTGGTCAAGGACCTCGTTCCCGACCTGACGAATTTCTACGCACAGCTCGCATTGATCGAACCTTGGCTGCAAACCGTGTCACCCACACCACCGAAGGAATGGCGACAGAGCCATGAGGATCGGGCCAAGCTCGACGGGCTCTACGAGTGCATCCTCTGCGCCTGCTGCTCGACATCCTGTCCAAGCTACTGGTGGAATTCCGAGCGTTTCCTCGGCCCAGCGGCCCTGATCCAGGCGGCCCGCTGGGTCAATGATAGTCGCGACGAGGCGACGGGCGAGCGCCTCGACAAGCTCGAAGACCCCTTCAGGATTTATCGCTGTCACACCATCCTCAACTGCGCGAAGGCGTGTCCCAAGGGCTTGAATCCGGGCGAAGCCATTTCCGGATTGCGCCTCAAGATGGTCGAACGGAAGTTCTGATCGGGGACGGACACTCGCGCATAAAGGAACGATGGCTGCGGGGTAGGCTTATCGACCAAACTGGAGGCGCCTGATGGGCAAGAAACAATTCGCCGCGTTGCCGTTCATGCTGAACAATTCCGAATTGCGCGTGATGCTGATCACGACCAGGCGCAAGCGCAGGTGGAGTGTCCCGAAGGGATCGCCGATGCGCAAGACGGAGCCGCACCGTACGGCTGCGCTCGAGGCGTACGAGGAGGCCGGTCTCGTCGGCGTCACCGCAAAGCGCGCGCTGGGCTCCTTCAAGCATCGCAAGCGGAAGGGTGATCGCAAGCGGACCATGAACGTTGCCGTCTTTCCCATGAGGGTCCACGGGCAGGAGCGCTGGTGGCCGGAAAAGGGAGAGCGTGAAGCAATCTGGGTCTCGCCGAAGACGGCGGGCCGTCTGGTGCACAAGGCGCAGCTTCGTCGTCTAATCGCCCGCTTCGCGGCGCAGACGGAGAAGACCGCCCCCTCACCGCTGAGCGATGGCATGGCTCTAGGAACCCGCGTCTCGTCCAGTTATTCAAGGTAGATGAACCAGCAACCGACCGGACTCGCATTCGAGGAGCGACCGCCTCATGAGGTCTTGGCCGCGGCGATCAAGCGACGCTGCGCGATCCTGTTCGTCGGCGCCGGCGTCTCGATGGCTGTCGGCCTGCCGTCCTGGCAATCTCTGATCGACCATCTGCTGGATGACCTTGGACTTGAGCGCGACGTGATCGCTGGGATGCACGGCGGCTATCAGATGCTGGCGGAGTACTACCGGCTGAAGCGCGGCGGAATCGGCCCGCTCCGCAGCTGGCTCGACCGCAACTGGCGCGTCGACCCGGACAGGATCGCGGCCTCACGGCTCCACCGGCTGATCGTGGAGCTCGATTTTCCGACCATTTACACCACGAACTACGACCGCAACCTCGAGACGGCCTTCGAGGTCCTGGAAAAGCCCTATGCCAAGATCAGCAACGCAAAGGACATTGCAAGCGCCCGTTCCGGCGTCACGCACATCATCAAATTTCATGGCGACTTCGACGACGATGCCTCGCTCGTCTTGACCGAGACCGACTTCCTCAACCGGCTCGCGTTCGACTCGCCACTCGATATCCGGTTTCGCGCCGATGCCTTGGGCAGCACGCTGCTTTTCATCGGATACAGCATGTCCGATCCCAACATTCGGCTCCTGCTGCATCGGATTTGGCAGAGTTGGGATGAGTCCGGGCACCGCCAGGACCGACCGAGGTCCTTCGCGTTCGTCACGCAGCGCAATCCGGTGCAGGAAGCTGTATTGGCGAACTGGGGCATCACCACCATAGCGCCGCCTGACGGCGTCAGCCCAGATGATGGTGTCAGCCAGTTTTTGCTGGACATCCGCCGGCGTATCGAGCGAGAGAGCTAAAGCGGTCCCTGGCGCGCCTTGAGCGTTTGCTCTGCTGCCGCGGGGCCGCTCGGCTCAGCGGCGGGATCGGTCAGAAGGAGGATCGATGACCAGTCCGCACCTGGGCCGGTCACCGATATCCCCTATATCGCCGTGCATAGGCATAGCGAGGATTGACGCCGCAATAGGCGTGCGTTCCCGATGCAGTCGCCATGCACTGAGCGTAACTGGCGAACTGGCAGTTGCCCGGATAGCCCCAGACGCGGCCCTGAAGGCAGTAGCGGTCTTGTGCGACGGCCGCCGTTGGGGAGCCGAGGCCCGTCACGAGCGCGAGAGAGGCGGCGGCCAGGAGCAATCGATGCTTCATGGAAATCTCCATTTCAACATTGAACGTGCCTCGTGAAGCGGCGTTCCAAGTGCAACGTTTACCGACTCCTCTAATTGCGACCTGAACGCGATGCGGCCCCGGCGAGGAGAGGATCTCACCGAGGCCGCTCTCATGCGCGCAACAGCAAGGGCGCGCTTTGGAGGATTGCTAACCGCGAACCGCTAGCGACGCGGCGTGGCGCCGTTGGACGGTGGGGTCGTTTCGTTGCGCATGCCGGAAGGACTGGAAGCACCTTGTCCGCCCCGCTCGACATGGGTGATGCCGCCGCCGCCGCCGGTTCCGCCTGAGCCGCCATCTCCAGCTCCAGCACCGCCTGCGCCTGCGCCTGCGCCGCCAGCCCCGGCACCAGCGCCCGCGCCGCCGCCAGCGCCGCCTCCGGCCCCACCACCGGCGCCGCCTGCGCCACCACCGGCGCCACCGCCAGCACCTTGCGCGAACGCTGCGCCGACTGAAGCGCCTGCAAGCATTGCTGCCGTAAAGATCGTCAGGATTGTCTTACGCATCTGTCTTCTCCTTGAGGTTTCGATGTCGGATCAATCATGTGAAGCATCCACCGTTCCTAGCCGTGCAGCGTGATCAAGCTCTGTCGTCGACGACTCCGCGTCGATATTGCGAAGGCACGGCAACTTCGTCGAACCGTTGGGCGAGAGCATCGAGAGCCGCGCGCATCTGCGGCCCCTGCATGGCCGCGCCGTGCCCCGTGACGACGATCTCCGGAGCGAGTGCGGCAAGTGCGCGCACCGATGTCTTGGCGCTTCCCCAATCGGGGGTGAAATACATCGGGGGCCCGTGCATCTCCGGCGTTTGCGTCACTGCGGCGTAGACGGATTCCTGCCGCGTCGTGATGAAGGCATCGCCGGCAATCAGCACGCGGTCGCGTTCGCGCCAGAGCGAGATATGCCCTGGGGTATGGCCGGGGGTATGGATCCACTGCCATTCCGGCATGAAGGGCACGCTGTGATCACAGGGAAGATCATAAAGGCGCGATGCGACATCCACCGGCTTTGTCGGGAAGAGCGGAGAGAGCCGAGCGAGCAGCCCGCCACCGACGCTGGGATCGGCCGACGGATAGGATTGGCTTCCGTCCAGATAGGGATGCTCGGCCGCATGGGCATAAACCGGCACGTGCCATTCATTCCCTAGCGTTTCGAGCACGCCGACGTGATCGAAGTGCCCATGCGTCATGACAATGCAGGAAGGCCGGCCGTTTCCTCCAAACCGGGCTTTCGCGGCGGAGCGGATGGCGCCAGCCGATCCGGGAATGCCGGCGTCCACCAGCACCCAATTGCCGTCGCCGGCGTTTTCGAGGCCAACGAAAATGACGTTGACGATCGCGAGCTGACGATAGGCGACGTCAGCGACGATCTGCCGCGTGTTGTCATTGCGGTCGAGGTCGGATTGCGCGTGCTCCGCGTCGGCGGAAGAGGGAAGCGGGATCTGCGTCATGTCCATTCAAGTCCGAGTTGGTCAGCTCACTAGCGCTCGATTGTGCCGATCCGCCGGATCTTCCTCTGAAGCAGCATCACGCCGTACAGCAGCGCCTCCGCGGTCGGCGGGCAGCCGGGCACGTAGATGTCGACCGGCACGACACGATCGCAGCCGCGCACGACCGAATACGAATAGTGGTAGTAACCACCGCCATTCGCGCACGACCCCATCGAGATGACGTAGCGTGGCTCGGGCATCTGGTCGTAGATCTTGCGAAACGCCGGCGCCATCTTGTTGGTGAGCGTGCCCGCGACGATGATCACATCCGACTGGCGCGGCGATGCGCGCGGCGCGAAGCCGAAGCGTTCGGCGTCGTAACGCGGCATCGACATCTGCATCATTTCGACCGCGCAGCAGGCGAGCCCGAACGTCATCCACATCAGCGACCCGGTTCGCGCCCAGGTGATCAGCTCCTCCGCGCTCGCCGTGAAGAAGCCCTTGTCCGCAAGATCGTCGCGGATCGTCATGAAGAACGGATCGGAAGTGTTGTCGGGCCGTCCCTCGCCCGGCCGGCCAAGTCCGGGCCGGCCAAGTCCAGGCCGGCCAAGCGAAGCGCCTGAGCTGCCGACGTGCGGAGAGCTGTCTGTCATTCTTGTCCCTAAGCGCTGCGGCCGTTTGGCGATGCGACCACACGTTCGGGAAAACAGTCATTTGCATGCCGCGTTCCTGCGGCGGTAGCGGGATTTGTGTTCTGTTATCGCAGGTTAGCTTCGGGTCCGGCGGCCGGAACCCAGCGTCGGCGTCACGGATCACTCTAGGAACGATCCACCGAAACTGCGGTTGGCGGCGACAAGGCCGGTGAAATGGAGAACATGAAATGACGAACGCAGCCCGCGATACATTCGTGGTTGGATTACGCAATGCGCATGCGATGGAAGTGCAGGCGCGAGAGTTGATGGAACGTCAGTCGGAACGATTGGACGAATATCCCGAGGTCAAGGCCAAGGTTGCCGCCCACCTTCAGGAAACCAACGAGCAGCTGAAGCGGCTGGAGAGATGCCTGGAAGCCTGCGGGGAGAGCACCTCCAGCCTCAAGGATACGACGCAATCCATGATGGCGAACATGCAAGCCATGGCACACTCTGTCGCCGGCGACGAGATTCTCAAGAACACATTCGCCAACAATGCCTTCGAGAATTTCGAGATTGCTGCATACAAGTCTTTGCTCGCCCTCTGCGGCGCCGCTGGGTTCGCGGAGGCCAAGGAGCCTCTTGAGACGTCGCTGAAGGAGGAGCAGCGCATGGCCGCCTGGATCGACTCGAACGTCGAGAAGGTGACAATGGAATATCTGGCGCATCAGCGCCAGGCGGCCTGATCGCACTCCACACCCACCACGGCGAGACCGGCGGCTTCGGCCGCCGAGTCCGCCTGCGGTCTCATATCGGCTCGCAGGACCGGAACCCTCTTATCCACGTTTGGCTGTAATGGCGCACATCATTTTCAGCGACTACCGTAGTCCCGCTGCCGAACAGGCCTATGAGATCGCGTGGGACTTTCTGGCCCGCAGCGGGGCGATCCACGATGAGTTCGAGGCGTGCGTGTTTCTGGCCCAGCGCATCACCATGATGGTCGAGGAAGGCCAGGAAAACCGGATCCGGATGGCCAATCGCGCGATCTCCGAATACCAGTACCATCTCGAGAACTTCTGCAAGCCGGCCCGTGGCGCGGCTGCTTCACGGGCTTGAGAGTTCGCGCGGGTTCCGCGCGTTCCTCGGCTCGTTCTGCCGTTTACTGCCCATCGGCGATCGTTAGCTGTCCGCGTGCCCCGGTACGTCCGCTCCTGCGCGGTGCAATGGCCGGAACAAGTGCCGGCGCTTCCCCGGCCATGCGCATGGCGAAATAGGCGATCGTCGCCTTGAGACCGTCTTTGAGCGCCACGCGCGGGCGCCATCCCAGCGCGCGAACGGCTGTGTCGATCACTGGTTTGCGGCGCTTTGGATCGTCCTTCGGCAACTCCTCGAATCGGAGCGGCGAGATTGACTCCGTATACGCCAGCACGTCGCGCGCAATAGCCTCGATGGCGACCTCGTGGGGATTGCCCAGATTGCACGGACCAGTAATCGAGGATGGACTCTCCATGAGCAGCTGGAGGCCGCGCACGAGATCGTCGACGAAGCAGAAGCTCCTGGTCTGCGTACCACCTCCATAGATCGTGATCGGCTCTCCGCGAAGCGCCTGCACGATGAAGTTGGAGACCACGCGTCCGTCATTCTCCAGCATACGGGGTCCGTAGGTGTTGAAGATGCGCGCGACCTTGATTTCGACGCCGTACATGCGATGGTAATCGAACATCAGCGTTTCCGCAGCCCGCTTGCCCTCGTCGTAGCAGGCCCGGGGCCCGATCGGATTGACGTTGCCGAGATAGGTTTCCGGCTGGGGATGCACTTCGGGATCGCCGTAGACCTCGCTGGTCGATGCCTGCAGCACCCGGGCGCCTTTCCGTTGCGCGAGCTCCAGCATGTTGATGGTGCCGAGCACGCAGGTCTTCATCGTGCCGACTGGATCCTTCTGGTAATGCCTGGGTGAGGCTGGGCAGGCAAGGCTGTAGATCCGGTCGATGTCGCCCTCGATCTCGATGGGATCGCGCACGTCGTGTTCGATGAAGCGAAAATTCGGATGATTGAGCAGCGGGCGGATGTTGTCGATCCTTCCCGTAAACAGGTTGTCGAGGCAGATCACGGTGTGGCCGCGCTGCAAAAGCGCGTCGCAGAGATGGGATCCGATGAAGCCGGCGCCGCCGGCCACCAGAACGGTGGGAGAGCGGCGGGACGCGTTGATGCGGGTCTGAAGTGTCATGGTGCTGCCTTTCAGATTTGAGCGACCTGCATGGGACGCGAGGCGGGAAGTTGCGGGGCTTTCCGGCGGCGGCGGACCGACGCCTCGGCGTAGTAGGTCTCGACTTGCCGGGCGCGATGGTCGGAGGTGTGGTCAGCCAGAACGCGGCGCCGTGCGTTTTCCGCGATCGTGCGCCTTTGCTCCTCGGGCATGTCGCGCAGGATCTCCACGACGTCGCGGGGGCTCGATGCGAGCAGGATTTCCCGGGAGGGCTCGAAGACGGTCTCGATTCCAGGCCACCGGTCCGAGATGAGGGGCGTGCCGCACGCGGCCGCTTCGAACAGCCGAACGCTGGGCGAGAAGCCGAGCGCGCGCATGTCGGCGCGGGTGGCGTTTAGCGTAAAGCGTTGCTCTGCGTAAAATCCCGGATGATGTTTGGGCGTGAGGTGCTCGATCCGGGCGACATTGGCGGGCCAGACCACCTCATCGGGATATTGCGCGCCGGCGACGACGAATTGCTCGCGTGAGAGAGTGCGAGCAGGGGCGAGCAGCAGCTGCTCCAGAACCGGCTGCCGGTCCTCGCTGTAGGTTCCGAGATAGCCAAGTGCCCATTTCTTCTCCGCGCGTTGCGGCGCGTAGATGTCGGTGTCGGCACTGCAATACAGCACCCGAGCCAGCGGACTGCCATAGTTCTCCTCGATCATGCCGGGCACCGGGCCGCCGGCAAAGGACAGGTAAAGGTCGAAGCGCGGGATCATCGCCGCGGACAGATAGTCCAGGCCCTGCTCGAGCTTCGCAAGCGTGACAGGCGTGTCGATGTCGTAGAAGGCAGTAATCCCCCGGGCGTGGGTCGTGATCCATTCGGAGATCGCGATGCCGTCGGGCACGTAGGAGCCGATGACCACCAGATCGGCATCCCGGATCATCTTTCCGAAACGCTGCGGGATGTCCTTCAAGGATTGGTAAAGCTCGACAGTCCAACCGGAAGGCTTGGCAAGATCACGATGCTCGCGATACCAGGGAACGTCGCGTTCCAGAAACGTGACGTGGTGACCTCGTCGTGCCAGGGCTTCGATCAGGGCGCGATAGGTCGTGGCATGACCGTTGCCCCAGGACGAAGTAACCGAAAGACCGACGACGACGATGGTGAGGTTCATTCTGCTGCCTCGATTCGCGAACTGCTTGCGGCAAAGAGATCGTTGAACTGGCGGGCGCGCTGCCGGTAGGTGTGATGGCTCAGAATGCGCGCACGAGCGCGCGCTGCGATCGCCTGAGCCCGCTCGGGGCGCAGTGCGGCAAGATGCTCTGCGACCTCCGCCCCGCTCGCGGCCACCAGCACCTCGCGATCTGGCTCGAGAAAATGATCAATGCCGTCCCACTGGTCGGTGATCAGGCAGGCTCCGGCACCGATGGCCTCGAACACGCGCGTTGGCGGCGAGAAGCCGTAGCGCGCCATGCTGTCGCGATTGACGTTCAGCGTAGCCAGACCGGAGCCGAAGAACGCGTTGTGGTCGCCGGTCCCGACATGCCCGACCTTATGCAGATTGGATGGCGTGTCTTTGGAGTCCCACCCCGATCCACCGAGCACGAACGTTTTGTCGGGCAATTGGCGCGCGACGTCGAGAAAGAACCGCTCGACGCGCTGCTCGCGGTCCGGGAGGCGGTTTGCCAGCAAGCTCAGATCGCACGTGAAGTGCGGATTGGGCGGCGCCGGAAAGTGCGTGGCGGGGTCGAGCGCATTGTAGATCGGCACGCAGTCTCGCGCGCCGATGCCGCGATAAGCGGATACGACAGCATCGCCGCCGCCATAGGTCAAAACCATGTCGTAGGATCGGATCACATGGCGCAGATGATGGTCTGGATTGTCCGTCACGGACTCCAGCGTCGCGGGGGCATCGACGTCCCAGTAGATGCGCATTGCATTCGACGGAATGTCGGCGACCGCGTTCTCCAGCTCCCGATCGAAGACGCCGACGCCGCTGGCTTTGACCAGCATGTCGGTCGAGCGGGCGGCTTCCTCAAGCGAGCTACGCCAGCCCTCGGGCGTCGCGGCGTAGACCACCACCTTCGCCCAGTCGGGATCGTCGATGTCGCGATGGGCCTGGCGCTCGAAGGCATCGGGCTCGAAGAATGTGACGTCGTGGCCGAGGGCCGCAATCTCCTTCAGCATGCCGCGGTAATAGGTGGCGGCACCGTTCCAGTAGGATGAGACGAGGCTGGATCCGAAGAAGCAGATCTTCATGCGGAGGCTCCGATGTATCGCAGGGGCTGTGTCGCTTGGCTTGAAGCCCTGAGGTCCTGCACGATGCCGACAAGCTGCTCCGCCCGGTGACGGCAGGTGTGACGCTCCTTGATCGCTCGGAGTCCAGTCTCCACCGTGGCTGACCATAATTCCCGGTCATCGAGGAGCGCACGAAGCGCCCGCTTCATTGCGGTGCCGTCGGAGGCGCTGAGATAGGCACCTTCCGGGAACAGGCCTTCCGCGTCCGACCAGGGGGCCGAGACCAGTGGAATGCCGCACGCCATCGCCTCGAAGATGCGAATGGTCGGAATGCCCGGTAGCAAGCGGACATAGGGACCGCGGGGGACGTGGACAGTCGCGCGTGCGCCGGCGAAAGCGATGGGAGCCCAGTGTGCGGGCAGCCAGCCGCCGTACCGAATGCCCCCCGCCTGAATGGTCGCGAGGGCTGCGTCCGAATAGCGGACGCCATAGACGCCCGCGCGCAGCTTCAGCTCGGCCACGGGTTCGACCAGAAATTCGTTGAGCTCGGCGCTGCGTTCGCCGTCGCCCCAATTGCCGATCCAGACGACATCGTCGGTGCGCTCGATATGCGGCAGCGGATGATACAGGGCGATGTCGGCCGCCTCGTGCCAGGTGAAGGCTCGGTCCGCCCAGCCGAGCTTCATATATATTTGGCGAAGGACCTCGCCGAAGGCGAGCACACCGTCGAAGCCGTCGAGGTCGAACTGCGCGAGTTCGTCCGGTGCGCTGACGGCGCGATGATGGGTGTCGTGGAACAGCAACGTGAAGGGCGCGCCGTGAGCCCGTCTCGATCCGATGTCTGCGATCAGATCAGGCGAATTCCATTCGTGGACGATGACGAGATCGGCGCCGTGCAATGCCTCATCGAGATCAAGGGAGGCGCCGTAGCGGCGGATGCCGATGCCGGGAAACAGCGTTGGAATATCCTCCATCGTCTGACTGCCACCCTCGCGGATCGCATTCAATCGGCTCCAGCCGTCGATCGGCTCGAACACGACGACCTCGTGACCGAGCGCGTGAAGTTCGCGGGCATAACCGCGCACGAAATGGGCATTGCCGTTGTTCCAGCAGGAGGTGAACGCGTGATAGAATAGAACGCATTTCATGCGCGTACCTCCATGGGGGCAGGCGCGTGATGGACGGCAAGCAGCTCCTCGTAGAGGCTGAGATAGGCGCTCGTGGTTCGGGTCAGCGAGTAGGTCAGGGAATGCTCAAAGGCGGCACGTTGCAGCCTCACCCGCTCGCGATCGTCGGTGCACAGACCTGCGAGCGCTCGATGCAGCGCCTTGCTGTCGGTGGGATCGACGAAGAGCGCGGCCCCGCTCCACAATTCCCTGAAAGTCGGAATGTTGGACAGGACGAGAGCGCATCCCGCCGCCGCGGCTTCCAGAACGGAGAGGCCGAACGGCTCATAGAGCGCGGGGCTGGCGAAGATGGCGGCCTGCCGCAAATGCGCGCGCATGACTTCGTGAGGCAAATGCCCGAGCCAGGTGACGGAAGCCGAAGGGCACTCATCCGCCGGGCCCGCGACCTGAACGGGCCAGTCCAGCCCAGGCGCTGCAGCCGCCAGGACCTCGATGTTCTTGGCGCGGTCCCAGATCCGGCCCGCCGCAAAGATCACGTCTTGCTTCCGTCCCGCAAAGCCCTGAGGGCCAATTCCATTCCAGATCACGATGCCGCGCGAGCGAGGCCGATAAATTTCCGCAATGTCATCGTGGAAGGACTGGCTGGGACAAACCCAGGCCTGTGCCGTGTCGAGTGCGGCCGTCACCCGTTCGGTGTAGCGGCGCCATTTCGGTTCGCCGAGCCAGCTCGTATCGCGGCAGGCGAGCCCCCAGGAGTTGACGCAGGAATGCGCGACGACCACCACCGGAGCGCGCCAGGCGAAGGCCGCCTCGCGAAAACTGTTGAGGTGAATGACGTCAGGCCGGATTCCGGCTTCGAGCTTCGCAAGGACGCGCCTGGCCTGGGCCAGATCTTGTCCTTCCGGGTCCTGCCATTCGAGCGCAAGGTCCGTTTCGATCAGGCGGACCCGCGAGCCACGCAGCATCTCAAGCTGGCCGGCCCGCGCGCGCGGACCCATCATCACCAGGGTGACGTCGGCGCCCTTCGCAGCAAGGGACGAAGCAAGTGAGGACGAGTAGGTCCAGACGCCTCCGACAGTATCGGTCGTCATCAGGATTCTGAGCTGCGAGCTGCGGCTCATGATGCCACCTGCAGTTCGAGAGCCTCGAGCGGGACCGGGCGATCGTTCTGCACGTCGCTGAACTGGTCGAACATCGCGAGATAGTGCCGGTGTGCGCGCTCCCAGGCGAAATCGTCAGGCTCGCCCCACAGCTTTCGATAATCCGGCGACCCGGGATAGGGATACAGCGGGACCGGATCGTTGGCCCAGATGCCGGCATCCTGCATGGTGCGGCGCCAGCGCTGCACGATGGGGTCATCGTCCTCGGGGACTTCGATCAAATTGGCCTGGACGAAAGGAACGTGACGGCGCGCTTCGACCAGCCGTTCGGCAAGCTGGTCGGTCGTCATCTTGCAGTTCTTGGCGAGCGCGGCGCGACCCTCGACGGTGAGGCTTTCGATGCCGGCTTCAATCGAGACGCAGCCGGCGCGGCCGAGCAGAGCCAGCATGTCCGGCTTCCAAAGGTCGATGCGGGTCTGCACCCCGAACTTCAGTCCGCGTGTGGTCAGCCCTTCCAGCAGCTCCGCGTTCGGAAGGAAAATCTCGTCGATGAAATAGACATATTCGATGCCTTGACGGCGCAGACCGTCGATCTCTTCGAGAACGATAAGGGGGGGCCGCTTGCGGTAGGCGTTGCGAAAGTTCTCCTTGGCGCAGAACGTGCAGCTGTACGGACATCCCCTGGATGATTCGACCTCGGCGCCTGGCGCCTGCGGCTCGGCTTCGAAGCGGTGATGGTGATGGTGGTGTCGCCGGATCATCTCCTCCGGCCAGTCGAGCGGCGGCTGATCCATGAACGCGACGGCCTGCGGGCCGCCATTGACGCGGAGCGATGCGCCATCGGCAAAGCACAAGCCCGGAAAGTCCCGTTCGCCATTGGCTAGACGCAGCAAGGTCGCCTCGCACTCGCCCATCACGACGATGTCGGTGCCGAGCTTTCGAAGCGCCGCCCTTGGCACGGTCGAGCCATGGGGGCCCACCGCGATGAGGATCGGAGCCAAGTCGCGCACCGCCATCGCAAGCTCCTGCGGAACGCGGAGCTCGGGAGGGGCGCAGCGCCAGAACAGATAGGTCGGCGCTGTCGTGATGACGATCTGGTCGGGGCCGAACGCGCGCAGCTCGGCTTCGATCTCGGTGAGAGAAAGGTCAAACATGTGGGCGTCGAGCAGCAGCGTCTTGTGCCCGGCCGCCTTCAGGTAGTGCTCGGAGATCCCCAGTTCGAGCGGAAGGTGAGGCGATCGGCAGCCAAAATAGATGCTGCCGCCAAAGTCCCAGTTTGGGTTGATGAGGGCAACACGCGTCATGCGAGCGCCTCGCGGTTGTCTTGTGACGATCCGAACCGGCCGTCCAGCCAGGTGTGAAGGGATCGGAGTCCATCTGCGAATGAAATCTGAGGTGCCCAGCCGAGCGCGCTGGAGAGCGCGCGCGTGTCGGTCACGTACCAGGGCTGATCGCCGGGCCTCCAATCGGCAAAGCGATAGGCCACCTTGCGGCCGGTCAGATCGGTGATGCGGTCGATCAATTCCAGCAGACTGATCGCGTTGGCCGGACCACCGCCGAGATTGAATACGCGCCCACGGGCGAGCGCGATGCCATCGAGCACGGCGAGCCAGGCCGCGGCCGCGTCGGAGACGTGAAGCGCATCGCGGACCTGATGGCCGTCGCCATAGATCGTCAGCTCTTTGCTGCGGATAGCGCTGAGCAGGAAATGCGCGATCCAACCCTGATCCTCGGTGCCGAATTGACGGGGCCCGTAGATGCAGCTCATGCGCATTACCACGGTCTGGAGGCCGTAGACCCGCGCATAGTCGTGGACGTATTGATCCGCCGTTCCCTTGGAGCATCCATAGGGGCTGTAAAAGTCGAGCGGCGCATTTTCCGAGATGCCGGCCGCCAGCAGGCCGCTTGTCGGCGTGTAGCGGCGGCCGGTGAGCGCGATGTCGCCATCATCGATCAGGCGTCCGTAGACCTTGTTGGTCGAGGCGAACACGATCGGTGCGGCGTTGTTGTGGAGGCGCACGGCTTCGAGCACGTTCAATGTGCCACGCGCATTGATCTCGAAATCGGCGGCCGGATCGCTCACGCTGTCGGTGACGGCGACCTGGGCGGCCAAGTGCAGCACGGCGCGGGCTTCGCGTACGGCGTCGATCACCGGGATCGGCTCGCGAATGTCGGCCACGGTGATTGTGACCCGGTCGCCATGCCGGGACTTCAGCCACTGCGCATTCTCCCGCACGCCGGCGCGGGCGAGGTTATCCAGGATCAGCACCGGCTCGCCGCGCTCCGCGAGGCGGTCGGCGAGGTTGCAGCCGATAAACCCGCAGCCGCCGGTGATCAGGACGGGTCTGTTGTCTCGTTCACTCATCACGCGACCAATCCTCGTTGCTGCAGCTCCTTGGTGGCTCGCTCCGCCTGATCGTCGGCGATCTGGTCGGCGAGATATTCCGCCAGCTCTTCGAGCCCGTCCCTGAATGCGACGCGAGGCTCGAAGCCGAGCACGTCGCGGGATTTTCCCATGTCGGCGAAGCAGTGCCGGATGTCCCCGGCGCGATATTTCCGCGTCAGCTCGGGCGCAATGTCGCGGCGCCCCATGACTTCGGCCAGATCCTCCGCGACCGACAAGATGGTGCGACTCTGACCAGAGCCGACGTTGAAGACGTCCTGCGCATGCTCCGCCTCCAGCGCCATCCGGCAGGCGCGGGCGACGTCGTGGACATGGACGAAGTCGCGGCGCTGCCGGCCATCCTCGAACACGAGGGGAGGACGGCCGTTGAGCAGCCGGGCGGCGAAGATGGCCAGTACGCCGGTATACGGATTGGACAGGGCCTGACGTGGCCCGAACGCATTGAAGAAGCGTAGCGCCACCGTCGGAATGCCATACGCCTTGCCTGTGATCAGGCACATGCGCTCCTGCGCATATTTGTTGAGCGCATAGATCGAGCTCAGCGAAGGCTGCTTTGTCTCCGGCGTAGGGACGGGATCGAGCGGGTTGCCAGCGGCATCGCGCAGCTCCCAATCGCCGCGGCGAAGCTGCTCGACAGCCCGCTCCTCGCAGGCGACCACGCTCTGATCGGCGCTCCGGTAAAGGCCCTCGCCGTAAATACTCATGGACGAGGCCACCACGAGCCGCGCGACCGGGCGCTTGGATAGTGCCTGCAACAGCACGGCGGTACCGAGCTCGTTGGTTCTGACGTAGGGTTCGATGTCATACATGCTCTGGCCGACGCCGACCGCTGATGCGAGATGCAGGACCATGTCGGTGCCGCGCAACGCATGATCGACCGCGAGAGCGTCGGTGACGTCACCGACGACGAGCTCCGCGTCTTTGGCAAGATAGGCGGGACGCTGGCGGTTGCCTCCGTGGACCTGCGGCGAGAGATTGTCGAGCAGGCGGACTTCGTAGCCGGCCGCGAGCAGCTCGTCCGCTGCATGCGATCCGATGAATCCCGCACCTCCAGTGATCAATACTCGCGTCATTCACCGCTCCGTGCCGCCGTAAGATCGATCCTGCGGGATCAATCCGTGATGAGAATGAAAGCGCGCTGCTGTTCTGGTCGAGCGACCGGCGCGCCAGTCACATTTGGAAGTAGAAGCGGTGCAAGGAATGTTCGTTCCTGCGAAACCTACAAACGAAAATTTCTCTAACCTGGATCAATAACCCAGGTGAATCTGCGCGGTGCAGCAGGCTAAAAATACACGCCGTGACCCGGTGCCTGCAGCTCGAGATGGCTCGCGACCGTCGCGCCGATGTCCGCAAATCCGGCGCGCTTGCCGATCGGAGAAGTTAACCGCGCGCTCCACGCCAAAACCGGCACTTGTTCCCGCGTGTGATCGGTACCGCTCCAGGTCGGATCGCAACCATGATCAGCCGTGATGATCAGGAGATCATCCTCGCGCAGGCGGTTCAAAAGATCCGGAACTCGCGCATCGAAGGCTTCGAGCGCCGCTGCATAGCCTGCCACATCTCGGCGATGGCCGTACAGCGTGTCGAAATCGATGAAATTGGCGAACAACATCCCGCCCTCCGCGAGAGAGGCCAGCCCATCATACGTGGCATCGAACAGCGCTTGGTTGCCATCGCCGCGCAGGTTCCTCCCGGTGCCGCGATGGGCGAAGATGTCGTCGATCTTGCCGATCGTTACGATGTCACGGCCTGCGCTCTCGGCAAGATCGAGGATCGTTCGCTCCGGCGGGGGGACGGAGAAGTCCTTCCTGTGCGCTGTTCGCTTGAAGTCACCTGCCGACGTCCCGATGAAGGGGCGTGCGATGACGCGCCCGATGTTGAGGGGGTCGACCAGTCGGCGTGCAACACGGCAGACCTCATAGAGGCGTTCGAGACCGAACGTCTCCTCGTGCGCTGCGATCTGAAACACGCTGTCGGCCGACGTATAGCAGATCGGTTCGCCCGTTCTGATGTGACGCTCGCCGAATTCGGCGATGATCTCCGTGCCGGAGGCGTGACAGTTCCCGAGGATGCCGGGCACTCGAGCCTGTTCGCACAGGCTCTCCGTCAGGTCGCGCGCGAAGCATGG
Source organism: Bradyrhizobium sp. MI1.4 (assembly GCF_055811315.1). Classification (NCBI taxonomy): domain Bacteria; kingdom Pseudomonadati; phylum Pseudomonadota; class Alphaproteobacteria; order Hyphomicrobiales; family Nitrobacteraceae; genus Bradyrhizobium; species Bradyrhizobium sp. MI1.4. The sequence continues at coordinate 43,248 of NZ_JBVVPP010000030.1, read as the reverse complement.
CTTGGTTCTTGGAAAATAGCCCCAGTCGAATGGCACCGGCACGCCGGCGATCTCCCAATGGCCCGAGGGCGTGTCCTTGCCTTTGGAGATCTCGCTCGCGCAGCCAAATCGCGCATGCTCAGTTGGGCCATCGAGCCCCGGCGGCACGCGCCCGGTGGCGAGACGGCAAGCCTGGCCAAGGCCGAGCGCAACCAGATTGGGAAGCTGAAGCGGCCCCTCCCGGTGCGGTCCGTCGGCATTGCCGGCCATGCACATCTCGGCAATGTGGCCGACGGTATCGGCACCCTCGTCGCCGTAATTGATGGCATCGGGCGCGGCGCCGATCCCGACGGAGTCCATCACCAGGATCACGGCGCGCATGTCGGCTCCGAGATGGCCGGGCGCGAAGACGCTGCGGACGGCGCGAGCCCGGTTTTCGCGCAATAGCGTTCGACCATCTGCGCGCAGAACTCGGCGAACTCGTTCACGTCGAGCGGCGGGCTGGTGTGATGAGGCTCGATACCCCGATGTTCCGGGGTGAAGCAGAAGGTCACCGTGACCTGAAACTCGGCCAGCGCGTCCATCTGCCGATCGAACCAGTCGAGCGCATTGGGACGGAAGCTGTCGGCCCAGGACAGGCCAGTCCTGAGATGCTGCACGCCCAGCCGGCGCATCCAGCGCACGGCGTCGTCGAGGCGGTGGTCCTCGAAGTGAAACCACTGGCACAGGCCCATCGCAGGTGCATATTGGGCGAACAGGTCCGCCGAGGCTTTCGGCGTTCCGTCCTCGCGTAGCAGGCCCATGTGAAAATGCCTGTAGTAGGATGAACCTTCAGCCTCCTTGTGCCGGGTCGTGGCCTCCCAACTCGAAGGCAGATCGTAGAGGCTGTACCAGTGAATGCGCGGAGCGCGGCCGATCAACAACTCCGCCGTTCGGGTCAGGCCCCAAGCCTGCACCTCCTCGGCGCCGAAAGACGAGACTCCCACCTCCGTGACCCAAACAGGCAGCGGGGTGACGGCCTTGATCTCGTCGATCTTGGCCGGCCATTCCGCGATCTGCCACAGGTTCCAGTCCAGCGGAAAGCCGTGCACGGCCACGGCATCGACATGATCGAGTACGCCGCGCGCCTGCATGTTGCGCAGGAAGGACGGATCGATCGGCGATATGCCGCCAAGCACACGTGGGAGTGTGGGATGCGCGCTGCGGATCGCCTTTCCGGCAGCGAGCGACAGGCTCGCGAACATGGTCCAATCCGGATCGATCAGGATGTCCCAGTGCGACTTGTTGTTGGGCTCGTTCCAGATCTTGGCGGCTTCGATCATCGGCCAGTCTCCCGCGACGGATAAACCGGACCTTCCGCCTGCGGCCTTGTCACCCGTTTGCAGAGATAGACTTCCTCTTCCGGATGCGCCGCGATCGCAAAGCCGGCGCTGCGCAGCATGGCTTCGGCGCAGGCGCGGTTCGGCACCCACCAATTGGTGGGGTCGTCGGCATATTTGTTCTCGATGAAGTGCAGCTTTGGATAGCCCGGGGAATCGAACTGATCGGTGGTCCAGAAGTCATAGTTCTTGTCGAGGGAATCCACGCGGCTGTCGCCGCGCTGCATCGACTGGAACAGCAGGAGATCGCCAGCCACGTGCTCGTGGATCAGGTCGAGTGCCAGCAGAGGGTGCCGCAGGTGGTAGAGCACGCCCATGAAGATCACGAGATCGAATTTTTCGCGCAGCTGGCCGACATCATAGGCTGACATCTTGCGGAATTCGATCCTGAGCCCGTTCACCTCGGCCGCGAAGCGGGCTTGCGCGAGATATTCGTCGTCGGTGTCCAGGCCGAGGACGCGCTCGGCGCCGCGCCGCTTCATCTCCATGGCGTAGAAACCGGCATTGCAGCCGATATCGAGCACGGTCTTGCCTTCGAGGCGGTCCGGAATGATCCCGGAAAAGCGGCGCCATTTCACGTTGGGATAGTCGCCGAGAAAGTGTGAAGGCGCTGTCGGCACGCCGTTCAGGTCCAGATTGTGAAACCATGGCCCGAGCGCATCGACGCGCTGGCGGATTTCCTCGCGGGAGAGGGCGCCTCTGCTCATGCGGTCACTCCATTGTTCATTGCGGAGGCAGGGCGGATTGCCTCCGGCGAACCGCCGGCCAGCAGTCGAGAGCGTCCGTTCCCGGCGGAGCTTTCCGCGAGCAACGCCATTGCCGTCCGGTAGCCATCGATGGTGCCGACGTCGACATAGGATTCGCCGGCCTTGACGCCGAGACCCTGGCCGCCGCCCGCGATGTAGGCATTGACGAGCGTCCCGAAATATTCATCGCGGCGGTCGCGCTTCGTCCACAACGACTGAAGCTCGCGAAATCCGTGGCCGGACATCTTGAAGGCGCCCCATATCCATTTCGACACCGCATCCGGCTGCTTGACCTGGATCTCCGTGACGCGATCGCCGTCGAGCACGACGGCATCGAAGAACTCGGGATGTTCGACCGGAAACAGCAGAAACGACAGATCGGCGGCCGGCAACGCCTGCAGGGCCGCCTTTGGGAACCATACGGTATCCGGAAGGCCGACCAGGACGTCTTCGTCGTGGCCAACGACCGTGCCCGCCCTGAAGACGGCATCGCACAGCCCCGACGCATCGGGCTGCACGACATAGGCGAGCTGGGCGCTGCCATAATGATCGCCGAAATATTCGAGGATGTCCGATTTGCCGGGGGAGATCACGAAGCAAATCTTGTCGGCGCCCCCAAGGATCAGCCGCTCCAGCAGATATTCGGAGACGGCGCACGGACGGTCGATGCCGTCGTCCCGTTGGCTTCCGACCGGAAGCAACTCCTTGGAGAAGGCGAGCGGCTGGATGCGGCTGCCGCGGCCCGCGGCCGGAACGATGCCCCACATGATCAGGCCTCCTCGGGTTGCTGTCGGCGCGCGCCGAGCGATGCCGTCTGCTCGAGCAGCCAAATCAGTTCGGCTGCGCGCTTGTCGGATGTGTGCTGATCCATGGTCCGTTCATAGGCGCGCCCGGCAATGTGCTGAAGCTCGGCGTCGGCCATCGTCAACGCAGCAAGCGTGTCCTTCGCATCGCATGCGATCAGGATCTCCTGCCCAGGTACAAAGAATTCATCGAGTCCCGGCCAGTCGTCGCTGAGCAGCGGGGCCTTGCAGGCAGCGGCTTCGAACAGGCGGCCGGAGGGGCACCAGCCCATCTCGGCCATGGCGCGGCGCGTGACGTTGAGTGTCAGCCGGGATGACGCAAAGAACGCCGCGTGCTCCGACGGCGGCAAGTGCTGCACGAAGTAGATGTTTGGCGACCAGGGAAAATCTTCCGGATATTGTGCACCTCCAATCAGGAAGCGCAGATCCTGCCTGTTACGTGCGGGTTCGACGAACAGAGCCTCGAGTGCGCGCTGGCGATCCTGCGAATATGTGCCGAGATAGGACAGATCCGCACGGTAATGCGGCTGCGACGGCACCGGCCGATGGATGTCCGTATCGACGTGTCCGTAGAGCGGGCGGACGTTGCAGGCGCCGAGCCTGTCGCGAAATTCGTTGCAGATGCGGGAGCCGCCGGTGAAGCTCAGGACCAGGGCGAAATCCCGCAGGCCGCGCGGCCCGATATAGGGAACGGCCTCGCCGGCCATCAGCTTCGCCAGGGTGACCGGCGTGTCGAGGTCATAGAACACGGGCACCGCACGACCCTCGGACAGGACAAGCTCTGTCGCGGCGACCGCGTCAGGACAATAGGACGTTATGATCGCGACATCTGCATCACGAATATCGCTCCGCGCCAAAGCAAGCACATCGTCCCAGTTCGAGAACAGTCGCAATTGCCCGCCGGGCAGTTCGTGCAAATCCCGCGCGCCGGCGTAGTAGGACACGTCGCGCTCGAAAAAGACGACGCTGTGGCCGGCTCGCGCGAGATGCTTGCAAAGCCCTCGCCACAGGGTGGCGTGACCGTTGCCCCAGGACGAGGAAATTGTCAGGCCGAAAATGACGATCTTCACGCTGGCACCCGCTGATTGATCCCGGTGATCTTGAGTCCGCGATTGTCCACGCTGAGGGTGCTGACGCTGCCGGGGTCGATCTCGATCGAGAGGAAGTCGTCGAGCTCTTTCCGGGAATAGTGCAGCAGCGCCGCGCGGATCGGTTCGGCATGGCTGACGGCGACGACGACGGTGCCGCTACCATGATCGTTGCGCAGCTGTTCCAGATGGGCGACCACGCGCTTCTGGAGCGACCGCATGCTTTCGCCGCCCGGCGGGCGGTTCGTTCCGCGTTGTTCGTTCCAGCGCGACCATCGGGGATCCCGGGCGAGCGCCTCGAACGACAGTCCGGTCCATTCGCCGTAGTCGAGCTCGTCGAGTGCCGGCACGATCTCGACCGGCAAGCCGAAGCGCGCCGCCAGGATGCAGGCCGACTGCATGCAGCGCCGCTGCGGGCTCGACTGAACCATGCTCGGCGGGGGCGTGAAAGTATCGGCGCATCGCGCGATTTCCTCGCAGCCGAGATCATCGAGCTCCACGCCCTTCATCCGGCCACAGAGCGTGCGGCCGAGCAGGGCATGGTGCCCGTGGCGGATCAGATGAATGATCTTCGCCATCAGGTATACGCCTTGTCGTCGATGAAGGCGCGCGTTCGCCGTCCGGCCTCTTCGTCCGTGAACTGCTGAGGCGGCGACTTCATGAAATAGCTCGAGGGGCCCGTCAGCGCGCCGGCCTGCCCGCGGTCCATGGCGAGCTTGGCGCAGCGGACGGCGTCGATCACGACACCCGCCGAGTTCGGGGAGTCCCAGACTTCGAGCTTGACTTCCGCGCTCAAGGGAACACCGCCGAACGTGGTGCCCTCCAGGCGGATAAAGGCCAGCTTGCGGTCGGTCAGCCACGGCACATGGTCGCTCGGGCCGACATGGATATTATCGGCATCCATGGGCACGTCGAACTGGCTGGTTACGGCTTGGGTTTTGGAGATCTTCTTTGATGTCAGCCGCTCGCGCTCGAGCATGTTCTTGAAATCGGTGTTGCCGCCGACGTTGAGCTGGTAGGTTCTGTCCAGCCGTACGCCGCGTTCGCGGAAGAGATTGGCGAGCACACGGTGCAGAATGGTGGCGCCGACCTGGCTCTTGATGTCGTCGCCAACGATCGGCAGGCCTGCATCCTCGAAACGCCGCCGCCAGTCGGGATTCGAGGCAATGAAGACGGGGATGCAATTGACGTAGCCGCAGCCGGCCTCGATCGCGCGCGCGGCGTAAAATTCGCTCGCACGCTGCGAGCCGACGGGAAGATAGGACACAAGCACGTCCGTGCGCGAGGTCGCGAGCACTTCGGAGACGTCGGCTTCCGGGACATCCGCAATCGGGACGTCGTCCTTGAGATAATGGCCGACGCCGTCCATGACGGGGCCGCGTTGGACCATGACGCCGGTGGGGGCGACGTCGGAGAAGCGGTGCGTGTTGTTCGGCGCTGCGAAGATCGCCTCGGCCACGTCGCGTCCGACCTTGCCGGCATGGACGTCGAAGGCCGACGCGACCTGAATGTCGCTGATGTGGTAGCCGCCGAGATCGGCGTTCATCAGCCCAGGCACCGGCTCATTCGATTTGGCGTCCCGGTAATAGGAGAGCCCTTGAACGAAGGAGCTCGCACAATTGCCGACACCGACGATGCCGACGCGCACGCGCCGCCTGTCCTGAAGACGAGAATGCATGGCTAGAGGCCCTCCGGAAGACGTGCAGCGTTAAGGCATGCAGTGTTGAAGAGATGCAGTGTTGACGTAAGTACGTCGGCGAACGTGGGGAACGTATGTTCGTTCCTGAACTCACTGCACTATGTCCGCCTCACGTCGGATTCCGGCCGAAAAAATCTCGCGGGCTTAACCTGGGATAGAATCCCGGGCGGGTTGGTGGGAACGAAAAGCTTCCATGATGAAGATGAAGAAGATGATGTTTTGAGAGAGTCCGGCCTACGAAAGAACAAATGCTCGCGCCCGGCGTTCACGGCGAAACAGTCCGACGCGAGGGCCGATCCGTCGCTCGCTCCTTGTCAGCAATCGAGGTGTCACATGTCATCCAAATCACAAACCAGCGAAGCCCAGCAGACCACCAGCCATGATGTGATCCGGAAATGGGCGGAGGAGCGCGGCGGAAAGCCTGCGACGGTCAAGGCCACGGAGGAGGACGGACACGCCGGTATCCTGCGCATCGATTTCGATCCGCCCGACGAAGGTCTCGATCGGATCAGCTGGGACGAATTCTTCGCCAAGTTCGACGAGGCCGGCATTGCCTTCCTCCATCAGGAAGAGACCAAGGATGGTAAGCCGAGCCGCTTTCACAAATTCGTGCGGCGCTAGTTGGATCACCACGTGTCGGGCGGCTGGACCGAGGCGATGCGGGCAGGCGACTTCGAACGCGCCTGGGCAATCAATGACCGCGATCTGGCAATGCTTGCGTATCCACCCAAGCACACCGGGCCGCGTCACCTGCAGCGGATCTGGCGTCGTGAGGAACTGAGGGGCAAGGATGTGCTGGTCCGCTGCTACCACGGGCTCGGCGACACTATCCAATTCCTGCGCTTCATGCGGCCGCTTCGTGACGTCGCGCGCCGCGTCACGGTCTGGTGCCAGGGCGAGCTTCTGCCGCTGGTCGAGCGAGCGGCTGGCGTCGATCGGGCCTTCGCGCTCCATGATGGTGCACCTGAGGTCGACTTCGAGGTCGATATCGAGATTATGGAGGTGCCGCATGCCATAAGGGCGAGGCGAGAGCAGGTCGAGATGCGCGCACCTTACCTGTCGTTGCCGACCAAGGTCGAACCAGCGCTCCCGCAAGACCGAGGTCTCGAACTCAGGGGCCTTGCCGTGGGCCTGGTTTGGGAAGTCGGCAATTGGGACAAGCGGAGGACCGTTCCGCCGTCCCTGTTGGGACATCTTGCCGTTCCCGGCGTGACGCTCTGCTCACTGCAACGCGGGGCCCGAACGTGCGAACTGGCCGAGATCGGCGCGAGGGACGTCAGCACGCCTGACGTTACGGTTCTCGGTCATCTCCTCCAGCGGCTCGATCTCGTCATTTGCGTCGACACTATGGTGGCCCATCTCGCGGGAGCACTCGGCTGTGAGGCGTGGGTCTTATTGCATGCGGATTGCGACTGGCGCTGGCCGGCATCCGAGGCCCATTCCCTTTGGTATCCGAGCCTGCGGCTGTTTCATCAGAGGACACCAGGCAACTGGGATAGCGTCCTTGAAGAGGTGCGGGAGGCCCTGATTGCACGCTCCGCAAGTCTCCAAGGTGTCGTCCGAAAGGAGCTCAAGCGAGCGCAAGGTCCGCCGTAAGTGGCCTGAGACGCGAGGACGACGCATCGTCGCGGCTGGACGAAATGCTCAGGTAAGTCGGATCGAATCTTGCGAGCCGCACGAGTCCCTGCCAGTCCGTGATCGTTACCGTCTTGCCCTGCCATTGCAGGAGATTGCATCGTCGCAGTTCCTGAATCGTGCGGTTGGCGTGGACCGGGGAGATGCTGCATGCTGCCGCAAGGTCCGATTGGGTGAAGGGTGACGGCAGTCTGAAATCTCTCGCCAAGCCGACGCTTTGCAGCCGGGTGGTGATCTCGCACAGCAGATGCGCCACGCGCGTCAATGCATCACGGCTACCCAGGTTCACTGTCCAGTTGCGCTGAATGGCGTGGGTGGTGAGCAGCATCAGCAGCAATGCGCGAGACATCGCGGGCGAACGCGCGGACAAATCGTGAAAGAAGCGGTGTGGCACGAGAGCGACGATGGCAGGGCCGAGCGCGATCAGGTTGCCGTCAACGCGAGGACGATAAAGCGTGTGTAGATCGGCGATGTCACCGGGAACATGGATTGACGTTATCTGCCCGTCCGCACTCTCTGCATCCTGCCACGACAGATATCCCTGAAGGAGCAGGCAGCACTGGGTGGCATCATCGCCATGCCGCAAAACGGCCTGACGCGAACCGAGATGCGCGATTGTGCTCGCCATGTCCGCGAGCAGGTGGAGATCGTCGGCCGTTACGGGAGTGAGGCTCGCCAACCGGTCGGCGAGCTTGGAGAACGCAAATCCTGCCTGCATTGGTCGCCTAATAACTCAGAACCCGTCCCCAATTTGATCGATGAGAACGACAGAGCGCATTAAACTTTGATAGTTTTACTCCATGCAGGTCATTGTTTGTCTGCCCAGCATGCGCCCAGAAGTGCGAGGGCGATCGGTCAAACGGTTCCGGAATAGTAGACGGCGCATGCGATCGTCCTCAAGGATCGGACGATTCGGGAACCGGAAGCGCGAGTCGCGCTCAGGCGAAGCATCTGTGTTTCTCGCGGCGGGATCCGCGGAGATCGCGCTAGTCATGCTCATACTGTTCCGAGAGAAACTGATTGATCGCGTCGAAGGCCTGCAACCGGTTCTTCTCCAGCACGACCATGTGCGTGCATTCGCCGATCTCGACCCGTCGCCGATATCGCGCGGGTTTGTGCGCACTGAAATTGGCGTGCGTGACGCGTGCCCGTGCTCCAGGTCCACGCCGAGGGCACTAGGACGTGCGTATCAGCTGGTCACATGCTCCGCTGTGCGAGATAGACAAGAGGTGCGATTCCGACCGTCCAGGGCCGGTTTGACCCGCTACGGCTCTCGCCGCGACGGCGACGCATCATTTCTTGATCGTCCCCCTATGGAGGCTCGTTCTGAAACTTGACGCGTGCGCAATCAATTGCGTTGTCAGCGTTGCCGCCATCGCGCAGGCGCCAGGCCGAATTCACGCCTGAACGCCCGGCTGAATGCTTCTCCGGATCCGTAACCCACTTCCTCTGCGATTTGGTCGATCGGCTTGCGTGTTTCTCGTAGGCTCACCTTGGCTGCCTGAAGCCGCCAGATGGTCAGATACCGGATTGGTGGCACCCCGATCAGGGTTGTGAAGCGGTCGACGAAGGCGCTCCGCGACATCGAGACTTCTCTCGCAAGGGACTCCGCGGACCACGGCAGCCCGACGTTATGATGAATGGAGGCGAGCGCGCGTCCGATTTTCGGATCGGCAATCCCCTTCAGCCATCCTCCATCTTGATCGGTGTATGTCACGGAATATTGCCGCATCGCCTCTACGAACAGCAGTTCGGAAAGCCGAGACATCAGGTTTGAAGAGGCGAACCTGCCGGCCGTCAGTTCGCCGGCTGCATATCGCACTGAAGCCTCGATCCAGTCGCGTGCGACCCCCTCGCGAATGTCGAGCTTCAGCACTCTTGGCAGGGCCGCGATCAACGGATTATAGGTTTCCTCGCTGCCGAGAAAACCGCACACGATTTGCGCCGGCTCACCGCCTCCGCCGTGCATAATTTTTGCCAGCCCCCCATCCGGTGACGGCTGAATGAGATGACGCGCGTTTGTCGGTACCAGACCCGCGTCGCTGGCGAGCGTATGAACATCGTTTCTGGGCAGCAGTACGATCTCGCCGGCCCGCACCTCGACTGTAGGTTCGCTGTCGACGCTGAGCAGAAATTTTCCGGCGATGACGAAGTGGTAAGCGATCAGCAGCGAGGGCTTGACCGCGAAGGTCACGCAGTCCTCAGCGACGATCTGCGTATGGACGCTCCACGGCGCGGTGAACCGCGCATCCAGAAAAATGCCGCCGGTCAGGCGAATCGATCGAAGCACTTCCGATAGCGGATCGATCATTAGGCTAATCTCAGATTTGGACGATCGGTCAACTGATCTGGCTGGGCGATCATTCACCGTGGCGGTCCCCGCGCTTATACGGGGCTCATGAATGAACTGCCAAGCAACCGATTCCTCCACGTTTCCTTGAGACGCTGTCCAGACGGTCAGGCGGACGCGGAACCGGTTGCGGAAGAATGGAAAAGCGGGACGCCACGACGGGGTTCTGGATGGCAACCAAGCAGACGGATATCCAGATCATGAGCATCGCGCAGGCTACCGCAACCGTCACGCCGTATATCGATTTCTGGAACGCGGTACTGGCTCCGAAATTCAATGCGTGGCGGAACATCCTCGCCGGCGGCCTTCACCTGCATAGCGCTAAAGTCTTCCCGTCGCTGCCAATCAGAGCCGGCGACAGGGCCCTGGATGTGGGATGTGGCTGGGGCGACACCGCAATTGAACTTGCGCGGCGCGTCGGACCGACCGGATCCGTCCTCGGCCTCGATTGCTGCAATGCCTTCCTCGACGTCGGCCGCGCAGATGCGAAGGAGGCAGGGGTGAGCAATCTCAGCTTTCTCGAAGCGGATGTTCAGACCCATCCGTTCGAGCCGGTACATGATTTTTGCTTCTCTCGCTTTGGAACCCAGTTCTTCGAAAACCCAACGGCTGGCTTGAGCAACATGCGATTTGCGCTCAAGCCGGGTGGACTGATGACGATGGTCGTCTGGCGCGAACGGGCGGACAATCCGTGGCTTACACTGTCGAAGGAGGTTCTGCTTCGCTACCTGCCCCCCGTCAGGGAAGACGCTGCAACCTGTGGCCCCGGACCGTTTTCTATGACCGATCCCGAGGCCGTGACTCGGCAATTGATGATTGCCGGCTACGGCGGCATCAGGTTCGAATGGATCGATGCCGAACTCTTGGTCGGGCGAGATCTTGACGAAGCGGTCGCGTTTCAGCTCGGCGATCGGTCCCGCAGGGGAGGTTTATCGCGAAGCCGGTCCGAAGGCTGCTCGTTTGTTTGATACGCTGGTGGCGGCCTTGAAGGACGAGTTGAAACAATTCGTCCGCCCTGAAGGCGTGATGATGAATTCAAGCTCTTGGATGGTCACCGCGCAGAATCCGGGATCACCGCCGCGGCCCCGGGGGTGACGTACCCGCGCCAGTCGCTGCTCGAAATCTCTTCATTGTAAGCACCGCCGCAGCCGCCGCCGCGATCGGACGAATCGATGCAAAAAAATGAACTCTCTGGGAGAAGATTGATGGCAGGTCTAGTTGCGGTCCTCTACGGCACTGCCGCTTACGGTGTCACGCTCGTCGCCTTGCTCTATCTCATTGGCTTCACCGGGAACCTGGTCGTTCCAAAGTCTATCGATTCCGGGGCCATTGGTCCGGTTCTGGCAAGCATTGTTATCGATGTGCTGCTAATCGGAGTGTTCGCGATCCAGCACAGCGTGATGGCGCGTCAGGGCTTCAAGCGCTGGTGGACGCGAATCGTGCCGGCTTCGGTCGAGCGCAGCACCTACGTGCTGTTCGCCAGCTTTGCACTGCTGTTGCTGTACTGGCAGTGGCAGCCGATCCCCACGCCGGTCTGGACCGTGAACCACCCGGTCGCGGCGGGGGCGCTCGACGCCGTCTTCTGGCTGGGTTGGGTCGTGCTGGTGGTCAGCACGTTTCTTCTCAATCATTTCGAGTTGTTCGGCCTCAGCCAGGTGTTCATGCACCTGTTCGGTAAACAACCGCCCGAAGCCAAATTCCGCACGCCATTGCTCTACCGGTATGTCCGCCATCCGATCTATCTCGGCATCCTGCTCGCAGTCTGGGCCACGCCTGCGATGACGGTCGGTCATCTGGTCTATTCGCTTGGCATCACAGCCTACATCCTGATCGGCATTCAGTTGGAAGAGCACGATCTGATCCAGCAGTTCGGCAACCGGTATCGCCGCTACCGCCGTCACGCGGCCATGCTCGTCCCGCTTTCATGCCGAAGCTTCGCCGCGTCCCAGGACGCCGACATCTGACCCGAGACGCTCGTCAAGACAGGCCAATCAGTCCGCAAGCAGGGGTGGATTCAAGCGGCGCGGCGTCCGGTCGCAGCCGTATCGACACGGCCAGGGCGGCGTGCGCATCGCGTTCTGATCAACTCATTTCAACCTGAGGCGTCCGGCCAAGAGGATCACCGACCGCATGACCATCCTCCATTTGAAGGATGGCCGATATTCCCCGCGGCTCCGGTGGGACACGATCAAAATGATTTGAGCGCGATACCGGCTCGCTATCAGCGGAAAAGCTTAAACTTGTCTCACAGCTATCCTCACACCGAGGGCGCGTCTTCGAATGAACAGGGTTTCACATCCGCGGTCGGTTTCGGAATCGTCGAAAGACAATTCAGATGATCAGCAGCAACTGAGCGACCTGATCAGCGTCATCTACGATGCCGCCATCGATCCCTCTCGTTGGGAAGACGCCATCGTCAGCATCGTGCAATTCGTTGGCGGCGCAGCAGGCGGGCTGTTCTGCAAGGACGTCGGTGTCCAGCACGCCACGGTGCCCCATCGCTTTGGATTTGACGTGCCGTTGCGGGTCGAACTCTTTCGGCAGATTTATTCCTCCGCGGAGGGGCACTTTCTCGGTGACCTCGAGCAGCCGATCGCGACGACCGATTTGATGTCTTTCGCAGCACTCACCCAGAGTGAACTATACCGGCAGTGGGCCGAGCCCCAGGGGCTTGTCGATTTTGTCAGCGCGGTTGTCGACAGGACCACGGTCAGCACAGCTATTTTCGGGGTCTTCCGCCACCGGCGAAATGGGCTCGTCGACGAGCACGCGCGCCGGCAAATGAGGCTGATCGCGCCGCATATCAGGCGTGCCGTCGTGATCGGCAAGATGTTCGAGTTCAAGGCCGCTGAACTCGCGACGTTCGTTGACACGTTGGACGGGCTCGGTGCTGGCATGTATCTCGTCGATCCCGGTGGACGTCTCATTCACGCCAATACGGCCGGCAATGCCATTCTCGACGCTCGTGATATTCTGAGTTCCGTGGGCGGGCGGCTGGTCGCCAGCGATCCTCAGGTCGACCGCACCCTGCGAGATGTCTTCGCCACCGCGGGGCAGGGCGATGCCGCACTTGGTATAAGGGGCATCGCGTTGCCGCTGACCGGCAGGGAGGGCGACCGCTATGTGGCCCATGCATTGCCCCTCACGTCAGGCGCGCGTCGGCGTGCTGGTATTGTTTACACCGCCACGGCGGCCTTGTTCGTTCGCAAGGCGTCGCTGGCGGTTGCTTCTATTCCCGGAGCCATCGGCAGCGCGTTCAAGCTGACGCCGACCGAACTCCGCGTGTTGCTGGCCATCGTCGAGGTCGGTGGCGTTCCTGAGGTCGCTATGGCGTTCGGGGTCGCCGATAGTACGGTTAGGACGCATGTCAGCCGGTTGTTTGAAAAAACAGGCACCGCGCGCCAGGCGGATCTCGTCAAGCTGGTTGCAGGCTATACGACGCCCCTGGCGGGATAGGAGAGAGGGCGCTCATTGCAGCACCCAGAAGCAGCAAATATTTGCGCGCTCCTCCCACATTCGCAGGACGACACCCAAGCAGTGGTTGTTCAGGATGGTATGCGTCCGGCCAGCATGCAGTGGGGTAGGTGATCAGGCGTCCCTGCCTCGCCGCATCTGGACAGGACTTGGGAGCGCAGCATGTCCATTGAAGTCGAGGGCACGGTTTCTGCGGCGGGGCACGGACGTCAAGCAGGGGCGGCGGCGCGCAGAATAGTGATTTGTGCCCTGGCGGCGACAGGAATCCTTGCGACCAACATCTTCTTGCCTTCGCTGCCGGTCATCGCGGCCGATTTCCATGTATCCAGCGCGGCGGTCACGTCGGCCTTCACGATCTTTCTGGCGATTTTCGCCATAGGGCAATTGATTGCCGGCCCGCTGTCGGACCGGTTCGGGCGACGCATGCCGATTCTGATAGGGCTCGGAATTTTCATCGCCGGTACGATCTGGTGCGCTTTCGCGCGCGATCTATCGAGCCTGCTGATCGGCCGATCAATGCAGGCTTGCGGCGCATGTGCGGCTTCGGTGCTTTCACGTGCGATCGCCCGGGATCTGTTCGATGGCCAGGCACTTGCAAAGGTCATGGCCTCGATCACCATGGCAACCGCGGCCGCCCCAGGCTTTTCACCGCTGCTGGGGAGTGCGCTCGATCTATTCTTTGGCTGGCGCTCGGAATTTGCCTTTGTCGCGGCCTTCGCGCTCTGCACGGCTTTGGCCTATGCGACCTTCGTCGGCGAAACCAATGACGGCGCGCGTCGTTCTCTGAATCCGCTCAAAATTGCCGGCTTCTATCTGGAGCTTGTTCGGGATCGCCGGTTCGTTGCGCCTGCTAGAACCGCTGGACTGGTGATGGCCGGTCTTTTCGCGATTTTCTCCAGCGCGCCGCGGGTGCTGCTCGAATCGTTTGGATTCTTGCCAATCACACTTGGTGAGCTATTTGCGGGCGTGGTCTTCCTGGTGTTTGCGGCCGGCATGCTGGCGCCTAGGCTATCGGCGCGGGTTGGTTCCTGCCGTGCGACGTCGGTCGGCTTGGGACTAACCGTCCTCGGAGGCGCCGGGCTGCTTTGCGCGGTGCTGCTCGCGAACGGCGCGCTGCTGCCATTTCTGTTAGCGGCTTCCGTCTTTCTGTTCGGCGTGGGAATAGTGAGCCCGCTGTCGAGCGCGGCAGCGCTGTCGCCGTTTGGCAGCAAGGCCGGTATCGCCGCAGCCCTGTTCGGATTGTCGCAAATGGCGGGCGCGGCATGCGGTGCCTCTCTCGCGGCGATTGTCGCCAGCGATCCGGCCGTCGGGCTAGGAATCGTGCTGACAGTAACGTCGCTCGTGGCGGTTATCCTTCACGAGCGGCGCTAATCTGAGGTGGATCTTGCCGAGAACACAATGGGTTTGGTGTGAGGTTCTTTGCGGCGCCCTGGCATGCCACTATGTCGAGCGGCGATGGCCGTGATCTCGAGTTTGACGCCGGGACCGAGATCCGCCACGCCGATTGCGGCGCGCGCCGGCAGATGAGCCTCTGCAAAATGCGCCTTCCAGGCCGCGTTGAAGTCTGCCTTCTTGAGGCTCGTCATGTAGATGGTCACCTGCAAGACGTTGCTCAGATCGGATCCGAGGGTCTTGAGCAGCTGCGCCAACTGCCCGAGGACGTCATTTGCCTGGCCCGACATGTCGAGGCTCGTGTCCTCTGGGACGATTCCACCGATGTAGAGCACGCCATGATGCTCGACCACTTCGTGGAGCAGACCCTCGTAGGGCAAGACGCGCTTGATCATGATGGGACCGATGTTGTGTGTGACGGGCGGCATATCGCACATTTCAATGTCAGTGTCGTCGCAAAGAGATCTCGCGCCAAGTCTCACCGAAAGACGGACCGCGCGGCTCTGAATGCAACCGACTAAAGCGTTGAAAATAAAAGCACAAATTGGACGAAAAATCGCCGCCGGGTCGTTCCTGCGAACGTTCGCCAATCTGTCCTTGCACGAGCGCCCGGCATTTTCGCCGGCCCTGACCCGACGACATCGAAGCGCGGATCGCTATACTGCGACGCGGATGACATCGGTGCGGCCGGGACAGTGCCGCGACCGGAACAAGGAATGCGACGATGGACGATACGATTGGCTTCCCCGACCCCGGCCTCGACCTGTCCGACGGCTTCAAGCCGCACACCTCGCATTGGGGCGTGTTCTCGGCACGTCAAGGCGAGGCCGGGCTCGAGGTCAGGGCCTATGCGGGCGATCCCGATCCGAACCGCATCATCGACAATTTTCCCGGCGCGCTACGCCATCAGGCGCGCATCACCCAGCCGGCGATCCGCCGCGGCTGGCTCGAACGCGGTCCGGGTCCGGACGATCGCCGCGGCCGCGATGAATTCGTATCCGTCAGCTGGGAAAAGGCGCTCGATCTGCTCGGCGACGAGCTGGCACGCATCCGTGACACGCGCGGCCCCGGCGCGGTGTTCGGCGGCTCCTATGGCTGGTCGAGCGCGGGCCGCTTCCACCACGCCCAGAGCCAGGTGCATCGCTTCCTCAACATCGCCTTGGGCGGCTATGTGCGCTCGGTGAACTCCTATTCCTCCGGCGCGTCCTCGGTGCTGCTGCCGCAGATCCTCTGCGGCTACGAGGATATCACCAAGCGCAATGTCACCTGGGAGCAGATCGCGGCTGATACCGACATCGTGCTGGCGTTCGGCGGCATGGCGCTGAAGAACTCGATGGTCGCAGGCGGCTCGATCAGCAAGCATGTTGAGCGCGGCGCGATGGAAGCTGCGCGCCGCCGCGGCTGCGAGTTCATCCTGGTCAGCCCGTTGCGCGAAGACCTGCCCGTCGAGGCCGGCGCCGAGTGGATGACCTGCGTGCCCGGGACCGACACCGCGCTGATGCTCGGCATCGTTCATACGCTGATCGCGGAGAACCTGCACGACCAGGCCTTCCTCGATCGCTACACCGAGGGCTGGCCGGTCTTCCTGCGCTATCTCACCGGCGAGAGCGACGGCCAACCCAAGCACGCCGAATGGGCCGCCGCGGTCTGCGGCGTCGACACCGACACAATCCGCAAGCTGGCGCGCCGGCTCGCCGGCAAGCGCGCGCTCATCACCGTCTCTCATTCGCTCCAGCGCGCCGAGCATGGCGAGCAGCCGGTGTGGATGGGCATGGTGCTGGCGGCAGCGCTCGGCCAGATCGGCCTCTCCGGCGGCGGCTACGCCTATTCGTTGGGGGCAATCGGCTATTACGGTCGCCGCGTCAACGACGTGCCGGGGCCGACATTGGGGCAGGGCCGCAACGCTGTCCGCGATTTCATTCCGGTGGCGCGCATCGCCGACATGCTGCTCAATCCCGGCAGCGCCTATCGCTACAACGGCGAGACGCGCACCTATCCGGATATCCGCCTTGTCTACTGGGCCGGCGGCAATCCCTTCCATCACCACCAGGACATCAACCGCCTGCGCAAGGCGTTTGCGAAAGTCGACACGCTGGTCGTGCACGAGCTCGCATGGACTGCCACGGCCCGGCATGCCGACATCGTGCTGCCCTCGACGATGACGCTCGAACGCGAAGACATCGGCTATTCCAGCAACGATCCCCTGATGGTCGCGATGCACCGGATCGCCGAGCCGTTCGGCCTTGCGCGCGACGACTACGAGATCTTCGCCGATCTCGCCGACCGTCTCGGTGCGCGCGAGCCCTTCACCGAGGGGCGGACGTCACGTCAGTGGCTGGAACATCTTTATGAGCCGACCCGCGCCTCGCTCGAAGCGCGCGGCCTGGAAGCGCCGAGCTTCGAAGAGTTCTGGCGGCGCGGCAGCCTGGTGGTGCCGCAGCAGCCCGACGACGGTGGCCGGCTGCGCCGCTTCCGCGACGATCCCGTCAATCATGCTTTGCCCACGCCGAGCGGTCGCATCGAAATATTCTCTGCCAAGATCGCAGGTCATGGTGATGCGGATTGCCCGGGCCATCCGGTCTGGCTGGAGAAGTCCGACACGCCCAAGCCGGGGGCGCCGTGCTTCCTGGTCGCCAACCAGCCGGTGACGCGTCTGCATAGCCAGCTCGATTTCGGCGGACATTCGCTTCAAAGCAAACATCGCGGCCGCGAGGTCGCGCGCATGAACCCACGGGACGCTGACGCACGCGGGATCAAGCACGGCGACATCATCCGGCTGTTCAACGCGCGCGGCGCCTGTCTCGCCGCGGTCCACGTCACCGACGGCATCGCGCCCGGCGTGGTCCAGCTCCCGACCGGCGCCTGGTACGACCCGATGGACCCCGAAGACGACGCGCCGCTCTGCGTGCACGGCAATCCGAACGTGCTCACCCGCGACGTCGGCACGTCGTCCTTTGCGCAAGGCTGCACCGGTCAGCTCACGACAGCCGAGGTCGAGAAGTTCACCGGCAATCTGCCGCCGATCCGGGCTTTCGATCCGGTGTAGAAAAAAAGGGGCCGTCCTGTGTGGGTGCAGGGACGGCCCCGAGTGGCTCGCAGGCCCGGGAGGATGAGGGCGCGAGCGAATGCTTACGCGGCTGCGCTGATCCAGTCACTCTCCGTAGCAGGACGACGCGGCGGGAGTGCTTGCACCTCTCGCCGTTCGCCCTTGCTGGCGAGGCGCCAGCGTGCCGGGGATTGATCGGTGATGCGCTTGAAGACAGTCGAAAAATGCGCCTGCGTGCTGAAGCCGACGGCGAGTGCGATCTCGGCCAGCGGCCGCTCGGTGGTCGCCAGCAACGTCTTGGCCTGCTCGATCCGGTGATTGAGCAGATATTCGCGGGGGCGATAACCGGTCGCGACGCGGAATTGCGCCGCAAAGTGCATTCTGGACAGGCCGGCGACATTGGCGAGCTCGGACAGGCTGATGCAGCGGTGGAAATGATCGGCGACATACTGCTCGACGCGCCGCAGCCGCCATTTCGGCAGGGCATTGACCTTGGCGCGTGGCAATTCCAGCCGCGCCAGATGCATCGCAAGGGTTTGGCCAATGCAGCGCGTGAACTCGTGGTCCGCGGCGTCGCCAAGTTCGATCAGCGCCTTGGCAAGCTCGGCCGCGAGCGGATCGCGCAACAGGACGAGATCATTCAAACCTTCGGTTCCGGAAAATTGTGCCGGAAATTGATCCGCGGAGATGTAAAAGTGCAAGAAGGCGCATGGCGACTGGAATTGTACGGCGAGGGGCTTTGACGGCGCGGTGAGATACAGTGTGCCCGCGGGCATGGTCCCGTCGAAAATGACCTGGCGATCCCGGGTCAGTTTCGCGCGCGTGGTCTTGAGGGCGATGCCGACGAAATAGCGATCCTCGGGCGTCGTCGCTTGGTGCGACGAGGTGCTCCGCGGGTCTTCCCATCGCGAGATCGCGATGTCCTCGGCCGCCGCTCCCGTGCCCGGATCGATCTGACGCCATTGACGCTCCCGAATGATCGCGTGTGTTGCCCGGGGGAACTCGCAATCCCCCGAGGTGCCCGGAAATTCAATCCAGGCATCACCTGCCTGCAAATTGGTCAACATCGTTCGTCCTCTCCGGGCGTTCTCCGCTGTTTGCAACCAGCAAACGCGCAAAGCCCACGTTTTCCATGGTGAGAGGATAGGCGTGAGCTGACCTGCAAGCTCGTTAGTGGTGATTAGGATGTGTTAGTTTTTGTGGGAGCGCATCAGGTGCGGCATCCCGTCTCAGGAAGCGTCGTTTTTGTACAGTTTATCAGACATTTGCGTATCCCCGACACGACTCAGGAGAGCACCGGTCATGGCGTGGAGATCGATGTGGAGGTGTGAGTTCTGTGGGTTGCCCTCGCTGGACCTCGCACTGGCGCCGGGTATAGTCGCGCCGCATTTCGCTGGAGCGGCCGTCAAGATGAGTCAAAAGTGATCGAGCTCTCGGCAGGACAGGGCCCCCGCGGCCGCGACGCCGCGGCGATCCCAGATTTCGATGCCGTCGCGTTCGGGCCATTTTCGCTGCGGTCGCGGCTGCTGGAGAAGGATGGCTTGCCGGTCAGGCTCGGCAGCCGTGCGATGGATATTTTGCGCCTGCTGGTCAGTCGCGCCGGCGAAGTGGTCCCGAAGAACGAAATTCTCGGCTATGCGTGGTCCGGACTTTCCGTCGAGGAGGTCAGCCTGCGCGTCCATGTCGCGGAGCTGCGCAAGGTGCTCGGCGACGGAAAGGATGGTGCCCGCTACATCACCAACATCCCGGGCCGGGGCTATTGCTTTGTCGCGCCCGTGCGGCGTGGCGGGCGCGCGGAGGTGGCTACACCGGCGTCGCGTGTGCCTGAAAGGGCCGCGCCGCCACCGTCGCTACCGCGCCGATTGGACCGGATGGTCGGGCGAGAGGACGCCGTGGCCGAGTTGGCAGCGCGCTTGCTCCGCGATCGCTTCGTCACGCTGCGAGGGCCGGGCGGCATCGGAAAGACCACCGTTGCGACTGCGCTCGCGCACGAGATGTGCGATAGCTTCGACGGCAACGTCCATTTCCTCGAATTCGGTCCGCTCAAGGACGGAGCGCTGGTCGCGAGCACGGTTGCAGCCGCGTTGGGCCTCGTCGTGCACCACGAGGACCCCTCGGCCAGCATCGTCAATTTCCTGCGCGGCCGCCGGCTGCTTCTCGTGCTCGACAGCTGCGAGCACGTCATCGAGGAGGTCGCGCGCCTTGCAGAAAACATCTACCGGGAGGCGCCTGGCATCGTCATCCTCGCAACCAGCCGCGAATCGCTGCTGGTGGAAGGCGAGCAGATTTTCGAGCTCGTTTCGCTCCCCGGTCCGCCGCAGGGCACCCGCCTCAGTGCCGGCGAGGTGCTTGCTTATCCCGCCGTGCGCCTGTTCGTCGATCGCGCCGTCGCGGCGGGGCATCGCGACGACATCACCGACGAGGATGCCGAAGTCCTGGCCCGGATTTGCGGCAAGCTCGACGGCATCGCGCTGGCGATCGAGCTGGCTGCCGCACGTGTCGGTCTCTATGGACTGCGCGAGATGGCGGCGCTGCTCGACAACCGGCTGCAGCTCGAATGGCGCGGGCGGCGGACGGCGCCGCCGCGGCAGCAGACGCTCGGCGCTACGCTCGACTGGAGTTTCGGTCTGATCGGCGAGAGCGAGCGGATCGTATTTCAGCGCCTCGCCGTCTTCGCAGGTCACTTCACGTTGAGGGGCGCGATAGCAGTCGCGGCCGGGGCGGAGATGGCGGAGGATCGCGTCGTCGAGGCCCTGGAGCAACTCGTGGTGAAGTCGCTGGTTTCCACCCAGCCGGACGGCGCATCGCGGCGCTATCGCCTGCTCGACGCAACGCGTGCCTATGCCCTGCAGAAACTGGGCGACGGCGGACAGCTGGCGCAGATCGCGCATCGTCATGCTCTCTATGTTCAATGCACGCTCGAAGCGGGCATGAGGGACAAGGAGGGCGGCGATCATGCGTCACGTTTGCAGGAAAGCGCGAGCCTGCTCGCCGATGCCCGCGCTGCGCTGCAATGGGCTTATGCCAACGACGACGGCGCCGGCTTGCGCGTGCCGCTCGCCGGCAGCTGCACAAGGCTGTTCGTCGAACTCAATTTGCTGAACGAGGCCCGCATCTGGTCCGATCGCGCACTCGCAATGCTGGACGAGGCCGACCGGGGCGGCGCATGGGAGCTCGAACTTCAGTCGACGCTCGGTCACGCCTTGATGTTCACCGAACGTAACAGCGAGCAGGCGGAAGCGGCGCTCAGGCGCGGGCTGGAAATAGCGGAAGCGCTTTCCGATCACGCCAACACATTCAGGCTGTTGTCCCGGCTCAACATGTTCTACCGCCGGACCGGTCGCTATCGGCATCTGGTGCCGACTGCGCTTCACGCCGAGCGGATTGCCCGCGTCATCGGCGATACCGCGGGCATCGCCGGGAGCAAAGCGCTGCTCGGCGTGTCATATCACCTCGCCGGAGACCAGGCCGCGGCGCAGGCTCATCTCGACCAGGGCCTGCGAGACGACGCTGCGCTCCGCGGCACCCAACCCGGGCATTTCGCCTATTCACGCACACCGCAAATTCCGCTCGCGCGCGTGCTATGGCTGCGCGGCTTTCCCGATCGTGCGCTCGAATGCATCCGGCCGCTGGTCGGCGCTTCGGCGCCGCATGACGTGGTCATGCATTGTATCGCATTATGCTGGTCCGCTTCGGTATTCGGCTGGCTCGGCGACTGGTCGTCGGTCGAGGTCATGACCGGTCGTCTGACCGCGCATGCGAGCATGCACGGGCTCGTGCCTTACGAAGCCGTCGCGGCGGGTTTTCGGGCGCAGAGCATGATCGCTCGGGGCGAGGCGGCCGGCGGCGTCGACCTGATGCGGAGTGCGCTTCCACGCCTGCATGCCGACCGCTACGAACTCTATGCCTCGGCGTTCGCCGCGGATCTGTCTCGGGGCCTGGTCAGCTTGGGACAATTGACGGAAGGCATTCAGGTTCTTCACGAAACCATTCTGCGGGTCGAGCGGGAAGGCGGCGCGTTCGACATGCCCGAGCTGCTCCGTCTGCGGGGAGAGCTGGAGATCCAGGGCGGCAATCCCGACGCGGCCGAGGCCGATCTTGTCGCCTCGATCTCGCTCGCCGAACAGCAGGGCGCGCTATCGTGGCGGCTGCGAGCCGAGATGTCGCTGGCGCGGCTTCGAACCCGGCAGCATGTGCAAAATCCGCTCGAACAGCTCGCTCAAACCTATGCCCGGTTCTCCGAAGGGTTCGAGACCGCCGATCTCATTGCAGCACGGCGCATGTTGAACGAACCGGGGGCCTGAACAGTCGATACGACCGTCTCTTCTCGCTGCTGAGCGCGTCCATCAGCGCTCAACCCTTGTGTCCAGCCAGCCGCCCCAGGAAGTCGCGGACAAGCAAAGCGATCTCGTCGGTGGCTTCATCCAGCGCGAAGTGGCCGGCTTCGAGAATGTGAACCTCGGCATCCGGCACGTCGTCGCGATAGGCCGTCGCGCCTGCGACGGCGAATGACGGATCGTATTCGCCCCAGACCACCAGCGTCGGTGGCCGCGTCTGGCGCAACCAAGCCTGCCATTTCGGATAGGAGGCGACGTTGGTCCGGTAATCCAGGAACAGCGTGGTCTGAATCTCGGCCTGGCCGGGACGCGTCAGGAACGCGTATTCGTCGATCCAGGTGTCGGGGTCATAGCGCTCGGGACGCGGACTGGAGCCGAGATGCCGCTGACGCGTCGCCTCCAGGGACGTAAAGTTGGCCTTGAGCGCCTCGACCTCGTGCGCCGGGTCGGCCCAGTACTTCCTGCGCGCATTCCAGAGCGGGCTCAGCCCCTGCTCGTGCGAAACCGCGTTCTGGACGATGACACCGCGGACGCGTTCGGGATGCGCCAGCGCCATGCGGAAGCCGGCAGGGCCTCCGTAGTCCTGCATGAACAGGACGTAGTCGGTGAGGCCGAGCTTCGTTGTGAGCTCGCCGATCACGGCGGCGATGTTGTCGAACGTATAGGTGAAGTCGCATGGCGGCGGCGCGCTGCTGTTGCCGAAGCCGGGATAGTCCGGCGCGATGAGATGATATTTGTCGGCGAGCAGCGGCATCAGCGGCTCCCACATCCGCGACGACGAGGGAAATCCGTGGAGCAGCAGCACCGTCGGAGCGTCGGTGGGCCCAGCCTCGCGGTAGAAAATCTCGAGACCCCGGATATCGGTCTTGTGATAGCTGATCGAACGCCGGCTCGATCGCAGATCCTGTGCCGAGGCCTGCACGGTCGCGCAGGCCAAAGCGGCCGATAGGGCAAGAGTGGCTGGGATGTTCATGTCATCGCTCCGAATTCGGCATGTGAGGTGAAGATGTGTCGCAAGTAGGGGACATCCCCTTGTGACGGCGGCGTCGAGAGGCACCATCGCGGGCGCCTCTCGCGATGTGCCGCATCTGGGCTTTACGACGCGCGCGCCAGCGGCTCGCCCTTCAGGGCGGCGAGCAGGGCCTGCGCGGCCGGACCCGAGGAGTGCGGGTTCTGGCCCGTGATCAAGAGGCCGTCGGTGACGACGTGAACGCCCCAGTTTGCCGTCTTCGAGAAGACGGCGCCAAGCTTCAGCATTTCGTCTTCGACCAGGAAAGGCACCACCTTGGTGAGGCCGACATCCTCCTCTTCACCATTGGTGAAACCGGTCACCTCCTTGCCCTGAACCAGGGGCTTGCCGTCGGGCGTCTTGACGTGGCGCAGCGCACCAGTCGAATGGCAGACCACGGCGACTGTCTTGCCGGCGGCAAGGAAGGATTCGATGAGCTTGACCGAGTCCTTGTCCTCGGCGAGGTCCCACATCGGGCCGTGACCGCCGGGATAGAAGACGGTGTCGAAATCTTCCTGCTTGACGCTGTCGAGGCGAACCGTCTTGTCGAGTTGGGCTTCGGCGGCGACGTCGGCCTCGAAGCGTAGCGTCAGGTCGGTGCGGAATTCGCGCTCGTTGCTCTTGGGGTCAAGCGGCGGACGGCCGCCTTTCGGCGAGGCGAGGGTGATCTCGGCCCCGGAATCCCTAAAGATGAAATAGGGGGCGGCGAGCTCCTCGAGCCAGAAGCCCGTCTTGCGCCCGGTGTTGCCGAGCTGATCGTGCGAGGTGATGACCATCAATATTTTCATGACCGTTCTCCTTGAGTGCGTTTGCTGCGATGACGCGCTCCATTGCGGTGGAGATGCGCGGAGCTGGGTCTCGTTCGAGCACGTCACGTCGTTCGTTGCTCGCGACCCCAATCTGCGCTCAAGGCCGACTGTTGGCTCGTTATGTATTGTTAGACGTTGAGAGTTGGAGATATCGCGCGGGCCGCTACTCGAAGACGGCGTCAAAGATCTCGACATCCATCAGCACGGGCTTGGCGACCACGGTTCCGTCGGGCCGCAGCGTCTGCGCGCGTCGGAGCGTCGGCACCACGATGCCGCCGAAGCTGTCATGGGCCCAGGAGTAATGCGCGACTTTCATTCCGAACAGATCGTGGTCGGTCCGCCGTTGCAATGCGTTCTCGTCGAAATAGAAGATCTGTTCGGGCGCGAGCGTGATCAGGCTCGGTGGGAATTGCGCCCGCAGCCGCCGCCATGACTCGTTATTCTCCTGCCACGGCGGCAGCTCCTCCACCAAGACATCGGGATGGGCGAGCAGGAATGGATTGGTCAGATAATTCCAGATCGCGACGCCGCAGAAGAAGACGAGATGCAGCTCGCCCGCGAGCGCGGGCGAACCGGCCTCGGTGAACGCAAGACTCGGATTGCGCCAGGTCCGCAGAATCTCACCTTCGAGGCTTTCGATCGTGATCGCGTCCGGCTGAAACGAGCCGGAGTGTTCGCCTCCGGTGATGCCGGTGAAGCGGACCGATTGCGTGCGGGTCGAGCCCTCCGCCGTCACGTCCTTGAATTCGCTGGCATGTCCGGTGCTGGAGAACAGCGTTCCCGCGACGGAGAGGTGAAGCGTGAACCGGCTCAAGCTATTCCAGCGGGCCATTCCGCCGCTGGCATCAATTACATCGTCAAGAAGCGCCATGTCCCGCCATATCCACCATGAAGTGCCACCACCATGGCGGGGCGGATGCGGCTTGGCGTGTTAGAATTTGTTAGGAGTTGCGAGCGGATAGCCTTGCGGTATCTCATTGAAGATACTCTCAATTCAGCGCCGCAAGGAGCTCCCTGGCGGCGACGAGATCACGGGTCTGGAGGCCCTCCTGGTACCGCGCGACGAGGGGGGCGAGCAGGGCGCGTGCGTCGGCGGCTTTTCCGGCCCCGCGCCAAACCCGGCCGAGACTAATTGCTCCCCGCAGCTCCCAGCCGAGCGCGCTTTGGCGGCGTGACAGATCGAGCGAGTCCAGGAAGCAGCTTTCGGCCTCCGCGGCATTGCCCGACCGGGCGAGGATGTCGCCCTTGACCCTGAGCATCTCCGGCATGTCGAAGGATTCGCCATGATCGGGAATCTCTGCGATGGCATCGTTGATGGTCTGCAAGGCTTCGTCGGCCTGGTTCTGCGCCACGAGTCCCTCCGCGAGCGCGGTCGCAAACACCGTGGTCATGATCCGGTGTCGCGTCGCGTACAGCGTGGCCTGGCTGCGGCGGAGGTGCTCGATGCCGGCGGCGACGTCGCCGCGGCGAAGCAGCAGCTCACCCTTCTGGCCGATGCCGACCGCGTGATAGGGCCCGAGGAAGTGCCGCGCGGAATGATCGATCAGCCGCTCGATCAGGATTTCCGCATTGGCCAAGTCGCCGACCCAGAGGAACACGTAGATGGTCCAGATCAAGGAAATACCGAGAGTGAGCGGCTGTTCGAGCAGCTCGGCTTCGCGAACGGTGTATCTCGACGCCTCGATCGCACGATCGGGCCGGCCGGTGAGCCAAAGCCCGCGTGCCAGCGCCACCAGTGCGACGATGCGGTCGTCATAGCCGAGATGGCCGATATTCAGCCGCTGCGAGCCGGGATTATGCAACATCGCGCTCTCGCAGAGCTGCACCGCCTTGTCCTGGTTGCCGATCAAATGATGGGCGACGCCCAGCATCCATTCGACGTTCAGCGTGCTGGCGGGATCGTTCAGCTTCCGCGCGACGCTCTCGCCCTGTTCCCCGGTTCCGAGTGCTCCGTGAAAATCTCCGACCCTGGTGAGATAGATGTGCAATCCGCGGAGCAGCCAGAGCTGCCAGTGCAAATCCTGGAGCTCCTGGGCAAGTTGGAGACTGCGCGTGAATGCCGAGCGGACCGCTTCGGTATTGCCCTGCGTGAACATCGCGGATACGCCGAGCGCGGCCTGCAAGATCATTTCATTGCGGCCATCCACCGCGCTCGCGTCGAGGGACGCCAGCGCCTGCTGGGTCCAGCGGTAGCATTCGGTCAGCAATGTCAGCTCGAGAAAGAATTGCGCCGCCGACGCCGCCAGATCCACGCCGATCGTTCGGTCCCCGCCGTCCGAAAAGCTCCAGGTCAGCGCGGCCCGGACATTGGGCAGGTGGTCGGCATAGGGAAGAAAGCCTCCGGCGCTCTGCATGCCCGTGGATTTGAGGGCGATGTCACGCAGGAAATCGCGGAAATATTCGGCGTGGGCACGTGCGACGCGGTCAGCTTCGCCGTTCTCGACGAGCTTCTCCGCGACGAAGGCACGCGTCGTATCCAGCAGGCGATAGCGCAGCCGCCGCTCCGCAGGCGAGGTCGCGATCAGCGATTTGGAAAGCAGGTTGGAGATCGCCTCGGCGGCTTCTGCCTCGCCGATGCCCTGACAGGATGCGACCGCAAGCGCGGCTTCCAGCGTGAACGGCCCGACGAAGGCCGACAATCCGCGCAGCGTTGCGCTTTCGGTTGCCGGCAGCAAATCATAGCTCCAGGCGAGCGCCGCACTCAGGGTGTGGTGTCGCGGGACAGCGGTGCGCCGGCCGCGCCATAGCAGGGAGAAACGGCTGTCGAGCAGCGAGGCGGTGCCGGCAATGCCATAGGCGTTCACACGCCCGGCCGCGAGCTCGATCGCGAGCGCGATGCCGTCCAATCGACGGCAGATGTCGGCCACAAGCGGCGCATCCTCCTCGCTGAGCTCGAATTCGCTCAGGCTCTCTGCAATGCGTTCCACAAAAAGCTGAGTTGCGGGATAGGCAAGGATGTCGGCGATGCCGAGTCCGTCGCGCTGTGGCGGGCAATCCAGTGGAAACAGCCGATGGACACGCTCACCTTCGGCGCGGAAGGATTCGCGGCTGGTGGCGAGAATATGCAGCTCACCCGCTTCCCGGACGATGCGCTCCGCCAGAGGGGCGAGATCGTCGAGGATGTGCTCGCAACTGTCGAAGACCATCAGCATCCGCCGGTTGCGCAGGAACGTCAGCAACCCCGGCACCGGATCGTCGGAATTGACTGTCAGGCCCAGCGCGGCCGCGATCGTTCCCGCAACGAGCCGGGTCTCCCTCAGCGCGCCAAAATCGACAAAACACACCTGGCCGTCGAAGGCCGGGAGCTCGCCATGCGCCACGGCCAGTGCGACCGAGGTCTTGCCGATCCCGCCGGGACCGACGATCGTGACGAAGCGATGCAAAACGAGCTCGGCGGAAATTCTCTGGACCGCATCGTCCCGCCCGATCATCTTTGCCAGCGGCGAGGGCAACGAGCGCGGCGAAGCAACGGGCAGGCTGGTCCGGTTCTCCGAAGGGGCAGCCCGGAGCAGCGCCGCCGTGAAGCAATAACCTCGTCCGGGGACGTTGACGACGTAGCGGGACCCTTCGCCCGGATCGCCCAAGGCCTTGCGCAGCGTCGTGATGTGAAAGCGCAGGCTGCCTTCGTCCACATTCACGTCGGCCCAGACCCGCCGGATCAACTCACGCTTGTCCACGACCTCGCCGGCGCGCTCGGCGAGAAAAACGAGGATGTCGAGCGCACGGCCGCCGAGGTGAACCGGGGCGCCGTCCTTCTCGAGCAGCCGCGTCTTTGCGAACAGCCGGAATGGCCCGAAAGCAATGGCCGAATCCTGGTCGTTAGTGTCCGGCACGGGCCAATCATTCCAGTGAGAGCTGAACTCTGCACTTTGATCTAGCAGAAGGGAACCCTGAGTAAACTGGTCGAAAGTGGCGAAATCGCGTGGAGGGTGCCGGCAAGCCGGTCGCGCGCGACGATCCGTCGCAAATTGTACTCAACGCGAGCCTCTTTCGGAGCGATCGGGACAACCCGGCAGTGTGCTTGACCGACCAGCTCACGTTCGGAGTGCCCGTCGTCGGACCCCCATCATAACAGAATCTTGCAACGTCTAACGAGCAATGCGCGCGAACTGCATCCAGTATCCGTTCCGAGTTTGACGCTAATTCCAACGGGGAGGCTACGATGTCCGGTATCAATGCTCGGCCGAATGACGACGTCGTTCGATCTCAATTTGTGGCCAGTTTAGACGATCAGTCGCGTGACTGGGAGCTCGTGCTGCGGGAATCCCACCATCGGATGAAGAACACGCTAACGATACTGGGTGCGTCAGTCCGCCGCGATTTCACCCGAACGGGTACCAGGGACGTATCGCTTGCAGCGGACCGGCTCGAGCGGCGCATTGTCGCCTTCGGCAGGCTCTATCAACTCTTGTCCGACAATGACGACCATACGGCGATCCCGGTGGCGGCCTTCTTCGAAAATCTGTGCGGAGCGATTTCCGAGGCCGTGCTGGAGCCGGCGGGCATCCGCTGCGAGGCTGCAATTGAAAGCGGCACGCTGCCGGCGTCGCAATGCCATCGGCTCGCGCTGATGCTGACGGAGCTGGTAACGAATGCGGCCAAGCATGCCTTCCCGAACAGGAATGACGCACTGATCCGCATCGAGACGGCCAATCGCGACGGCGCCTGGTTCTGCACGGTAATAGACAACGGGATCGGCGCGACCGGGCCGCTTCAGGGCACCGGCAGCCGGATTCTCGAAGGACTCGCACGCAGCATTCACGCCCGGCTGCAGGGCGAGGCGGGAGAGGACGGCACACGCGTAACCATCGTGATGCCGATCACAGCTGCTTGAAGCTCGCCTTAGATCCAACCCAGGGAGTTCGACATGGCCACTACCGAAATCGACCGCGACGCCGCGGCCAAGCTTTCCAATAAGCCTTCCAACAAGTCTTCCAACAAGTCTACGAAGACGCCTTCGACATCGCCTAGCGTCGATCAGCGGCTCGAGGTGATCGTGATCCCGGTGTCCGATGTCGATCGCGCCAAGGCCTTTTACGCGCGTCTCGGTTGGCGACTGGACGCCGATTTTGCCTCCGGCGATGACTGGCGCGTGATCCAGTTCACGCCGCCGGGTTCGGCCTGCTCGGTGATCTTCGGCAGGAACGTGACGGCGGCAGCGCCGGGCTCGGCGCGAGGCTTGTACCTGATCGTCTCCGATCTGGAGGCGGCGCGAACGGATCTGCTCGACCGCGGCGTCGAGGTCAGCGCTCCATTCCACGGTGCCGCCGATGTTCACGCGGGGACCGACGAGCCTTATCTCTCCGGCAGCGTTCGGGTGAGCGGTGCTGACCCGAAGCGCGGCAGCTACGGCTCATATGCGTCGTTCAGCGATCCCGACGGCAATGGCTGGTTGTTCCAGGAGGTCACGACGCGATTGCCGGGACGGATCGCGGGCGACGGCACGACATTCGCTTCGCAGGCTGCGCTGGCCGCAGCACTGCGCCGCGCGGCGGCGGCCCATGGCGAGCACGAAAAGCGGACCGGCGGGCACGACGAGAACTGGGCCGATTGGTACGCCGATTACATCGTCCGCGAACAGGCGGGCCAGCCGCTGCCATCCTGAGCTGGGCAGCACGGATTCTTCGACTGATGCAAGCCGACACGGCGCGCGATGACTGAGCTCATCGCGCGCCGTGTTGTTTTGGCGGCGCGCGTCGCGAGTCGACGATCGCTCTCCTCGGTGTCGCGCGGCTCGCAACGGCTAACGCGCTCTAACAACCCATAACGAGCAAATTGCCAGGGCCTGCGCCAATCTCTCGGCATGGCGAACCGAGGCGTTTATGTCAAATTCGGTCAGCGTCACCGACCAAAGCCAGGGAGATCGAACATGACCACGCAAGCACGTACCGACATTCTCAATCCAGACCGCCGTCAACTGTTGAGTCAAGCCGCGATGACCGCGGTCGCGGCAAGCGTGTCGAGCCTGCTGCCGCTGCATTCTGCGAAGGCCGGCGTGAGCGGGGCGGTCCGCCCGTTCCACGTCAGCGTGCCCGAGCAGGATCTGCTCGATCTCCGTCGCCGTCTCGCCGCGACGCGCTGGCCTGATCGTGAGATCGTTGCCGATCAATCGCAGGGCGTGCAACTGACGACGGTGCAGCAGCTCGTGAGCTACTGGCAGAACGACTACGACTGGCGCAAGATGGAGGCGCGGCTGAATGCCTTGCCGCAATTCGTCACCGAGATCGACGGCGTCGACATCCATTTCATTCACGTCCGCTCCAGGCACGAGAATGCCTTGCCGATGATCGTCACGCATGGCTGGCCCGGTTCGATCATCGAGCAGATGAAGATCGTCGGCCCGCTCACCGATCCCGCCGCACACGGCGCGACGGCGGCGGACGCTTTTGATCTCGTGATCCCTTCGCTCCCAGGCCACGGTTTCTCCGGCAAGCCGGCGGAGCTGGGCTGGGATCCCCAGCGCGTCGCGCGTGCCTGGATCGTGCTGATGAAGCGGCTCGGCTACAACCGCTATGTCGCGCAAGGCGGCGATTGGGGCAATGCCGTGACGGAGCAGATGGCAGTGATCGCGCCGCCGGAACTGCTCGGCATCCACACCAACATGCCCGCGACCGTTCCTGACGACATCGCCAAGGCGCTTCAGCCCGGCGGATCGCGGCCGTCGAACCTCTCGGCCGACGAGCGCTACGCTTACGATCAGCTCGATGACTTCTACAAGCACGGTCTCGGCTACGCGATCGAGATGTCCAACCGGCCGCAGACACTCTATGGCCTGGTGGATTCGCCGGCGGGCCTCGCGTCCTGGATGCTCGACCATGATGCGCGCAGCGCCGCAATGATCGCCCGGGTGTTCGACGGCAAGACGGAAGGGCTGTCGCGCGACGACGTGGTCGACAACATCGCGCTCTACTGGCTCACCAACACCGCGGTGTCGTCGGCGCGGCTGTACTGGGAGAACAAGCTGGTGTTCTTCGAGCCCAAGCACATCAAGATCCCGGTCGCCGTCAGCGTCTTCCCGGACGAGATCTACGCTGCGCCGCGCAGCTGGACCGAGAAGGCCTATCCGAGGCTGATGCACTACAACCGTCTCGACAAGGGCGGCCATTTCGCCGCCTGGGAGCAGCCCGCGTTGTTCTGCGCGGAAATGCGCACCGCCTTCCGACCGCTGCGTCAGTCGATCTGAGACCTGCGGGGACGCGCACTTCCGCGCGTTCCCTTCTTTCCCCACAGACCAGGAATCCAATCATGAACCGCCCCGAACGCACCTTCACGACCGACCAAATCCGCCTGGAACGTCGGCTGCCGTCGTATTGGCGTGTCACCTTCGACATGCCCCCAGTCAATATCTTCGGCCCCAAGCAGCTTCCGCTTCTTGATGACGTCGTCAAGGCGATCGAGACCGATCCTGAGGTGAAGGTCGTGGTGTTCGACAGCGCCGTCGAAGGCTTCTTCATCACGCATTACGACTTCCTCGCGCCGCTGGAGGATTCGCTTCGTATCCCGCCGGGGCCGACGGGCCTGCAGGCACTGCCCGACATGCTGGTGCGTCTCAGCCGCGCGCCGGTGGTTTCGATTGCCTCGATTAGGGGCCGTGCGACCGGCGTCGGCAGCGAACTGGCGCTGGCAAGTGATATGCGCTTTGCCAGCCGCGAAAAGGCGGTCCTGTCGCAATGGGAGGTCGGTGCGGGCCTCGTGCCCGGCGGCGGCCCGATGGCGCGGTTGCCGCGTCTGATGGGCCGCGGCCGCGCGCTCGAGGTTCTGCTTGGCGCCGACGATATCCACGGCGATCTCGCCGAACGTTACGGCTATGTGAACCGCTCGTTGCCGGATGCCGAGCTCGATGGCTTCGTCGAGGCGCTGGCCATGCGCATCGCGTCCTTCGACAAGGAGGCGATTGCCGAGACCAAGCGCCTCGTCGACGTTGCGAGCCTGCCACCGGATATCGAGATCAAGCCGGAATGGGACGCGTTCCTGGCCTCGCTCAGCCGCCCGGCAAGCCAGAGCCGCATCAAGGCGCTGATGTCGCGCGGC
Source organism: Bradyrhizobium sp. MI1.4 (assembly GCF_055811315.1). Lineage (NCBI taxonomy): Bacteria > Pseudomonadati > Pseudomonadota > Alphaproteobacteria > Hyphomicrobiales > Nitrobacteraceae > Bradyrhizobium > Bradyrhizobium sp. MI1.4. The sequence continues at coordinate 11,471 of NZ_JBVVPP010000030.1, read as the reverse complement.
TTCCACCGCGCCGGTGATGTCGAGAACCGGCTCGGCTTCCATGTCGGACAGATCGGTAGCTAGCGGAACTGCTGCGGCGCTCGGCCGGTTGGAACGGCGACAGGCGGTCGTGCCAATGTCGCTTTCGTACCGTACCGAGTGCCGGTGCTAAAAAAATCAACCAGGAGAATTGAGATGATCCGCAAGGCAACAGCGGTCTGGAAAGGCACCGGTCGCGATGGCACTGGTCAGTTATCGAGCGAATCCGGCGTGCTCGCCGCGACGCCTTATTCGTTCAAGACCCGCTTTGAGAACGAGAAGGGCACCAATCCCGAGGAATTGATCGCTGCGGCCCATGCCGGCTGCTTCACTATGGCGCTGGCCTTCGGCCTGCAACTCGCCGGCTTCACGCCGGACGAGCTCACGACTGAAGCTGCGGTCAGCCTCGAGCCGGAAGGCAAAGGCTTCAAGATCAGCAAATCGGCGCTGACGCTACGTGCCAAGGTGCCGAACCTCGACGACGCTGGTTTCGCCAAGATCGCGGGCGAGGCCGAGAAGAACTGTCCGGTGTCGAAGGTGCTCAACGCCGCAATCACGCTCGACGCGAAGCTGACGTAAGGCGCGCTCAATTTATGTCCATCTGGTTCTGCTTGGGGAAGCTGAGGTCGTCGAAGCTTTGGCCTCCACGAGAGGAACCGGATGGGCAAATGCCCGGCTTTCGGCTGGGCCGCCGAAAGCATAATATGCGACGGATGCAGAACGGACAGACGGATCAATTGGGAGCATCGAATGACAACGGAACGCGCAATTCTGGCCGGAGGCTGCTTCTGGGGCATGCAGGATCTGATCCGCAAGCAGCCGGGCGTGGTCTCCACCCGCGTCGGCTACACCGGCGGTGCGGTGAAGAATGCCACCTACCGCAATCATGAAGGTCATGCCGAAGCGATCGAGATCACCTTCGATCCCGCCAAGACCAGCTTTCGAACCATGCTGGAGTTCTTCTTCCAGATCCACGATCCGACCACGCTCAACCGCCAGGGCAATGATTTGGGCACGAGCTATCGCTCGGCGATCTTCTATACCAGCGACGAGCAGAAGCGGGTCGCCAGGGATACGATTGCAGACGTCGAGGCGTCCGGTCTCTGGCCTGGCAAGGTCGTGACCGAGGTCGCGCCCGCGGGCGAGTTCTGGGAAGCCGAGCCGGAGCATCAGGATTATCTCGAACGCTATCCGGACGGGTACACCTGCCACTTCATCCGCCCCGACTGGAAGTTGCCGCGGCGCGGGGCTGCCGCGGCAGGCTAAAGCTGGTCGTCGCTATTGCCGGGGAGAGCCATGGCTGAAATCCGCGAGATCATCGCCGGCATCCGCAGATCACATCGACCGCTTTTCGGGCCATCTCCCTCAGCTCCGGGCGGCGGGCGCCGGCACGGGCGCGAATGGCGATGGTGTGCATCGTGGCTGAAGCGAGAATGGCAAGCGCCGCCGGATCGGCGTCGCGCTTCAGCTCGCCCTTGTCCTGGGCGAGGCGGAAGCGGGCTTCGAAATCGGCATCTATCATGCGCAGTCCCGCCGCAACGCTGCTCCGGATCGCGGCATCTTCTGCGACTTCGGTCACCGCCGTCCCCACCACGAAGCAGCCGCGTGCGGCTCCCTTGCCGGAAAAGTAGATCGACAGCGCCGCGTCATAGACCAGCATCAGCGCTTCGTCCAAGGAATGGTCCCCGGCGAGAGCCTCACGCGTCGCGGCAAGGCTGATCTCCCAATACCGCGCGAGCGCCTCGAGATAGAGCGCATGCTTGTTGCCGAACACCGCGTAGAGGCTCGGCGGACTCATCCCGGTCGCGGCAGCGACCTTGTCCAGGGAGGTACCGGAATAACCGGTCCTCCAGAACGTTTCCGTTGCCCGCTTCAAGGCCGTCTCTGCGTCGTAGGCCGGTGGGCGTCCCCGGCGCGCCGGGGTCGTTTCGCTCTTTTTCCGTGCCATATCGTCAGAACCCCGGTTGCCATGTTCCACACGCATATTTGTATGGATCGTTATAAAAATCAAGGTCGCGGACTTGATCGCCGCGTCGGAGTACAATATTTGTAACGAGCGTTATTAAATAGATTGAACCCGAGGATCTTCCGATGCGTTTCGATTTCGCGCCAATCGCCGGCGGGCTCGGCGTTCGCAACAGCTTCCGCCCGAGCGAGGCAGCCGCCCAATGGTTTGGGGCAGGGCTCGGCAAGCCGCTGCGACGGCCGCTGATGCTTGCGCTGCCGATGGCGGTGGCCGTGGTCGGCGCATTCATCTATCTGGCGCAGGAGCAATATGTCTCGACCGACGACGCCTTTGTGCGTGCCGCCAAGGTGACCATCAACGCGCGCGTTTCCGGCCAGGCGGTCGAGATAGCCGTGCGTGACAACGAGCGCGTCCGGCGGGGGCAGGTGCTGTTTCGCATCGACCCGGAGCCTTATCAAATTGCCGTCGACCAGGCCGAGGCGCGCCTCGGCAGTGCGCGGCTCCAGATCGAATCCCTCAAGGCGACCCACCGTCAGCAGCAGGCGGAGCTGCAGTCGGCCAAAGAGACGGCTACGTTCGACGAGCACGAATTCGACCGCAAGAGGATGCTGGTTGCCTCCGACTTCACGCCACGCGCGGTCTATGAACGGGCCGAGACGGATCTCAAGGTCGCTCGCCAGCGCGTGGCGTCGGTCGAGCAGCAGATCGCCACCACGATCGTCGCACTCAACGGCGAGCTTGAGGGTGATGTCGATCGCCATCCGGCAGTCCGCGCAGCCAAGGCACAATTCGACCGTGCGCGGCTGGATCTCTCCTACGCCACCGTGACGGCGCCGGACGACGGCATCGTGACCAAGGTCGACGATCTCCAGATTGGTGGCTTCGTCAATGCCGGGGCACCGACGTTCTCGTTGCTGTCGAGCCGGCACGTCTGGGTCGAGGCGAATTTTCGCGAGACCGGTCTCACTCATATGCGCCCTGGCCAGGAGGCGACGATCGACGTCGATGCCTATCCCGATCGCAAGTTCAAGGCACACATCGTCAGCATGAGTCCGGGGACCGGCTCGGACTTCTCGCTCCTGCCGCCCGAGAATGCGACGGGAAACTGGGTCAAGGTCGTCCAGCGATTGCCGGTGCGCTTGGAACTCGACGATCTCGATCCAAACCGGCCGTTGTTCTCAGGCATCAGCGTGACGGCGCGGGTCGATACAGGCCATCGCCGCAGCTGGGCGCATCTGCTCCAACCGGCGCTTGCGATGGAGGGCAAATGAGTACGCCCCTCCCATCGTCCACGGCGCCCGGCGGTCATCACGCGATCGCCGCGGCCGCCCTCATGGCGACCTACATGCAGGCCGTCAACATCTCGATACCGAACGCGGCGCTACCCCATATTCAGGCGACGCTCTCGATGGCCAATGACGAGGTCGGTTGGGTGTTTTCCTCGTATATCGCGGCGAGCGCCGTGACCATGTCGATCACGCAATGGCTGGCGGGACGCTACGGTCGGAAGGTAGTCTATCAGGCCGCCGTCACGATCTTCGTGTTGGGTCTCGCGCTCGACACGCTGGCGACGACGTCGATTCAGTTCGTGCTGGCGCGAATCCTCCAGGGCGCGGCGAGCGGACCGCTGGCACCGCTCTCGCTGGCGATCCTGCTCGAGGCGACATCGCCGGTGCGACATGCGCGCATGAGCCTGGCGTGGACCGTCTGCTCCCTACTCGGCATCAGCAGTGGCCCGGCCATTGGCGGCTGGCTCAGCGAATATTACCGCTGGCCCTCGATCTTCTATTTCAGCCTGCCGATGACGGGCTTCATTTTCCTGACGATGGCTCAGCTGCTCCGCGAGAAGCGGGCGGAGCGGAGCCGGTCCTTCGACTTCTTCGGTCTGACGACGTTCTCCGTCGGCATGATCGGGTTGCAGATGTTGCTCGACCGCGGGGAGCGCCTCGAATGGTTCGCCTCGACGGAAATCTGGATCGAGGCGGGCGCCTCCGTGCTCGGCTTCTATCTCTTCATCGTGCACGTCATGACGACAAAGGAGCACTTTCTCCGCACGGCGCTGTTCAGGGACCGCAATCTCGTGCTCTCGACGGTCATCTCCTTCGCGCTTGGCTTCGTGCTGCTGCCGACCCTGGCCTTGACGTCCCCGATGCTGGAGGAATTGCTCAACTACCCCGTCGACACCACCGGATACATGACCGTTCCTCGCGGCGTCGCGCTGGTGGGGGCGCTGGTGCTGACGAGCCTGGTCCCGGCGCAGATCGACTACCGGCCGTTCCTCGTGGGTGGAATGACGCTGGTGGTCTATGCCAACTGGCTGATGCTTGGCTATTCACCGGCGATGGATTGGCGGCCGGTCGTCGAGGCCGGCCTGCTCCAGGGAGCGGGTCTCGGCATGTTGCTGCCCGCGCTCGCCAGGGCCGCGTTCGGCACGCTCGATCCGAAGCTCCGCCCGGAAGGCAGCGCGCTGATCAACCTGTCGCGCCTCTATGGCAGCACCATTGGCATCGCGGTCGTCCAGCTCTTCTTCTACGCCAACACGCAGGCTGTGCATGTCGCACTCGCAAAGAACCTCACGCCCTATCGTGTCGCCGCTTACGTCGGGGGCTCGGTCGGCAAGCCGGGTCTTGCGGCCCTCAACGGCATGGTCACGCGTCAGGCGGCGACCGTCGCGGTCATCGACCAGTTCGAGATCCTGATGTTCGCCATGCTCGTCATGATTCCGCTCGTGTTTTTTCTCCGTAAGCCGCGGCCTACCGGTTAACGCCTGGAGTCGTGGAATGACATCGCATCGTCAATTTCGAATACCTCGTCCCTTACTTTTGAGGGAGCTGAGGGCAAACAAAGGAGCATCAGCATGACAACGTCGGATTCGCTTCGTTATACGAGAATTCTAACTCATCAATCCGGGACGATTCCCGCGGTGGGATTTGGCACGCTCATTCCGGATCCGCTCGTGACCAGGCGGGCCACCAAGGCTGCATTGGAGGCCGGATTTCGACATCTTGATTGCGCGGAGCGCTATCGCAACGAAGAGGCGGTCGGCGATGCGCTGCGGGAGGCATTCAAGGCGGGGACGCTTCAGCGCAAGGACCTGTTCGTTACGACGAAGCTATGGAACACCAATCATCGGCCGGAACGGGTCAGGCCTGCCTTCGACGGCAGTCGCCGGCGGCTGCAACTCGACGAGATCGACTGCTACATCATCCATACGCCCTTTGCCTTTCAACCCGGCGACGAGCAGGACCCGAGGGATGAGCACGGTCGGGTCATCTATGATTCAGGGGTTACGCTGGCGGAGACATGGGGGGCGCTGGAGCGCCTCGTCGACGAGGGGCACTGCAAGTCGATCGGTCTGTCGGACATCACCCTGGACAAGCTGCGCGAGATCGTTTCGATCGCGCGGATCAGGCCCGCCATGGTGCAAGTCGAATCGCATCCGTATCTTCCCGAATGGGACCTGCTCGACTTCTGTCGAGAGCACGGGATTGTCTTGCAGGCGTTTGCAGCGCTGGGACACGCCATGAAGCCGAACGTGCTAGCCGATCCGGTGATCACTGCCATCGCGGAGCGCTTGCACAGGACGCCGGCTCAAATTGCGCTGGCGTGGGCGGTCCAGCGCGGCACCGCTTTCCTGACGACTTCGACCAATTCCCGGCGCATCCAGGAAAACTTCGATATTTCGGCCTTGCCCGAAGACGCCATGCGAGAGATGAGGGACCAGATTACGACAAACATCAGGTTCAACACGGTCGTCGAGACCGGCGTGCCCGGATTCATTCCGCGGGCCGGATGAATCGGCGCCGGTCAGCCGACTCGTCAAGCCCGGAGCTGCTCGATCAGATCGTGGGCGCTGCGGATCTCGGCAATGCCGGCGCCCTCGGTGAACGGCCCGCATGCGCGTTGCAGAATTGCCAAGGCCTCCGCGCTCTGGCCGGCCCCGATCATGTACCGCGCCAGGCTGACCGCGCTTCGCAGCTCCCAGAAAAGCGCGCCTTGCTGGACGGCAATGTCCATGGCCTCGCGAAAGCGCGCCTCGGCATCCTCTGAATGCCGGGCGTTCCTGAGCATCAACTCTCCCTTGATGCGGATCAGCTCCGGCAGATACCAGAGCTCCTGCCGGTCGTTGCAGCGGGTCAGGACATCCTCGATCACGTCGAGCCCGCGATCGACCTGGTCGGCCTCTCCGGAACACGCGGCGAGCTCGCCGAGCAAGGGCAGAAAGCGCGGCAGGAAGCGCGCATCGCCGGCGCGATTGAGCTCCTCGCGCAGCAGCGGCAGGCCGGTCGTGACGTCGCCGCGCCTGACCATGACTGCGGCGTTGAAGGCCCGTGCCCACAGGCCCCACAGCCGGATGGCGTGGCGCTCGGTGTGTTCGAGCAGCTCGATGCCGTGACGCTCGGCGGCGTCGAAATCGCCGGACCAGAAGGCGATCGGGCAGGCGGCTTGTCCGAGCACGCTGCAGAATGTCAGCGCGTGGCCGTTGGCGCGGCCTTCCTCGATGTTTCTGGCGGTGAGGGCCTGAGCCTGATCGGCCAGACCCTGAAGCCACAGGATGCGAGCTCGAAAATATTGCGTCGATATTCTCAGATCGAGCGGGAAGATTTTCGGCTTCTCCGCCAACACATGCAACGATGCATTGACCCGGTCGATGCGCAGCCGAGCCTCGTTCTGATCCCCGAGATAATGCAGCGCGACGGCCATCAGCCGGTCGCCCAGCATGACATCGGTCCTGTCGGGCGAGTTCGCGGCTGCGTTCGCAAAGCGATCGGCGAGCGCACGGGCCTTGCCGAACTGTCCGTTATTGAACTGGTCGATGCACAAGCCCCAGAGCGCGCGCAGCCGGAAATCCTTGTCGTCGAGCCTGTCAGCCAGCTCGAGGGTCGTCTCGAGGATCGGCCGCGCCTCGCGCGCGCGGCCCTCGCCATACATCAGCGACCATCCGAGCGCCGACAGCAGCTGCATGCGGATGCGGTCGTCGTCGGCGGTGTCTCCGAGCGCCGCGAGCGCCGTTCTGCTGCGCTCACGGCATTCCGCGAACAGCGAAAGACGCACCCACAGCGTGACTGCGGCCGACGTCAGCGCGATCCCGAGTTTCGGCTCGCCGTCGGGCCCGAAGGCCCAGTCCAACGCCGCGCGCACATTGTCCAGCTCCGCGCCATACATGCTCAGCCATTCGGGCAGCGGCGTCGAAATATCGGCCTCCGCGCGCTGGAATAAATCGCGAAAATGCTCGGCATGACGCCGCGCGAACTGCCCGGCTTCGCCGAGCTCGTTGAGTTTTCCGTATGCATAGGTGCGCGTGGTGTCGAGCAGCCGATAGCGCAGCGTCCGCGAGCCGGACGGCGAAATCAGAGACTTGGTCACCAGGCTGTCGATTGCTTCGAGGGTCTCGGAGGCGTTGAGGCCGTCACCCGACGCGACCGCCGCAGCCGCCTCCGGCGCGAAAGGCCCGGCGAAGACCGACAGGCGTCGCAGCGTTGCGCTCTCCGCGGCAGGCAGAAGGTCGTAGCTCCAGTCGAGCGCCGCAGCGAGTGTCTGGTGCCGCGGCACGGCGGTGCGTCGGCCGCGCCATTGCAGCGAAAAGCGGCTGTCGAGCAGGGATGCCGTGCCGGCGATGCCGTAAGCATTGACGCGGCCCGCCGCGAGCTCGATTGCCAGCGCGATGCCGTCGAGGCGCCGGCAGATGCTCGCGACGAGGGGGGCCTCTTCCGCGCTGAGCTGGAACGGGCCCGAGCTCTGCGCAATGCGCTCCACAAAGAGCTGAGCCGCAGGGTAGGCAAGGACCTCGTCGACAGCAAGCCCTTCGCGCTCGGGCGGACAGTCCAGCGGGAACAGCCGGAAAATTCGCTCGCCTTCGCTCCGGAACGACTCGCGGCTGGTTGCGAGAACACGAAGCTGCGGTGCTTCGCGAACGATGCGCTCGACCAGCGGCGCCAAATGATCCAGCACATGTTCGCAACCGTCGAAGATCAGCAGGGCCGGGTCGGTCTTCAGAAACGTCAGCAGGGCCGGCGTCGGATCCTCCGCGCTGATGGTCAGTCCGAGCGCCGAAGCAATGGTGGTCGCGATGTGACTGGCATCCCTCAGCGGACCGAAATCGACAAAGAAGACTCGCCCGCCGAAATCCTGGGAGCGGCGATGCCCGACGGTGACGGCGACCGAGGTCTTGCCGATGCCGCCCGGGCCGACGACGGTCATGAAGCGATAGAGCGAAAGTCCGTTCGAGATCTTCTCGATGACACCTTCCCGGCCGACCATCGTGGTGAGCTGAGCGGGCAAGGAGCGGGGAGGGGCGCTTTCGGCCGGGAGCGGGGCGGCCGGAGGAGCTGCTTGAGCGAACGAGGCGACAAAGCAATAGCCGCGGCCGGGCACGTTGACGACGTAACGCGCCGACTTGCCGGTGTCGCCGAGCGCCTTGCGTAGCGCTGCGACATGGAAGCGCAGGCTACCCTCGTCGACATTGACGCCGGCCCAGATGCGCTTGACCAGCTCTCTCTTGTCGACCACTTCTCCGGGGCGTCCGGCAAGGAAGATGAGAATGTCGAGCGCGCGGCCGCCGACATGAAGCGGCGAGCCCTCCTTCTCCAAGAGCCGGGACTTCGGAAACAGTCGAAATGGCCCAAAGGAAATGGCCGAATCTTCGCTACGATCTGGCACGCGCCATCGCCCCCTCGAAGGGAGTCAAAAGGTATTACTTTCTGATCTAACAGAACGAGGCGTACAGTAAACCGGTCGAAAGCAGTGGGCAGGGCTGACAGCCTTGCGCGGACGGATGGCTCGCCGAAATAATGCTTGTGAAATAAAGAGTTAGGCCGACATGACAATGCGATGACGCCGGGGCACGGCCGGATGGAGCATTGACTGTGATGCCGGATTGCTGCGATGGCATGGTCCGGGAGCCGGTCCCGCCACCACATTGACTGCCGACTTCCGGAATTTCCAGCATGGCCTCTTTCACGCGGCGACAATTGGTGCACGCGTTGTCGGGCGCAGCGGCGCTCGCCGCGCTTCCCCGCAGCGGACAAGCCGCCGACTATCCGTCTCGTCCCATTCGCCTGGTGATTCCCTACGGAGCCGGCGGATCGGGTGACCAGATCGCGCGCCCCTGGGTGGACAGGATGCCGTCGCTGCTCGGGCCGACCTTCGTCGAATATATCGGCGGCGCGGGCGGCGCCATCGGGACCGCGGCGGTCGCGCGCGAGGAGCCCGACGGCTATTCGCTGCTGCTCGGCAACGGCAGCACGCAGGTCATCATTCCCATGACGGCGGCAAATCCCGGATATTCCGTTGGCGATTTCCGCGCCATCTACCGGCTGATCAACAGCGCGCTGGTTTTCGCCGTCAATCCTTCGGTGCCTGCCGCAAACCTGCGCGAGTTGATCACCTATGCGAAAGCCAATCCAGGAAAGCTGTCCTATGGCACGCCGGGGATCGCCACCGGAAACCATCTGGTCGGCGAATCCTTCAAGCAGCAGGCCGGCGCGCTGGACATCGTCCACGTGCCCTATCGCGGCATCGCGCAGGCGACCAACGACCTCGTCAGCGGCCAGATATCGCTCGTCATTGCCGTCATGTCCGTTCAATTGCAGCAGCTGGCCCAAGCGGGAAGAGTCAGGCTGCTTGCGGTCACCACCGAAACGCGGCTGAGCGGCGCGCCGGAGATCCCGACCGCCGTCGAATCCGGCATGTCCGGCATCCGGTATGAGGGATGGTTCGGTCTGTTCGCACCCAAGGACACCGACGATGCGATCATCGACCGGATCGCGCAGGCGACGCGGCTCGCCATGGCCGATAGGGCGCTTCTGGCGAGCTATCGCGCCCAGGGCATGGAGCCGGACAACGATTCAAGCCCGGACAAATTCCAGCGCATCGTCGAGGCCACATCCGCAAGCCTCGCGCCCCTGATCAAATCGATCGGGCTGATCAATTTGTGAAGCCGCTCAGGCATCGGCGCGCGTGACAATGCGCGCCGTCAGCGTGACGAGGCCCATCAGCGCGGTCAGGAGCCAGAACGCCACCGGCAATCCGCCAAGACGTGCGATGAAGCCGACACCGGCGGGGCCCGCGAGAACGCCGGCGTAGCCGGCGGTCGTGATCGCCGCGACGGCGAGGCCCGTTGGCATCACCTTCTGCCTCGCCGCTCGGCGGAACAGCACCGGCACGAGGTTGGATGCGCCGAGGCCGATGAGTAGGAAGCCGCCTATGGCGACCGCCACGACGGGAGCGGTGAGCAGGACCACGAAACCCGCGATCGCAATCAGGCTGCCCCAGAACAATGTCGTGCGGTCTCCGATGCGCGCGACGACGGCGTCGCCGCCGAGCCGCCCAATCGTCATCGCGACCGAGAACACGATGTAGCCGATCCCGCCTTGCGCTTCGGAAACGAGACCCGCGCCGATGACGAGCAACGCGCCCCAATCGAGCATCGCGCCTTCGACGAGGAAGGTGATGGCGCAAAGCAGCGCGAGCAGGAGCACGGCGCCATGCGGCAGCACGAACAGCGGTCCTTCCTGCACCTGCACGGAGCGAAGCAGCCGCGGCCAGGCCCCAAGCATCGCGATCAGCATCAGGACGGAGCAGATCAGCGTGCAAGCGAGCGCGCCGAGTTGCAGCGAGAGCAGTGCGGTCATGAGCGCGGCCCCGGCGAAGCCGCCGATACTGAACAGCGCGTGGAAGCCGGACATCAGCGGACGTCCCGCGGCGCGCTCCACCTCAACCGCGTGGATGTTCATGGCGACATCGATGGAGCCGAGCGCGGCGCCGAATGCGAGGAGTGCCAGCGCCAGCATCGCGGGCGAGTTCGCGATTGTCAGCAGAGGCAGGACCAGGGCAAGACCGATCCCGCCCGCCATGATGATCGGCTTGCTGCCATAGCGCGCACTCAGCACGCCGGTCAGAAGCATCGCGACGACCGAGCCGATGCCGAGGCTGAGCAGGAGCAGTCCGAGGATGCCGTCGTCGACGGCGAGCCGCGCCTTCGCGAACGGCACCAGTGGTGCCCAACACGCCATGCCGAAACCCGCGACGAGGAAGGCAAGTCTGGTCGCAAGGCGTGTCGCTGGCCTGTCGGCAGAAGACATGGGAACTCCGGGAAGGGGGAATCAGGGCAGGGGCAATCGACAAGCCCCGCAATTGTCGCGTCTTTATGTCCGCGGCGGACTCGGATTGTCGCAGGCGGCCCCCGGGCGGCCGCAAGCGGACACCAGGCCTTTTGGCTCGTCACCGGCATCTCGGCGCGCCGGTGGGCTGCGCCGTCGGGCGAAACACCTTGACAGCCCGACCCGCACCGGTGTCAAGCCGCACTGATGAAAATATTCCGCTTTACCGAAATTCGGAAACGGCGTATGTGTTGGCCATCCCGGCTCATCCTTGAGGGGCGATCTTGTGGTCGTCATGTTCGCGAGCCGGGCTTGCGGTGGACGCGGCAGCGTTCGGGTGCGAGAGGCCAAGGGCAGGGCGGATTGCTCTCCGTGAGCCCAAGGCT
>NZ_JBVVPP010000029.1:0-79313 GCF_055811315.1 Bradyrhizobium sp. MI1.4 | reverse complement strand
GGCTTCGCGTTGGCCTGCGGGGCGCTGTCCCAGCCGCCGTTCGGGGCCGCAACATTGACGGCGTCGTCGGGCTGCGGCGTAGTGGATGCCCCGGTCAAGCCGGGGCATGACGGCGGAGAAGGTGGCGGAATGCTCGGTTCGCTGCGAGCCGTGATCTGATCTCTCTAAGCCCATTCACCACGCCCGAAATTCCTGGTCCCGCCGGCCACCGAATTCCGCTATTGAAGGGCGCGGCAATCGTTCTGCCCTCCTGCGAGCATTCCGCGCAATCGATCCGTCTCGCGGGAAGCGTGGTCTCTCGATGCAGCTCTATCTCCCGATCGCCGATCTTCCGGTCAATGTCTTCCTCGTGCTAGCGATGGGCGCGGCGGTCGGCTTCGTCTCCGGCATGTTCGGGATCGGCGGCGGCTTCCTGATGACGCCGCTTTTGATCTTCATCGGCATCACGCCGGCGGTCGCGGTCGCCTCCGTCGCGAGCCACATCGCCGCCTCGTCCTTTTCCGGCGCGCTCGCCTATTGGCGGCGACGCGCGATCGACCCGGCGCTGGCAAGCGTGCTGTTATGCGGCGGCGTGACCGGGACGGCGCTGGGCGTGTGGACCTTCACGCAGCTGCGTGCGCTCGGCCAGCTCGATCTGATGATCGCACTGTCCTACGTCGTGCTGCTCACCACCGTCGGCAGCCTGATGTTCTCCGAAGGCCTGCGCGCCCTAATGCGGACCCGGCGCGGCGCGGTGCCGCCACGACGCACCCACAACTGGATCCATGGCCTGCCGCTGAAGATGCGGTTCAAGCGTTCCAAGATATACCTCTCGGTCATTCCGGTCGTGATCATCGGCGTCCTGATCGGCTTCATCGGCGCCATCATGGGCATCGGCGGCGGCTTCATCCTGGTGCCGATCATGATCTATCTGCTGCGGGTGCCGACCTCGACGGTGATCGGCACCTCGATGGTCCTAACGCTGGTCACGATGCTGTTTGCGACCCTGCTGCATGCGGTGACCAATCACCTCGTCGACGCGGTGCTGGCGCTGATCCTGATGGTCGGCGGTGTCACCGGCGCGCAGTTCGGCGCACGCGCCGGTCAGAAGATCCGCGGCGAGCAGCTGCGGCTGCTGCTCGGCCTCTTGATCCTCTCGGTCGGCGTTCGCTTCGCCATCGAGCTGGTGATCCGGCCCGAAGACCTCTTCACCATCCGCGAGATGGGGGTGAACGGATGATGCGCACAGCTCTCGCGGTCCTGCTCGTTCTGCTGCTCGGCTCCGTCGCACGCGCCGAGCGGCTGATCGTGTCGGTCTCCAACCATCGCGTCACGGTGACGCCGAATTATTCCGGCGAGGAGCTGGTGCTGTTCGGCTCGGTCGAGAAGGACGCCTCCACGCCCGCCGATCGCAAGAGCTACGATCTCGTCGTCACCGTGATGGGCCCGCGCGCCGAGATGGTGACGCGGCGCAAGGAGCGCACCTTCGGGATCTGGATCAACACCGACTACCGCCAGTTCCTGGAGGTGCCGAGCTATCTCGCGCTATTTGCCAACCGCTCCTTCGATGTCATCACCTCGCCCGAGATCGCGCGGCGCCAGCAGATCGGGCTTAACAACGTGCTGCTGACCCAGCGTGTCAGCGGCGACTATGCCGATGTGGTGCCGAACGACGTGTTCCGCTCCGCCTTCATCCGCCTGCGCACCCAGCGCGGTCTCTACCGCGAGGATCCGAGCGCGGTGACGTTCCTGACACCGACCCTGTTCCGCACCGGCATTCCACTGCCGGCGGAGGTGCCGATCGGCACCTATGAGGTGGAGATCAAGCTGTTTGCCGACGGCGCGTTCATCGGCAAGACCGAGACCGCGTTCGAGATCGTCAAGGTCGGCTTCGAGCAGTTCGTCGCGACCACGGCGCGGCAGAACGGCCTGATCTACGGGCTGGTTACGGCGGCGATGGCGCTGATGACGGGATGGATGGCCTCGATCGTGTTTCGGAAGGATTGAGGAGACTACGCTCTCTCCTCTCGTCGTCGCCCCGACTGTCATGCCCCGGCTTGACCGGGGCATCCAGTACGCCGCGGCCGTAATTGTGAGAGCGAGTCGCCTAACGCAGGCCTCTGGAATACTGGGTCGCCCGGTCAAGCCGGGGCATGACAGTCGGGGCTACGGCGCCTGCACCACCGTCGGCACGCCGGGCTCGAGCAATCGCAGCCGCGTCCCGAAGCCGAGCACGTCGAAGGTCTTGCGTAGATCCTCGCTGTTCTGGCGGAAATGCGCCCAACCCTCCGTATGAACCGGCACGATCATCGCATCGGGGAAGGCGCGCGCGGTCTCGATGGTGTCGTTGGTGTCCATGGTCAGATGGAACGGCCCGCGCGTTTGCGCGGCGCCGGCGAAAGGCATCACCACGCCGCATTTGAAACGGCGCGCGACCTCGGCGACGCCGTCGAACCAGGTGGTGTCGCCGCTGATGTAGACCGATGTGGTGTCGGTCCGGCTCGACGACACCACGAAGCCGATGACGTCGCCTGACAGCGGCTCGATGCCGGCCGGCCCGTGACGCGCCGGGGTCGCAGTAATCGTCAGCGAGTTGCCGTCACGATCTTTCAGATGCGCCGTGCCCCACGGCGCCAAACCTTCGACATGCCCGCCGAGGCGCTGCGCGCCGGCCTCGGTGGTCAGCACGCGCTTCACATGTTTGAGAAAGTCGCGGCCGGAATTGTCGAGATTGTCCGAATGCTGGTCGTGGCTGAGCAGCACGGCATCGATCGGGCCGATCGCATCGGCCTTGAGCGCAGGGCCGATCGTCTTCTCCAGCTTCACATGCGGCAGCTGATAGGCGGTGTGCGCGTCATCGAAGGTCGGATCGGTGAGCAAACGGAAGCCATCGATCTCGATCAGCGCAGTGGGACCGCCGATCAGGGTGATGGAAATGGGCATGATGGACTCCTCTTACGAGACGGATTTGGCGGGCCGCGTCACCAGATAGATGCCGAGTGCGACCGGGATGATTCCGAGCAGATCGCGCGCCTCGACATGTTCGCCGAGCACGAGATACGCAAACAGCATGCCGAGCGGCGGCATCAGGAAATGATAGGCACTGGCAGCCGTCGCGCCACACACTTTCAAGAAATGAAACCAGAGCCAGTACGCCAGGATCGAGCCGCCGAGCACGAGGAAGGCGAAGGCGCCGATCAGGCCCGGCGTGAAATCGATGGGATGAACATCGGCGAAGGTGAGCGCCACCGGCGTCAGCACGATGCCGGCGGCGAGATTCTGCACGCCATTGCCGATCCACAGCGAGCCCTTCGGCGCGAGCAGCTTGAACAAAATGGTGCCGGCGACGAGGGAGGCGAGCGAGGCCAGCGTGAACACGATGCCGTGCAGCGAGTCGGTGCCGACCGACAGGCGGTGCCAGACGATCAAGGTCACGCCGGTGATGCCGAGCAGGAGGCCGCTCGCCTTGCGCCAGGTCATGCCTTCGCCGAGCAGCAGCGCGGCGAGGCCCGCCGTGAACACCGGATTGGCCGACACGATCAGGCCGCCGAGGCCGGCGGAGACCGATTGCAGCCCGGTGTAGCCGAGGCCGAGATAGAGCGCGTTGTTGGCGACGCCGAGCACGGCAAAGATCGCGGCATCGCGCCAGGACAGCGACCAGTCGTCGCCGCGGACCAGCGTGGCACCGATGATCAAGATGCCGGCGAGCGAGAAGCGCGCGGCGAGCAGGATCAGCGGCGGGCAATGGGTCACGCCGATCTTGCCGGCGACGAAGGCGTAGCTCCAGAGCAGGCAGAACAGGCCGATCGCAAGCGGAAGCGTGTTGAAGCGGCTGCGGGGAACGGCAAGCGAGGGGGCGAGCGACATGAGGGACATTCTCCTGAGCCCTCGATCTAGGGAGCCGACTTGCCATTTGGAAATTAAATGATTAACTTACTGCCAGTGGATTTTCGAATGGAGGCGCCCATGCTCGATCTGGAGCTCCTGCGCAGCTTCGTCTCGGTGGTCGATGCCGGCGGCTTCACCCGCGCCGGCGAGCGCGTCCATCGGACGCAATCGACCGTCAGCCAGCAGATCAAGCGGCTGGAGGAGGATGTCGGCCAGGTTCTGCTGCATCGTGACGGGAAGGACGTGCGTCCAACCGAAGCCGGCGAACGATTGCTGTCCTATGCGCGGCGGTTGTTGTCGCTTGCGGAAGAGGCGCGCGACGTGCTGCGCCAGCCCGACGGCGAAGGCGCAATCCGGCTCGGCATCCCCGAGGACTTTGCGGCGTATCGGCTGGCGAAACTGCTCGGCGCGTTCTCGCGCTCGCATCCGGGCCTGCGGCTCGATGTGCGCGCCGACCAGAGCAAGAATCTCGCCCGCGACCTCGATCGCGGCGAGCTCGATCTCGCGCTGTTCAAGCGCGCGGCCGGTGAGAAAGGCGCGATTGCGGTGTGGCCGGAGCAGGTGCATTGGGTGACCAGCAAGAGCCATCCGATCCACGCCGATGTGGCCTCCGTGCCGTTGATCGGCTTTCCGCTCGGTTGCCTCTACCGCGCCGGCGCCATCCACGCGCTGGAAAGCGCGGGCCGCATTTGGCACATGTCCTATACGTCATCGAGCCTGGCCGGCATCCAGGCCGCCGTTGCGGCCGGCATGGGCTTGAGCATCCTGTCGGAGATGGCGATCCAGTCCGACCACCGCGTGCTGACCGCGAAGGACGGCTTTGCGCCGATCAACCGGACCGAAGTGGCGCTGATGGCCGCGCCGGGCGCAAGTCCCGCGACGTTGCGGCTGGCAGATCGGCTGGCGGAGTTCTGCGACGACGTGCAGGCGAAAGCGGCTTAGCTGCACCGTGACGCGGCGATCGCGTGGACGCGGCGGTCGCCGAGCAGGTGCGCGACAAAACCGTTCATTGGAAAGATCTTTGCAAACGCCACATCGCGGATGCTGAGGCCGCCGGCATAGGCGCCGAAGGCGGGCATCACGGCACGCTCGCCGTCACAGGCGAAACAGCGGCGCTCCATCGAGCGGCCGCGCGCGGAGACACGCGCCTTGGGATGCAGATGGCCGGCGATCTCGCCGCTCGCGCCCGTCGGCTCGTGGCGGAAGGTGATCGGACCGATCGCAACTTCGTCGGCGACGGTGCCGCCGAGATCACGCGGCAGCGCCGGATCGTGATTGCCTGAGATCCAGATCCAGTCGCGGCCAGCCTGCAAGGCGGCGACCGCGTCGCGATCCTCCGCCGACAGCCGTCCATGCGCCGTGCGATCGTGAAAACTGTCGCCGAGCGCGATGACGATTCGGGGATCATGGCGGGAGATGACAGCAGCGAGACGACTGAGCGTCGCGATGGTGTCGTAAGGCGGCAGCAGCACGCCGCGCATGGCGAAGCTGGAACCTTTTTCCAGATGCAGGTCGGAGACGACGAGCAGGCGCTGCTCTTCCCAGAATAGCGCGCCGGAGAGATCGGCCGCGAAGGTCACGCTGCTGATGCTGACATTCGAAACGCGCATGTCCTCGATATCCCCTGAAACCAGCGCGCCTGCCCCCACGTCAAAACCTGCTGTTATCCCATCGCCTCTTTGACGAGCTCGTCGGCGGCCTCCGCCAGGAGCTCGTCTCCAGCTTCGCCATAGACTGACTCGCGGCCGATTTCCAGCATCACGGGGACGGCGAGCGGGGAGACGTGGTCGAGTTCCCGATGCGTGATGCGGCCCCGGATGCGGGTGAGCATGTCGCTGAGGCGTCGCAGATCGAGCAGGCCAGTGGCGGCATCGGCACGGGCGGCGCGCAACAGCACGTGATCGGCCTGGTGCTTGCGCAGGACGTCGTAAACGAGATCGGTCGAGAACAGCACCTGACGGCGGCTCTTCTCCTCACCGGTGTGCCGCCGCGCAATCAGGCCGGAGATGATCGCGCAATTGCGGAACGTGCGCTTCATCAGCGCGGATTCGGCAAGCCACGCTTCGAGGTCGTCGCCGAGCATGTCGGGATCGAACAGCGCGTCGAGGTCGATCCTGCCGTCCCGGATCATGGAGGACATGTCGCCGAGCGCCCAGACCGCGATCGCATATTCATTGGCGACGAAACCGAGCGGCCGGGCGCGGGCGCGCTCCAGCCGGCGCGTCAAGAGCATGCCGAGCGTCTGATGCGCGAGACGGCCTTCGAAGGGATAGCAGACGACGTAATGCTTGTTGGCGCGGGGAAAACTCTCGACCAGCAGCTCGCGCACCGCCGGCACGCGCGAGACGTCCTTTTGCAGCGACAGCCAGTCGCGCACCTGCTCCGGCAAGGCGCCCCACGCGCGCCCGTCATCGAGCAGGCGGCGAACCCGTTCGGCAAGATAGGTCGAGAGCGGAAACTTGCCGCCCATATAGGACGGCACCTTCGGGTCCTTGTCGTTGGCGCGCGAGACATAGACCTGGTCTTCGACCAGGGTTTCGTAGCGCACCACCTCTCCTGAGAACACGAAGGTGTCGCCCGGGCTGAGACCCTCGATGAAGGCTTCCTCGATCTCGCCGAGCAGCCTGCCGCCGCGCGCGATCACGCCGGTCGACCCGCCTGCTTTTCCTTGACCTCCGCCGCGCGAGCGCACCAGCCGCACCTTGAGCATGTCGTCCTCGACGATGGTGCCGACATTCATCCGGTAGCTCTGCCGCACCCTGGGATTGGCGACGCGCCAGCGTCCCTCCTTGTCCTGCTTGATCCGCGCGAAACGCTCATAGGTCTTCAGCGCGTAGCCGCCGGAGGCGACGAAATCGACCACGTCGTCGAAGTCCTGCCGCGTGAGATCGGCGTAGGGCGCGGCGGTGCGGACCTCACCGTAAAGCTCGTCGGAGAAAAACGGCTCGCCGCAGGCGCAGCCGAGCACGTGCTGGGCCAGCACATCGAGCGCACCCAGGCGCAGCGGCGGCGTGTCCTGCGCATTCTCCGCGATGGCGTCGATCGCGACGCGGCACTCCAGCACCTCGAATCGGTTCGCGGGCACCAGCACCGCGCGCGAGGCTTCGTCGAGCCGGTGGTTGGCGCGGCCGATGCGCTGCATCAGGCGCGAGGAGCCCTTGGGCGCGCCGATATTGACGACGAGATCGACGTCGCCCCAGTCGACGCCGAGATCGAGCGAGGAGGTACAGACCACGCCGCGCAATCTGCCCGCTGACATGGCGTCCTCGACCTTGCGGCGCTGGGCGACGTCGAGCGAGCCGTGATGCAGCGCGATGGCAAGATTGTCGTCGTTCATGCTCCAGAGGTTCTGGAACAGCATCTCGGCCTGGCTGCGGGTATTGACGAAGACCAGCGTGGTCTTGTTCGCCTTGATCAGCTCGTAGATCTCGGGAAGCGCATGGCGCGCGCTGTGGCCGGCCCAGGGCAGGCGTTCGCGCGTGTCCATCATCTCGACCAGCGGCGGTGCGGCGCCGCCGGCAAGGACGATGTCGGCCGCCGCTTCCTTGCCGCCGGGCTGCGGCACCAGGAAGCGCGCCAGCGATTCAGGCTCGGCCACGGTCGCCGACAGGCCGATGGCGCGCATCTGCGGCGCCAATCGCCACAGCCGCGCGAGCCCAAGGGAGAGCAGATCACCGCGCTTGGACGTCACCAGCGCATGCAGCTCGTCGAGCACGATGCGCTTCAAGGAGGAAAACAGAAACGGCGCATCATCGGAGGACAGCAGCAGCGCAAGCTGCTCCGGCGTCGTCAGCAAAATGTCCGGCGGATAGCGCCGCTGCCGCTGCCGCCGCGACGTTGGGGTGTCGCCGGTGCGGGTCTCGATTTTGATCGGCAGCGCCATCTCGGCGACGGGACGCTCGAGGTTGCGCGCGATATCGACCGCGAGCGCCTTGAGCGGCGAGATGTAGAGCGTGTGCAGGCCGCCGGTGCGTTGCAGACTGCGGCCGGTGGAGATCACCGATTTCGCCGAAGCTTTGGGCGCGGAGCTCAGCTCCACCAGCGTCGGCAGGAATCCCGCCAGCGTCTTGCCGGCGCCGGTGGGCGCGATCAGCAATGCGGATCGGTCCTCGCGCGCCTTTTCCAGCAGCGCCAATTGATGCGCGCGCGGCGACCAGCCGCGGGCCGCGAACCACGCCTTGAAGCGGTCGGGCAACAGCGCGGCAGGCTCGGCCGGGATTTTGCGGATGCGGGGCGGCACGGCATCACAGGTAAGCCGTGGGGACGGGTTCGTCGAGGGGGTGGGCAGGACGCGCCGACAGGCGTCATGGCCGGGCTTGTCCCGGGCATGACGAGCGTGAAGCTACCGCCCATTCAACGCTCCACGCATTCGCGGAGAGCCCCTACTCCGACATCGGCTTGTCGGAGATGTCCCAGTCCTTGCCGGTGAAGGTGGAGATGAAGAGCGTCTTCATCGGCGTGTAATCGTCAGGCGTGTAGTCGTAGGTGACGCCGTCGAGGAAATAAGGCGAGTGGAAGCCTTTGAGGTTGGAAGCCTGCTTCAGCACGTTGGCGCGGGTGAGCTCGTCGCCGCAGCGGCGCAGGATCTCGCCCATGGTGACGGCCTGGCCGTAGCCGGCGAAGGCGATGGTGTTGTCTTGATCGATCGCCGGCGTGTACTTCTTGCGCAGCTCCTCGAACGCCATGACGTCGGGGTCCTTCTCCCATTTGGGCAGGCCGACTTCCTTGTTGTAGCGGATGGCGACGATGCCGGCGGCGTTCTCGAGGCCCGCGGCATTGAGGATGGAGCGGCCGGTCGAGCCGGCCGACAGCAGCTGCAGCGGCTTCCAGCCGAGTTCGGCTACTTTCCGGATCGACTGCGACGAGGCCTTGCCGGTGGAGATGTTGTAGAAGACGTCCGCACCCGACTTCGAGAGGTTGATGAGCTGGGAATCGACCGTCGGATCGGTCAGATCGTAGGTCTGCTCCATGATCACCTTGGCGGTGCCGCCGGCGTCTTCCAGAACCTTCTTGAAGGGGCCGAGGAAGTCGCGGCCGAAATCGTCGTTCTGGTACAGGATGCCGACCTTCGCGTTCGGCTTCACGCTGACGACGTGCCGCGCCAGGATCCGCGCCTCGGTCGGATAGAGCGGCAAGCCCGCCATCGTCCATTTGAACTCTTTCGGGTTATTCCACTTCGACGCGCCGGTGTTGAGCAGCAACTGCGGCACGCCCTTCGAGTTGAGGTATTTGTGCACGGCGGTCTGCGGCGCGGTGCCGAGCGAGCCGTAGAGCGCGAGCACCTCCTCCTGCTCGACCAGGCGCCGCGTCGCCTCGACGCATTTCGGCGCGCTGTAGGCATCATCCATGGTGAGGAATTTGACCTTGCGTCCGTTGATGCCGCCCTTTTCGTTCAGCATCTGGAAATAGGCCTCGCCGACGCGCCCGAGCACGCCGTAGAGCGAGCCGGGGCCGGAATGCGGCACGGTCTGCCCGATCTTGATCTCGGTGTCGCTGGCGCCGGAATCGTATTTCTTCTCCGCGGCCCAGACATAGGGCGCGGGCAAGGTGGAGGCCGCGATGGTCGCGAGCGCGGCGGCGCTGAAATCGCGCCGCGATGGATTCCTGGTCATTGTTTGTTTCTCCCTGGTGCGCGCATTGTGCTGGCATCGCCGCACGGCTCGCAAGTGGGAAGTCGCGGCTTTGCGACGCAATGACGCTTAAAGCGCCGCTTATAGCGCCTAAACTCAAGTTTTCTCGGCGACCACGACGAGGCCGCCCACCGGTTCGTTGTTCTCGGTGCGTGGGGAGGCCTGCTCCAATGTGAGGAGCTTGAGGCCGGCCTTCGCCATCGCATCGCGCACATATTCCGCCGAATGGGCATAGCGCAGGCCTTCGCCGAGAACGATGCCGCTGCCGTCATGGGTCTCCAGCGTGAACGCAAGCACGCCGCCGGGCGCGAGCACGCGCCTGGCTTCGCCGAGCACCGGTGCGAGATCGGGGAGATAGACGAACGCATCGGCAGCGACGACGAGGTTTGCGCTCGCCTCGCTCCTGCTGCGCAGGCCTTCGATCATGTCGGCGACTTCGAGCTCGGCATAGAGGCCGGTGGCTCGCGCCTCCTTGACCATGCCGGGCGACAGATCGATGCCGATGAACTGGTCGACCTGTTTGGCGAAGGCGGCGGCCGCGAGCCCCGTACCGCAGCCGAGATCGATGGCGCGCTTGAACAGGGCGGGCTTCTTCGCGGCGACGCGGGCAGCCACCACCGCCTTGAAGATCAGCGACGGCGCGCGATAGCCGAGATCGTTGATCAGCACGTGCTCGAAGCGCGGGGCGTATTGATCGAACAAGGCCTGCACATAGGCCTTGGGCATCTCGGACAATTGCGCATCGCCGAGGCGTATCAGATGCAGATGAGCGCCATGCTGATCGCTCGGGTCGGACTCGCGCGATTTGCGAAAGGCCGCAATGGCCTTGTCGCGCTCGCCGAGTTGCGCGCGGATTTCGCCGAGCGTGAACCAGGCCGAGGTGAAATTCGGCGCAATCTCGATGGTCTGCTCCAGCAGGTCGGCGGCGGCCGCCAGATCGCCCTTGAGCTGGAGGTCGCGCGCGAACTCGAAGCGGCGGTCGGCCATGAGATCGCCGGAGGTCAGGAACAAGCGCAGGGGCATTGTGGGAACCAGGGAACGAAGCGGTGATGACTCGAAGATGCGGGGTCGCGACCTATATAACAGGCATGCGTCCGCAAGACATCCTGCTGCCAGTTGCCGCCGGCCTATGCTGTAAGCCGGGCGGCTTCCATATCGACCCCGTCCGGCCGGTCGAGCGGGCCGTGATCACCCACGGCCATTCCGACCATGCCCGCGCCGGCCACGGCGCGGTGCTGGCGACGCAGGAAACGCTGGACATGATGCGGCTGCGCTATGGCGAGAATTTTGCCGGCTCCACCCAAGCAATCCACTATGGCGAGGAGATCCGGCTCGGCGACGTCAGCGCGAAGTTTCACCCGGCCGGCCATGTGCTCGGTTCGGCGCAGGTCGCGGTCACCTGCAAGGACACCTGCATCGTCGCCTCCGGCGACTACAAGGATGCGCCCGACCCGACCTGCACGCCGTTCGAGCTCGTACGCTGCGACGTCTTCATCACCGAGGCAACGTTCGGCCTGCCGGTGTTTCGCCATGGCGATGCGGCCGACGAGGTCAAGAAGCTGCTGGCGTCGGTGGCGCTATTTCCGGAGCGCGCGCATCTCGTCGGCGCCTATTCGCTTGGCAAGGCGCAGCGCGTGATCGCTCTGCTGCGCCAAGCGGGTTACGACGCGCCGATCTATCTGCATGGCGCGATGGAGAAGATCACGCATTACTATCAGAGCCGCGGAATCGAGCTCGGCGAGTTGCGGCCGGCGAAGGGCGTCAAGAAGGCGGCGCTCGCCGGCACCATCACGCTGGCGCCGCCCTCTGCAACATCCGATCTCTGGACCCGCCGGTTTCCCGATCCCGTCACGGCATTCGCCTCTGGCTGGATGCGGGTGCGCGCCCGCGCGCGGCAACGCGGCATCGAGCTGCCGCTGGTGATCTCGGATCACGCCGATTGGGACGGCCTCACCGCCACGATCGCCGCGACCGGTGCCGGCGAGATCTGGGTTACCCATGGCCAGGAAGACGCGCTGGTGCATTGGTGCCAAAGCAAGGGTTTGCGGTCGCGGCCGCTCGATCTCGTCGGCTATGGCGACGAGGAGGAGACCGAGACGCCGCTCGCTGACGAGGCCGAAGCATGAACCGCTTCGCCGAACTTCTCGACCGCCTCGCCTACGAACCCGGCCGCAACAACAAGCTGCGGCTGATCACGAGTTATTTTCGCGAGGTCGCCGATCCCGATCGCGGCTACGCGCTGGCCGCGCTGACCGGTGCGCTGAGTTTCAAGCACGCAAAACCTTCTCTGCTGCGCGATCTTATCGCCCAGCGAACTGACCCGGTCTTGTTCGGCCTATCCTGGGACTATGTAGGCGATCTCTCCGAGACAATCGCGCTGATGTGGCCGAAGGCCGTGGGTGTCCACAACAACCCACCTCCCCCAACCCTCACCGAGGTCGTCACCACCCTGCGCACCCTCGGCAAGACCGAGCTGCCGAAGCAGCTCGAGCGCTGGCTCGACGAATTGGATGAGACCGGCCGCTGGGCGCTGTTGAAGCTCGTCACCGGCGCGTTGCGCATCGGCATCTCCGCGCGCCTGGCAAAGACCGCGGCCGCCGCGCTCGGCGACAAGGACCCGCATGAGGTCGAGCTGATCTGGCCCGGTCTCGCGCCGCCTTATCTCGACCTGTTCGCCTGGCTGGAAGGCCGCGGCGACAAGCCAGTCAATCGCGATCCCGCGCCGTTCCGTCCTGTCATGCTGGCGCATGCGATCGAGGACACCGATTTCGCTGCACTCGATCCCGCCGACTACATCGCCGAATGGAAATGGGACGGCATCCGCGTGCAGGCGGTGGCCGGCCGCGACGAGCACGGCCACATCACCGCTCGGCTCTATTCGCGCACCGGCGAGGACATCACCGGGAGCTTTCCGGACCTCGTGCCGTCGCTGCGGCTGCCCGGTGCCATCGACGGCGAGCTTCTGATCCTGCGCGAAGGGCGCGTGCAAAGTTTCAATGTTCTGCAGCAGCGGCTCAACCGCAAGGTCGTGTCTCCGAAGCTGATCAAGGAATTTCCGATTCATCTGCGCGCCTACGATCTGCTCGGCGACGACGAGAACGATTTGCGCGAGCTGCCTTTCGCGGAGCGGCGCGAACGGCTGGAGACCTTCATCGGTAAGCTCGACGATCCCCGCATCGATCTGTCGCCCACCGTCGCCTTCGCAAGCTGGGAGGCGCTGACCGCAGCACGCACCGATCCCGCCAGCGCTGGTGCGGGCGAGGACGCGGACGCCGTCGAAGGCGTGATGCTGAAGCGGCGCGACGCACCCTATCTGCCGGGGCGGCCGAAGGGACAATGGTGGAAATGGAAGCGCGATCCGCACATCATCGACGCCGTGCTGATGTATGCGCAGCGCGGCCACGGCAAGCGCTCGTCCTACTATTCCGACTACACCTTCGGCGTTTGGACCGCAGGGCCGGGCAGTGACGAACTGGTGCCGGTCGGAAAAGCCTATTTCGGCTTCACGGACGAGGAGCTGCTCCAGATCGACCGCTTCGTGCGTCGCAATACCACCGAAAAATTCGGCCCCGTCCGCCACGTCGTGCACGAGCCAGACAAGGGGCTGGTGCTGGAGGTCGCCTTCGAGGGGCTGCAGCGCTCACCACGGCACAAATCCGGCGTCGCGATGCGCTTTCCCCGCATCAGCCGGCTGCGCTGGGACAAGCCGCCGCGGGAGGCCGACCGGCTGGAAACGCTGGAAAAGATGCTGAAAGCGGAGGCGGCCGAGGTTGAGGCTTAAGAAGCCCCGGGCGTGTGCTTGCCCGAATTAAAATCCCGTAAGCCGATTGACGCCCCCTCACAGGTTCCCCATGTCCCCGCCTTGCCCTATGATAGGTCGAATCCCCTGAGGAGTTTGAGATGGCCCACGACGTCAGAGATTTGCCGGCCGGCCGCAGTGACGGCCTGCACCGCTTTCTCGGCGGCTCGCCGCTGGCGGTCGCGTTTCGCCTGGTGCTGCTCTCGATCCTCGTCGGCGTCGTGCTGGCGGCGATCGGCTTCGACCCCTGGAATATCATCTTAAGCATTCGTCTTCTGTTCCAGCGTTTGTGGGATCTCGGCTTCGATACCGTGAACTGGCTGTGGCGCTACTTCCTGCTCGGCGCTGTCATCGTGATTCCGATCTGGCTGCTGATGCGCGTTTTCGGCGCGCCACGCAGGTAAAGGATTTGGAGCTGGCGGCCGATGCAATTGCGCTTTGTCGGCTGCGGCGACGCCTTCGGATCCGGCGGCAGGCTCAATACCTGCTTCCACGTCTCGGGGCGCGAAGCCAACTTCCTGATCGATTGCGGCGCGTCGGCTTTGCCGGCACTGAAGCGGCTGGAGATCGACCGCAATGAGATCGATCTCATCCTGATCACGCATTTCCACGGCGACCATTTTGCCGGGCTGCCGTTTGTCCTGCTCGACGCACAATTCTCGCGGCGGGCGCGGTCGCTCACGATCGCCGGCCCCAAAGGCATCGAGACGCGGCTGCGTGAGGTGATGGAGGGTCTGTTCGAGCACTCCTCGAAGACGAAACAGCGCTTCGAGCTGTCCGTCGTCGAGCTCGCGCCCGAGCAGAGCCAAAGCTTCGGCGCGGTGACGGTGACGCCCTATCCCGTCGTGCACGGCGAATCCGGTGGACCGTTCCTCGCTTATCGCGTCGAAGCCGAGGGTCGCACGCTGGCCTACAGCGCCGATACTGAATGGACGGAGACGCTCATTCCGCTGGCGCATGGCGCCGACCTTTTCATCGCCGAAGCCTATATGTACGAGAAGGTGGTCAAGAATCACCTCAGCCTGACGACCTTGGAACAGCACCTTCCCGAAATCGGCGCAAAACGCCTCGTGCTCACCCATATGAGCGAAGACGTGCTGTCGCGCCTCGACGACATCGCCCATCTCGCCGCCGAAGACAGCATGGTGCTCGTGTTCTGACATGCACGCACCCGTTCACTTGAAGATCGGTTCCCGTCAGGTCTTCGCCATCGCAGGCCCGGCGATGGTCGCCAACCTCACCACGCCACTGATCGGCGTGGTCTCGACCACCGCGATCGGACGGCTGGACGACGCCGCGCTGCTCGGCGGCGTCGCCATCGCGTCCGTCATCTTCGATTGCCTGTTCTGGCTGTTCGGTTTCCTGCGCATGAGCACGCTCGCCTTCACGGCGCAGGCGCTCGGCGCCGGCGAGACGCGCGAGCTGACCGCGATCCTGGTGCGCGGCTTCATCGTCGCCGGCTTGATCGGCGTAGCACTGATCGCGCTGCAACTGCCGCTGGCCATCGTGCTGTTCGACCTGATGGGCGGCAGCGAAGGCGTCACGCGCGCGGCGAAAACCTACTTCGTGATCCGGATCTGGTCGGCGCCGCTGGCGCTCGTCAATTATGTCATCCTGGGCTGGCTGGTCGGCCAGGCTCGCGCCAACCCGGCGCTCGCGCTCCAAATCGTCATCAATCTCGTCAACGCGGCGGCGACGATCCTGCTGGTGCTGGTCTACGACACCGGCATCGCAGGTGCTGCGATCGCAGCGCTGCTGTCTGAAGCGGCCGGATTCGGCCTCGGCATGATCGTCTGCCGCCGCTATGCGGACGGTGGGTTCGCGGTGCCGTACGCAGAGCTGTTCGACCGGGCCAAGCTGATGCGGCTGCTGGCCGTGAATTCCGACATCCTGATCCGTACCGCGGCGCTGATCGCCGTGTTCTTGTTCTTCACCGCCAAGGGCGCGCGGGCCGGCGACGTCACGCTGGCCGCGAATTCCGTGCTCAACAATTTTCTGCTGGTCAGCGCCTTCTTTCTCGATGGTCTAGCGAACGCAGCCCAGCAGCTTTGCGGCCGTACGCTCGGCGCACGCGACGCCAGGGGATTTGCTGATTCGACCCGGCTGGTGCTGCTATGGGGGCTCGGCTTCGCGCTGGTCGTGTCCGCGCTATTCGCGGTGTTCGGGCCGAACTTAATCGATTTCATGACGGCGAGCGAAAGCGTCCGTCGCGGCGCGCGGGAATTCCTGCCGTTCGTCGTGCTCGCGCCGATTCCCGGCGTGTTCGCCTTCGGCTTCGACGGCATCTATATCGGCGCGACCTGGGCGCGTGAGATGCGCAATCTGATGCTGGCCTCGCTCGCGATCTTCCTCGCCACATGGTGGGCGCTGCAATCGTTCGGCAATGCCGGGCTGTGGAGCGCGCTGATCGCCTCCTACGTCTCGCGCGGCGGATTGCAGGCCGCGCGCTATCCGGCGCTGTACAGGAAGACGTTTTCGAGGTCGTAGCTCTCGTGTCCCGGACACGCTGCAGGGTGAAACGCTGCTGCGCGGAGCCGGGACCCAAAATGCCGCGAGCGTGGGCCCCGGTTCAGCAGCGCATCACTAACGTGCTGCGCTGCGCTCGGGGCACGAGACCGCCTACATCCCCGGCCAGTCTTCCGCCGTCAGCGTGGCGGCGTCGGAGCCGACGATCTCGGAGAGAGAATCCCGCCCCGTCCGCAATAGGGTCGAGGCGAGGTCGCGCTTGATCTCGTCGACGATGCCGAGGCCCTTGTAGACCAGCGACGAATAGAGCTGGATCAGGCTCGCGCCGGCGCGGATCTTCGTCAGCGCGGCGCCGCCCGAGTCCACCCCGCCGACACCGATCAGGGGGAATGCGCCCTCGACGCGAACATAGGTCTCCGCGACCATCCGCGTCGACAGC
Organism: Bradyrhizobium sp. MI1.4; assembly: GCF_055811315.1. Classification (NCBI taxonomy): domain Bacteria; kingdom Pseudomonadati; phylum Pseudomonadota; class Alphaproteobacteria; order Hyphomicrobiales; family Nitrobacteraceae; genus Bradyrhizobium; species Bradyrhizobium sp. MI1.4. The sequence continues at coordinate 63,112 of NZ_JBVVPP010000029.1, read as the reverse complement.
CGGAACAGCGGCCGGCCGGACAGGCCGCCCTGCTCCTTGGCGCGCATCTCCTCGCGCAGCGTACTCGGCCGCGCGGTCGTGGTGTTCGATACGATCATGCCATCGACCCGGCGCGAGCGCGCGACCTGCACGACCTCGTCGAGCTGGGCGAGGCTCAAATCCGGCGCGATCTTGAGCAGCACCGGCGTGTCGCCGGCGCTCTCGCGCACCCGCTGGCGCGCGTCGATCACCCTGGCGAGGAGATCGTCGAGCAGCGCGCCTTCCTGCAGATTGCGCAGGCCCGGCGTGTTCGGCGAGGAGACGTTGACGGTGAAATAGCTCGCGACCGGCGCAAAGGTCTCGATCAGCTTGACGTAATCGTTGACCCGATCGGGCGAATCCTTGTTGGCGCCGACATTGACGCCGACGATGCCGCCGTGCTGCGCGCGCGCCGCAAGCCGGCGCAGGGCTGTCTCCGCACCGTCATTGTTGAAGCCCATGCGGTTGATCACGGCCTCGTCGCGCTCCAGACGAAACAGCCGCGGTCGCGGATTGCCGCTTTGCGGCTTCGGCGTCACCGAGCCGATCTCGACGAAGCCGAAGCCGAGCCGCAGCAGCGCATCCGGCACTTCGGCGCTCTTGTCGAAGCCCGCGGCCATGCCGATCGGATTGGGGAAGTTGAGCCCGAACGCACGCACCGCAAGCTTGGGATCGTCAGCGTGCGGCTTGCCCGGCGGCAGGAAGCGCAGGCCCTGGATCGCGAGGCGATGCGCATCCTCCGGATCGAGCCAACGCAGCACCGGCAGCGAGAGAGCGTCGAAAGCGCGGATCACGGGGCAAGCTCCGGAACATCGTGGCCGCCGTCGGAGCGCGTGTTGAGGTTCATCACAGCCATCACCGCGCCGAGATCGAGCTCGCCATAGAGATGCGGAAACAGCTCCTCATTGCGCGAGCGCTCCCAGCGCAACGCGCTGCCGAGCGCATCGCCGTCGACCTCGACCAGGAACAGCGCGCGCTGCCCGACATAATGCTTCTGCAGGGTCTCGGGAACCTGGGCGGCGGTCGAGAAATGGATGAATCCATCGCGCGAATCGTCCGCGCTGCCGCGATAAACGCCCTGCCGTTCCGCCTCGCGCCAGGCCGAGGCCGGACAGATTTTGTAGATCTTGACCACCGCTTACGCAGCCCTGTTTGCCCGGGGAGACAGCTCTTTGAGTCTCCTGGGGATTTTCGTCTCTCGTGGGTCGTTAAATCCCGGGCGGGACCGTAAAGGCCACCCCTGCCGAACTCAAGACTTAGACGCCGCCTCTTGCACCGAAAACGGAAAACCGATTGATTTGAGGATAGTTTTCCTGAGTTGCGACGGGCTGGACCTTCCATGGTCAGGCAGGCCAAAGCGCAGAGGATGCTCACCCACGACCAGATCTGGGGCGCGCTGGATCGGCTGGCGGCGCGTGCCGGCCTGTCGCCGTCCGGCCTCGCCAAGCGCGCCGGGCTCGATCCCACCACCTTCAACAAGTCCAAGCGCGTTACCTCCGACGGCCGCGAGCGCTGGCCCTCGACCGAATCGATCGCGAAAGCGCTGGCGGCGGCAAATTCCTCGATCGACACCTTTGCCAGGCTGGTCGGCGACGAGGCAGGCGGCGGCCGCTCGGTGCCGCTGCTCGGCTTCGCGCTGGCGGGCGCGAGCGGTGCCTTCGACGAGTCCGGCTTTCCCATCGGCAAGGGATGGACCGAATTTGCCCTTCCCGCCGTCGAGGGCAATCACAGCTTCGCGCTGCAGATTACCGGCGAAGCGTTCGCACCCGCCTATCGCGACGGCGACATCATCCTGGTCGCGCCCGGCGCGCCGATCCACAAAGGCGATCGCGTGGTGGTGAAGAGCAAGGCGGGCGAGGTGACGGTGGCGACGCTGAAGCGCCGCACGGCAAAGGCTCTGGATTTGCAGCCGCTCGATGCGACGCAGGCCGAACGCAGGATGGCGGCGAGCGAGGTGGTGTGGATCGCGCGGATCGTGTGGGCAAGCCAGTGAGGCCTCGGTGTCGTCCTGGCGAAAGCCAGGACCCATTACCCAGGGAGAAGTTGTGGCACCAATTGGCCACTCCGAGTCTCCGTAACCACATCCGGCGGTGGCTATGGGTCCTGGCTTTCGCCAGGACGAATCGGGGAGATAGGTCGCGCCTACAACTCAGTTCCGTAGCTCTCACGCACTCCGCGCCAGCGCGCCGTCGATCATGTTGACCGCGTTCTGCACGCCATACACCGCGACAAAGGAGCCGAAGCGCGGGCCCTTTTCCTGGCCGAGCAGCACCTGGTAGAGCATGTTGAACCAGTCGAGCGTCACGCCCGGACGGCCGTCCTTGCCCTTCTTGACCTGGTCGAGGAACGGCTCGCGGCGGCCGATCTCGTAGACGACGTTCTGGATGTCCTCGGCCGAGGCGTCCTGCGGAAGCTGCGATAATGCATCCCGCAAATCCTGCAGCGCCGCGCGCTCGGTCTCGGTCGGTTCGCGGAACGTCTTCGTCGGCGCGACGAAGTCGCGATAATAGTTGATGGCATAGCCGACCATCGCGTCGAGCTTGGGATGCGTCTGCGGGCTCACACCGGGTCGGTAGCGACCAATGAAACCCCACAGTGTCTCGGCATTCTCCGCATTCGACGACGACACCAGCGTCAGCAGGAGCTGGAACGTGACGGGCATGTCGAACTTCGGCGGATGGCCATTGTGGACATGCCAGACCGGATTGCCGAGCTGCTGCCTGGCGTCCTGCTTCGCAAAGCCGTCGATGAACTGCTGGTAGTCGTCGACATTGCGCGGGATGACGTCGAAATACAGCCGCTTGGCCGCCTTCGGCTCGCGATACATGAACAGCGACAGCGATTCCGGCGAGGCGTAGCGCAGCCATTCGTCGATGGTCAGCCCATTGCCCTTCGACTTCGAGATCTTCTGGCCCTTGTCATCGAGGAAGAGCTCGTAGTTGAAGCCCTCCGGCGGCGTGGCGCCGAGCGCCCTGGCGATCGCGCCGGAGAGTTTGACCGAGTCGATCAGGTCCTTGCCGGCCATCTCGTAATCGACGCCGAGCGCGACCCAGCGCATCGCCCAATCGGCCTTCCATTGGCACTTGACGTTGCCGCCGGTGACCGGCGTCTCGACTTCCTGGTTGGTATCGGGATCGAGGTAGGTCACCGTGCCGGCCGCAACGTCGCGGCGGATCATCGGCACCTGCAGCACGACACCCGTGGTCTTGCTGATGGGGAGGAACGGCGAATAGGTCGCGCGGCGGTCGGGACCGAGCGTCGGCAGGATGATCGCCATCACCTTGTCGTAGGCCGCGAGCATTTTGAGCAGCGTCGCGTCGAAACGGCCGGACGTGTAATAGTCGGTCGAGCTCGCGAATTCGTAGTCGAAGCCGAAATGATCGAGGAAGGCGCGCAGCCGCGCATTGTTGTTGTGCCCGAACGACGGGTATTCGTTGGAGAACGGATCCGGCACCCGCGTCAGCGGCTTGCCGAGATGCGCGGCCAGCATCTCCTTGTTGGGGACGTTGTCGGGCACTTTCCGAAACCCGTCCATGTCGTCGGAGAACGCGAGCAGGCGGGTCTTGATCTTGTTCTCGGTCAGCACATGAAAAGCGTGCCGCACCATCGAGGTGCGCGCGACCTCGCCGAAGGTGCCGATATGCGGCAGGCCTGATGGCCCGTAGCCGGTCTCGAACAGCACCTCGTCCTTCGGGCTTTTCTTCAGCCGCGCGACAATGGCCTTCGCCTGCTCGAACGGCCAGGCGTTGGATTGTTCGGCGAGCGCACGCAGATCGCTCGGATTCGCGGCAAGATCGATAACAGACATCTAAGGGGCCTCCGGGCCGCGGAAAATAGCGATTTCCGGGCAGAATGCAATTTTGTGAGACCCTCATCCTGAGAGCTTGTGACGCTTTTGCTCGTTCGGAGCGCCTCCGCAGCGCATAAATGATAACTCATTGACGAACTCAGAGCCGCCATTTACCGCGATAAACAGCCCCACTCCGGCGGCAGCTAGAGGTCGGTGCCGTGCTTGGATTAACGAGCGCTCCATAGGAGCGGGTCTCGAAGGATGCCCGTGAAGGGCGGGCCGCGCTCCCCACCATGAGGGTCTTCTTGCGCCTCACGTCCCGCGCGGCTTGACCCGCCGGGTCGGCAGCGCATTCGCCGGATCTTCCGGCCAGGGATGGCGCGGGTAGCGGCCGCGCAAATCGGACCGCACGGCACTGTAGCTGCCGCGCCAGAAACCGGGGAGATCGCGCGTCACCTGCACCGGGCGCTGCGCCGGCGACAGCAGTTCCAGCACCAGCGGCACCTTGCCGGCGGCGATCGAGGGATGGGTGTTGAGGCCGAACAATTCCTGCAGCCGCACCGCGATGGTCGGCCCCTGCTCGGCTTCATAGTCGATCGCGAGCACGCTGCCGGTCGGGGCCTCGAAATGCGTCGGCGCCTCGCGGTCGAGCCGCGCGCGCATCTCCCACGGCAACAAAGCCATCAACGCGTCGGAGAGATCGCCGACGGAAATATCCTTCAGCGCGATCTTGTCGTAGAGCGCCGGCACCAGCCAATCGTCGCGCCGCGCGATCAATCCGTCGTCCGAGAGATCGGGCCAGCTGTCGCCTTCGGCCCTGCGCAAAAACATCACGCGATCGCGCCATTGTTTGGCTACCTTCGACCAGGGCAGCCGGTCGAGTCCGGCGGCGATCAACCCGTCGGCGAAGATGCGCGCAGTGTCCCCCGAGGGCGACACGGCGAGCGTCGCCTCGGAGAGCGTGATCGCGTGCAGCGCGCGCTTGCGCCGCGCCCGCAGCGCCATCGCGCCGCGATCGAACGAGATCTCCTCGACGGATTCGATATGCTCGGCGAAATGCCGCTCGATCTCGTCCTGCGAGATTTGCGCCGCGAGCAGAATGCGCCCGCTCGCCGCCGTGCCGGTCATCTCGCCGACCGCGATATAAGGCGTGCGCGCGAGCGACGAGGTCTGATCCACCGCAGCACCCCGGCCGTTGGCGAGCACGAAGCTGCCATTGCCGCGGTTGCGCGCGACGCGATCCGGGAAGGCGTAGGCGAGCATCAGGCCGGTCGAGAGGTCACCTTCTGCGGTCGCCGCCTTCTCTGACGCCGCCACCTGCGAAGCCCAGCGCCGGGCGAGGTCGCGCGCGCTTGCGGCACGCGGGGAACGGTCGCGGCGGAACTGATCGCGCCGGTGCTCGAGATCGACGCTGTCGCCGCCGAGCCCGCGCTCGGTGATGATGGCCGCGATCTCGGCGGCGGCCTCGCCTTCGCCGGCACGGTGCGAATCCACGATCATGCGCGCGAGCCGCGGCGGCAGCGCCAGCGCGCGCAGGCTCTTGCCCTCCGCGGTGATGCGGCCATCGCCATCGAGCGCGTTGAGCTCGGAGAGCAGGCTTTTTGCTTCCTTCCAGGCCGGCTGCGGCGGCGGGTCGAGAAACGACAGCGCGGCAGGATCGGCGACGCCCCATTGCGCGAGATCGAGCACCAGCGAGGACAGATCGGCGCTGAGGATCTCGGGCTGGGTGTAGGGCGCTAGCGAGGCTGTCTGAGGTTCGTCCCAGAGCCGGTAGCAGATACCGGGCTCGGTGCGGCCGGCGCGGCCGCGGCGCTGGTCCGCCGCCGCGCGGGAGACGCGCACGGTCTCGAGCCGGGTCAAGCCGATGTCGGGCTCGTAGCGCGGCACGCGGGCGAGACCGGAATCGACCACGATGCGCACGCCCTCGATGGTGAGCGAGGTCTCCGCGATCGAGGTCGCCAGCACCACCTTGCGCGTGCCCTTGGGCGCCGGCGAGATGGCACGATCCTGCACGGCGGCGTCGAGCGCGCCAAACAGCGGCACGATTTCAATGCTGGAATCGTGTATGCGTTCGGCGAGGAAATTCTGGGTGCGGCGGATTTCGGCGGCGCCCGGCAGGAACGCCAGCACCGAGCCGGCATCGGCCCGCAGCGCCGAGGCGATCGCATCCGCCATCTGCCGCTCGATCGGCGCGTCAGCCTTGCGGCCGAGATAGCGCGTCTCGACCGGAAAGGCGCGGCCCTCGCTTTCGACGACGGGCGCTTCGCCCAGCAATTTTGCCACGCGGGCGCCATCGAGCGTTGCCGACATCACGAGGATGCGCAAATCCTCGCGCAAGCCCAGCTGCGCGTCGCGCGCCAGCGCCAGGCCCATGTCGGCATCGAGCGAGCGCTCGTGGAATTCGTCGAACAGCACAGCGGCGATGCCCGACAGTTCGGGATCGTCGAGAATCTGGCGGGTGAAGATGCCCTCCGTCACCACCTCGATGCGGGTCGCGCGCGAGATCTTCGAGCCGAAGCGGACGCGATAGCCGACAGTCTCGCCGGCGCGTTCACCGAGTGATTTGGCCATGCGGTCGGCGCTGGCGCGCGCCGCGATGCGCCGCGGCTCCAGCACGATGATCTTCTTGCCTTTGGCCCAGGGGGCATCGAGCAGCGCCAGCGGTACGCGCGTGGTCTTGCCGGCGCCAGGAGGGGCCACCAGCACGGCGGCATGATGCGCCTCCAGCGTGCGCGAGAGGTCGTCGAGCACGGCATCGATCGGGAGGGGCGTGTCGAAACTGCGGGGCAAGGCCTGTCCATTCGTCACGCCCGAACAAAAAGCGCGAAGCGCGTCTTCGCACGGAAGTCGCCGGGCATCCACGTCGTCACACTAGAAAACAGACGTGGATGGCCGGGACAAGCCCGGCCATGACGGAATCGTTGCGAGGTCGGATCGCTAGCCCTGCACCGGCGGCCGTCCAACGCTCTCATAGACGAAGCCGGCCGCAGCCATCTCCTCGGGGCGGTAGATGTTGCGCAAGTCGACGATGACAGGCTGCGCCATGGTCGCTTTCAGCCGGTCGAGGTCGAGCGCACGGAACTGCACCCATTCGGTGACGATCACGATCGCATCGGCGCCTTCCGCGCAGGAATAAGCGTCCTCACAATAAGTGATGCTGGGCAGCTCAGTCTTCGCCTGCTCCATGCCGACAGGATCGAAGGCCTTCACCTTCGCGCCCATGTCGATCAGGCCGGTGACCAGCGGGATCGACGGCGCATCGCGCATGTCGTCGGTGTCGGGCTTGAAGGTGAGGCCGAGCACGGCGATGGTCTTGCCGCGGAGCGAGCCGCCGAGTGCCTGGCTCACTTTTCGCGCCATCGCCCGCTTGCGGTTCTCGTTGACCGCCAGCACGGATTCGACGATGCGCAAGGACACGTCGTAGTCCTGCGCGATCTTGATCAGCGCCTTGGTGTCTTTTGGGAAGCAGGAGCCGCCGAAGCCGGGGCCGGCGTGCAGGAATTTGGTGCCGATGCGGTTGTCCAGGCCAATGCCGCGCGCGACCTCCTGCACGTTGGCGCCGACCTTTTCGGAGAGGTCCGCGATCTCGTTGATGAAGGTGATCTTGGTCGCGAGGAAGGCGTTGGCGGCGTATTTGATCATCTCGGCGGTGCGGCGTTCCGTGAACATCAGCGGCGCCTGGTTCAGCGACAGCGGCCGATAGATGTCGCTCATCACCTTGCGGCCGCGCTCGTCGGAGGTGCCGACGACGATGCGGTCGGGGAATTTGAAGTCGCGGATCGCCGCGCCCTCGCGCAGGAATTCGGGATTCGAGGCGACGACGACGTCCGCTTTGGGATTGGTCTCGCGGATGATGCGCTCGACCTCGTCGCCGGTGCCGACCGGAACGGTCGATTTGGTCACGACGACGGTGAAGCCGGACAGCGATTGCGCGATCTCTTTCGCAGCGGCATAGACGTAGGACAGATCAGCGTGGCCGTCGCCGCGGCGCGACGGCGTGCCGACCGCGATGAAGACAGCATCGGCATCCGCAACCGGCTTGGACAAATCGGTGGTGAACTCCAGCCGCTTGGCCTTGACGTTGGTCGCCACCAGCTCGTCGAGCCCAGGCTCGTAGATCGGGATCTCGCCGCGATGAAGGGCCGCGATCTTCTTCTCGTCCTTGTCGACGCAGATGACGTCGTGGCCGAAATCCGCAAAGCAGGCTCCGGACACCAGTCCCACATAGCCCGTGCCGATCATAGCAATGCGCATGAAAAACCCTGTTTGGCTTGGTTAACAAAACCCCAATTCCACGGCGGTTTAGCATTTTCCCGGGGTGAGGGAACAGCCCGCGTGCAAAAAACGGCACAGCAATTGTACCAGTAAAGAAATCGTAAGCCGCAAGGCGGCAAACTGCTCCGCGTTCACACAGATCTGGCGGAACACGCCTCGAAAAGAGACACCATGGCACCATCAGGCACAATCGCCGCGAGCGGGGGACTCAAGGCCCCGGCTGCTGCGCGCGTCGATTGGGTCGATTACGCCAAGGGCATCTGCATCGTCATGGTCGTGATGATGCATTCGGTGCTGGGGGTCGAGCTTGCCGCCGGCGAGACCGGTTTCATGCATGTTTTGGTGGCCTTCGCGAAGCCATTCCGGATGCCTGATTTCTTCCTGATTTCGGGTCTGTTCCTGTCACTGGTGATCGACCGGGACTGGCGAAGCTATCTCGACCGCAAAGTGGTGCATTTCGCCTATTTCTATGTCGTCTGGGTGACAATCCAGTTCGGCTTCAAGGCCCCCGCATTCGCAGCAGAAACGAGCTGGCGCGACGCCGGATTGCTATATCTGGAATCCTTCGTCGAGCCGTTCGGCACGCTATGGTTCATCTACCTCCTGCCGATCTTCTTCGTCGTCACAAAACTGACACGGCGCATGCCGCAGCCCGCGATATGGCTCGTCGCGGCCGCGCTGGAGTCGGCGCGCATTTCGACCGGCTGGACCGCGATCGACGAGTTCTGCGCGCGCTTCATCTATTTCTATTCGGGCTATCTGTTCGCGCCCTACGTGTTCGCGCTGTCGGACCGCGCGCGCAATCATCCCGCATGGGCGCTGACAGCGCTCGCGACATGGGTGCTGGTCAATGCCGGCCTCGTTGCGCTCGGCGCCAGCGAATGGAAAATCGTATCGCTCGTGCTCGGCTTCGCCGGCGCCTGCGCCATCATCACGATGGGCACGCTGCTCGCGCGCGTGCAATGGCTGAATGTCTTCCGCTTCTGCGGCGAGCATTCGATCGTGATCTATCTCGCCTTCTTCCTGCCGATGGCGGCGACACGGACGCTGCTCTTGCGCACGGGCATCATTCCCGACATCGGTGCGGTGTCGCTGATCGTGACCATCGCCGGCGTGATCGGCTCGCTCGCAATCTGGCAGATCGCACTGCGCCTTGGCGGCAACTTCCTGTTCGAGCGGCCCGATGCGTTCTGGATCGCGCCGAAGAAGACAAGCGCGGTGTTGCAGGCGGCGGAGTGATACTCTGCTGTCATCCCCGCGAAGGCGGGGATCCAGTATTCCAGAGGGCAGCAGTCGTATACGGAGAAGCCGCAGCGTACTGGATTCCCCGCCGTCGCGGGGAATGACAGCGGGGGATGCGGGAAATGACAGTGGGGATAGCGGCATCCGCAAGCCAAAAATCCACCTCCCAAGGCTGTCAAATCCCGCAAAAATTCATACATTGCGGCCATGCCCAAGAGCTCCCCAAAGACCACCGCCCAAGCTGACACCAAGGCTGCCGCGCCCAAGGCCGCCGAAACCAAGCCCGCTGCTGCGACAGCTGCTGCCAAGCCCGTTGCCGCGAAGGCGGCCGGCAAGGGCGACCATGTCTTCCTGGTCGACGGTTCCGGCTACATCTTCCGCGCCTACCATGCGCTGCCGCCGATGAACCGCAAGTCCGACGGCTTGCAGGTCAATGCCGTGCTCGGCTTCTGCAACATGCTGTGGAAGCTGTTGCGCGAGATGCCCGAGGACAACCGGCCGACCCATCTGGCGATCATTTTCGACAAGTCGGAAATCACCTTCCGCAACAAGATCTATCCTGAGTACAAGGCACACCGGCAGCCGGCCCCGGACGATCTGATCCCGCAATTTTCGCTGATCCGCGAGGCGGTGCGCGCCTTCGACCTGCCTTGCCTGGAACAGGTGGGCTTCGAGGCCGACGATTTGATTGCGACCTATGTACGGCAAGCCTGCGAGCGCGGCGCAAGCGCGACAATCGTGTCCTCCGACAAGGACCTGATGCAGCTCGTCACCGACTGCGTCACCATGTACGACACCATGAAGGACCGCCGCATTGGCATCCCCGAGGTGATCGAGAAGTTTGGCGTGCCGCCGGAGAAGGTGGTGGAAGTGCAGGCCCTGGCCGGCGATTCCACCGATAACGTTCCTGGCGTGCCCGGCATCGGCATCAAGACCGCGGCGCAGCTGATCGTCGAATATGGCGATCTCGAGCAACTGCTGTTCCGGGCCACCGAAATCAAGCAACCGAAGCGGCGCGAGGCGCTGATCGAGAACGCTGAGAAGGCGCGCATCTCGCGGCAGCTCGTATTGCTCGACGACAAGGTGGACCTCGAAGTCCCCCTGGATGATCTCGCCGTCCACGAGCCCGATGCGCGCAAGCTGATCGCGTTCCTGAAGGCGATGGAGTTTTCCACGCTGACGCGCCGCGTCGCCGAATTCTCGCAGATTGACCCGGCCAACGTCGATGCAGATCCCGGCTATTCCAGCGGCGCCAGCGTCTTCTCGCCGCTGCCGCCTTCGGACGTCGTGCCGGCCCCGGGACCCGGCGCGCCGGCGCAAGTTCCGGTGGGCCAGCGCAACCCTTCGGCGAGCAAGGAGGACAAGGCCGCGAGTCCGAAGGGCGCGCCGATTTCGCTCGCCGCCGCGCGGGAAGAGGCTTTGCGCAAGCTTCCGGTCGACCGCAGCAAGTACCAGGCCATCAAGACGCTCGCGGAATTGAACGCGTTCATCGCGCGCATTCACGATGCCGGCCATGTCGCGGTCGAGATCCGGGGAAACTCGATCGATCCGATGCAGGCCGACCTCTGCGGTATCGCGCTGGCGCTGGCGCCGAACGAGGCCTGCTACGTGCCGCTGGCGCACAAGCAGTCCGGCGGCGGCGCCGGCCTGTTCGACGCGGGCCTCGCGCCCGACCAGGTCAAGCACACTGATGCGATCGAAGCGTTGCGGCCGGTGCTGGAATCACCAGGCATTCTCAAGATCGGCTTCGACGTCAAATTCACCGCGGTGATGCTGGCGCAGCACGGCATCACACTGCGCAACACCGATGATGCGCAGCTGATCTCCTACGTGCTCGATGCCGGCCGCGGCTCGCACGCGCTGGAGCAACTGTCCGAGCGCTGGTTCGGTCACGCGATGCTCAAAGACAACGAGCTGCTCGGCAGCGGCAAGGGCAAGATCACGTTCGACCAGGTGCCGATCGACAAGGCCGCGTCGCTGTCGGCGGAAGGCGCCGACGTGACCTTGCGCGTCTGGCGCGTGCTGAAGCCGCGCCTCATCGCCGAGCACATGACCACGGTCTACGAGACGCTGGAACGCCCGCTGGTCGCGGTGCTCGCACGCATGGAGCGGCGCGGCATCTCGATCGATCGTCAGGTGCTGTCGCGTCTCTCCGGCGACTTCGCCCAGACTGCGGCCCGTGTCGAAGCCGAGATCCAGCAGATCGCGGGCGAGCCGGTCAATGTCGGCAGCCCGAAGCAGATCGGCGACATCCTGTTCGGCAAGATGGGACTGTCGGGCGGCACCAAGACCAAGACCGGCGCGTGGTCGACCACCGCTCAGGTGCTCGACGAGCTCGCCGAGCAGGGCCACGACCTCCCGAAGAAGATTCTGGAGTGGCGCCAGGTCTCGAAGCTCAAATCGACCTACACGGACGCGTTGCCGACCTACGTGAATCCCCAGACCCACCGCGTCCATACGACCTACGCGCTGGCCGCGACCACGACGGGCCGGCTGTCGTCGAACGAGCCGAATTTGCAGAACATTCCGGTGCGCACCGAGGACGGACGCAAGATCCGGCGCGCCTTCATCGCAACGCCAGGGCACAAGCTCGTCTCCGCCGACTATTCGCAGATCGAGCTGCGGCTGCTCGCTGAGATCGCCGACATTCCCGTGCTGCAGCAGGCGTTCCGCGACGGTCTGGACATTCACGCCATGACGGCATCGGAAATGTTCGGCGTGCCGATCAAGGGCATGCCGAGCGAAATCAGGCGCCGCGCCAAGGCGATCAATTTCGGCATCATCTACGGCATTTCGGCGTTCGGCCTCGCCAACCAGCTCGGCATCGCGCGCGAAGAGGCCTCCGCCTACATCAAGAAATACTTCGAACGCTTCCCCGGCATCCGCGCCTACATGGACGAGACGCGCGACTTCTGCCGGAGCCACGGCTACGTCACCACGCTGTTCGGACGGAAGATGTACTATCCCGACATCAAGGCTTCGAACGCCTCGGTGCGGGCCTTCAACGAGCGCGCCGCGATCAACGCCCGGCTCCAGGGCACCGCCGCCGACATCATCCGCCGCGCGATGACGCGGATGGAGGATGCCTTGGTCCAGAAGAAATTGTCGGCGCAGATGCTGCTGCAGGTGCACGACGAACTGATCTTCGAGGTGCCGGACGCGGAGGTCGAGGCGACGCTCCCCGTCGTGCAGCACGTGATGCAGGACGCGCCGTTCCCGGCCGTGCTGCTCTCGGTGCCGCTGCATGTCGATGCACGCGCAGCGAACAATTGGGACGAGGCACATTGACGCTACGTCTTCACTTCGCTCCTTCCAAACTTTGAGTGTCGTCCCGGCCAAGTGCGCCCGCACGGGGGCCGGGACGACCTATAGAGAGAGAGACACAGGTCAGAATTGTCCTCCGTGCAATTGCGCGATGGCACGGCGAGGCCTCGCATATTAAAATCGAGCCGTCTCCCGCACCGGTTCAGCCATGCCCCACGCCTCCGCCCTGCTCGGCTTCGCTCTCGTCTGCCTCGGCCTCGTGCTCACGCCCGGGCCGAACATGATCTACCTGATCTCGCGTTCGATCACGCAAGGGCCTGCGGCGGGCAACGTCTCGCTCGGCGGCGTGGCGCTCGGCTTCGTGTTCTACATGCTGTGCGCGGCATTCGGCATCACGGCGCTGCTGCTCGCCGTTCCCTTCGCCTATGACGCGCTGCGCTTTGCCGGCGCGGGTTATCTGTTGTGGCTGGCCTGGCAGGCAGTGAAGCCGGGCGGGCGCTCGCCGTTCCAGGTGAAGCAGCTTGCGATCGACAGCCCGCGCAAATTGTTCGCGATGGGGTTCGTCACCAATCTGCTCAACCCGAAGATCGCGATGCTTTACCTCGCGCTGCTGCCGCAGTTCATCGATCCCACCGCCGGCAGCGTGCTGGCGCAGTCAGTGGTGCTCGGCGCGATCCAGATCGCGATCAGCGTCAGCGTCAATGCGATGATCGCGCTCGCGGCCGGGTCGATCGCGCTGTTTCTCGCAAGCCGGCCAAGCTGGATGCTGGTCCAGCGCTGGCTGATGGGCACGGTGCTGGCCGGGCTTGCGGTGCGGATGGCGGTGGAAGCGCGGAAGGTGTGATTTTCCCCTCTCCCCGCTTGCGGGGAGAGGGAGAGAAAGATCAATCCAGCTTCGCCTCCATGCCCCGCTTCACCGCGGGGCGCGCCATCAGGGCCTCGTACCAGCGCTTGACGTTGGGGAAGTCGGCCAGGTCAACCTTGTGGCGAGGGTGACGCCAGGCCCAGCCCAGGATGGCAAAATCGGCAACCGAGAGCTCGCCGGCCACGAAATCGCGAGCCTCCAACCGGCGGTCGAGGACGCCGTAGAGCCGTCGCGTCTCCGCCATGTAGCGCTTGAGGCCGTAGGCGCGGTCCTGCTCGTTCTCGAGCGCGATGAAATGGTGCACCTGGCCCGGCATCGGCCCGAAGCCGCCCATCTGCCACATCAGCCATTCATAGACGGGGATGCGGCCCGAAAGCGATTTCGGCAGGAATTTGCCGGTCTTTTCGCCGAGATACAGCAGGATCGCCCCCGACTCGAAGATGCTGACGGGCTTGCCGTCCGGCCCCTCGGGATCGAGGATCGCGGGAATCTTGTTGTTGGGCGAGAGCTTCAGGAACTCCGGCGCCATCTGTTCGCCCTTGCTGATATTCACCGGGATCACCTTGTAGGGCAGCCCCATCTCCTCCAGCGCGACCGAGATCTTGCGGCCGTTCGGCGTGTTCCAGGTGTGCAGCTCGATGGTCATTTGTCGCGTGTCCTTGCCCAGCCTTCTTGCAGGTTTTCTTGCCCGAGATATCCGGCATCCACCTACCCCAGAACGTTGCACCCCCACAACCGGCCGCCCGGGATGGCCGATCCCTGTTGACGGGGGAAGCCCCCTCTGGAATGTCGAGGCCGTCGCGGATAAATTCCGCCACCTCCAAAAATGCTCCCGAGGGCCCGCCGTGTCTAAATCAGCCTCCCGCGCCCGCCTGTTCGAGATCATCCGCCGGCGCTCCTTCGGCCGCGGCGAGGTGACGCTCGCGTCGGGCCGCAAGAGCGACTTCTACTTCAACCTCAAGCCGACCATGCTCGACCCGGAGGGTGCGACCCTGCTCGCCGAGCTGACCTATGAGGCGCTGAAGGATGACCAGCTCGATTTCATCGGCGGGCTCGAGATGGGCGCGGTGCCGCTGGCCGGCGCGCTGGCGCAGATCTCCTGGATCAAGGGCCATCCCATCGCGGCCTTCTTCGTGCGCAAGAAGCCGAAGGAGCATGGCGCCAAGCTCGCGATCGAGGGGCTGCCCAGGGGCGAGACGCTGGAGGGCAAGCGCGTCGTGATCGTCGAGGATGTCACCACCACCGGCGGCTCGGCGATGAAGGCCGTGGAAGCGGTGCGCGAGACCGGCGCGGAAGTGGTGCTGGTGCTGACCATGGTCGACCGCGAGGAAGGCGCCGACGACACCTTTGGCGCGGCCGGGCTGCCGTTCCGCTCGCTGTACAAGGCGTCGGAGTTCTTGAAGGCTTGAGCGGCTAGACTTTTTCCGCCGTCGTGCCCGGGCTTGACCGGGCATCCACGTCTTTGCCGCACCAGAGATCCTAAATGGCCGGGACAAGCACGGCCATGACGAGGTCCACCCGTCCGGCGACGCCGCTCCTCCCCCCTCAACCGCTCATTTACCATCCCGCCTTATGGTGAATCATGTGCTGAGACCTGATGGTCCCGGCCGGTTGGGTAGCGCCGGGTGGAGTAAGCGTTTGCGTACAGTCATGTCCCATGCGCGCCGGTGGCGTCGCGCGATGCTCGTAGCCGCCACATTGGCAGCACCGCTGGTTGCGGCTCCGGCCCCGGTTTCGGCCGAAGGCCTGTTCGACTTCTTCTTCGGCGGAATGCAGCAGCAGCAGCGGCCGCAGCGTGAGGTGCCGCAGCAGCCGAGCTCCTACGCCGATCCATTCACCGGCCAGCAGAACGGCGCAAGTCCGCCATACGTGCCGCCGACACGTTCGGCTGCGGCCGGCGGCTCGGGACCGGCGTTCTGCGTGCGCAGCTGCGACGGCAAATATTTTCCGCTGATGCGCGGTCTCACCTCGCCCGCGCAGATGTGTCAGGCGTTCTGTCCTGCAAGCGCCACCAAGATCTATTTCGGCTCCTCGATCGACGGCGCGGCGTCGCAGACCGGCGAGCGCTATGCCGATAGCGAGAACGCGTTCGCCTATCGCAAGGCGCTGCGCGCCGACTGCACCTGCAACGGCCGCGAGCCGGTCGGCCTTGCTCCGGTCGATCTGGCGCTGGACTCGTCGCTAAAGCCCGGCGACGTGATCGCCACCAGCGACGGTCTCGTCGCCTATACCGGCATCCGCGTCGGCAACGACCAGGCCGCGGACTTCACCCCGGTCGCCTCCTATCCCGGTCTCACCGCGCAGGTCCGCGCACGGCTCGGCGAGATGAAGGTGGCGCCGGTGCGCGCCGACACGGTGGCGGCGGATGCCCCTGCCGCGGAGATCGTGCGCGAGACGCTCCCCGACGTGACGGTGCCGAAAACGCAAAAGCCGGCGAAGCGGGCTGGGCTGGACTAGCTCAGGCTCGTCTGTAGCCAAGCCGTCATTGCGAGCGACTTGTCCGCCGAAGCTCGAAGAGCGAAGGCGGAAGCGAAGCAATCCAGTCTGGCTCCGTGGAGGCACTCTGGATTGCTTCGTCGCAAGAGGCTCCTCGCAATGACGGAGGATGGTGGGTCACCGTCCGATGATCACGCCGATCACGTTCGGCGCCGCCAGATATTTCTCCTCGATCGCCGCGCGCGCGGCGGCGCGGTTGTCTGCCGTGAGCAGGCCGCGCTTCTCGGCTAAAATCATCCAGCAAAAACCCCACCAGTCGGTGAGCATGCCTTGGTCGTCGACGAGATCATAACCCTGCTCGGCGGCGAAGATGCGCGCATGCGCTTCGTCAAGCGTGTCGAGGAACAGATGGTCCTGCGCCGAAAACAGATCGTCGCTGACGTCGTCGATGGTGTAGCCCCAGATCGACTGGCACACCGCGTTGAACTCGCGGTCGAACTGGTCGTCGTCGACCGCGTGGCGCCGCGCCGCCTGATGCAGCCGCGACAGCGAGCGCGCGAAATCGGCGATCCTGGTGAGGGCAAATTGATCGAAGGCAATGGTGGACATGTAGTCCTCGCGAAGTCTGGCAGACGCTAGATATGGTGTCGGCAACACGCCGAATCACAATGATATATCAAAGACTTGCTAAAGTGTTCTTAATTTGTTCTGATGTTAGGCGCGATTGTTGGAGAGCGTCGTCCTGGCGAAAGCCAGGACCCATTACCCGGTCAGTGTTGCTTTTGCGGGTTGGGCCATGAGCACGAGCAGCTACTTCGTCTACATTCTCGCAAGCCGCCATCACGACACGATCTATATCGGAATCACCAACGACGTCCGCGCGCGGCTTGAGCTACATCGTTCGGGTCGCGGCTCGAAGTTCGTGCACAAGTATAAAATCTTCCGCCTCGTTCATGTCGAAGCCTACGCAACACTGCAGGAGGCGATCGCGCGCGAGAAGCAGCTCAAGTTCTGGAAGCGGGACTGGAAGATCAAGCTGATCGAGGAAGAAATCCCGATTGGAATGATCGGTCAGGCCTCATCTGACAGGCGGGTAATGGGTCCTAGCTTCCGCCAGGACGACACCTTCTTCGTTGCACCAGCCCCTGCTCAATTCGCCGCTGACATCAACTTATCCCCGCACGCGCTTGCGTAAAATTTGCCGCCGCATTGGCGCTTGATGGCGGCGCAGCGGGCGGCGGAGGATGCGTTTTGCGGAAGCGTGACGGCGCAGCTCAGGCCGTCGGCGCCGCGGCCGATCTTGCCGGCGGCGAAGGCGGCGCTGGACGCGGTGATGCAGACGACGAGGAAGGTGGCGGCGGCGATTTCGATCAGCCGTCGCGTCACAGGTCTCATCAGAGAGTTCATCGGGCGCCTCCTCCACACTGATGGCTGAATTGGCCGCCATTCTAGCACCAAATCCACGTTTCCCCGTATGCGTCCGGGTTCCCAAATCGGCCCGTTCCTTGCATAATTTTACGCCAAACGCAGTGCACGGTCGCACCAGCAATGGTTCCGTACAGAGGCAAGATGCGTAGGGTCAGTAGTGTTCTCGCGACCAGGAAGTGACGACTTTGCAAGATTCATCGTTCCAGCCCAATTTCTCCGCCCCCAACCAGCCCATCGACGAACTCGCTCTGGCTGAGATCAAGGGCGCGATCCTGGCGAAGCTGCGCCTTGCCATCGGCAAGGATGCGGGCATGGCCACCAAGCACGACTGGTACCAGGCCGCGGCGCTGGCGCTGCGCGATCGCATCGTGCATCGCTGGCTCACGGCCGAGAAGCACAGCTACGATGCGGGGCGCAAGCGGGTCTATTATCTCTCGCTCGAATTCCTGATCGGCCGCCTCTTCAGCGACGCGCTGAACAATATGGGGCTATTGAAGATCTTCGAGGTCGCGCTCGGCGATCTCGGCGTTTCCTTGCCTGAGCTGCGCAAATGCGAGCCGGACGCGGCGCTCGGCAATGGCGGCCTGGGCCGTCTCGCCGCCTGCTTCATGGAAAGCATGGCGACGCTGTCGATCCCTGCGATCGGCTACGGCATCCGTTATGATTACGGCCTGTTCCGTCAGATCATCAATCAGGGCTGGCAGCAGGAATATCCGGACGAATGGCTCGGCTTCGGCAACCCTTGGGAATTGCAGCGGCCCGAAGTGATCTATGACATTCGCTTCGGCGGCGGTGTCGAGCATGTCGAAGACAAGGGCCGCGATCGCGCGATCTGGCATCCGTCCGAGACCGTGCAGGCGATGGCCTATGACACGCCGATCGTCGGCTGGCGCGGCCAGCACGTCAACGCGCTGCGGCTGTGGTCGGCACGCTCGCCCGATCCGTTGAAGCTCGATGCCTTCAACACCGGCGACTATGTCAGCGCCAGCGCCGAGCAGTCGCGCGCGGAAGCGATCTGTAAATTCCTCTACCCGAACGACGAGAGCCCGGCGGGCCGCGAGCTGCGCCTGCGCCAGGAATATTTCTTCGTCTCGGCTTCGCTGCAGGACCTGATCAAGCGGCACCTTGCGTCGGACGGCCAGCTTCGCAGCCTGTCGAGCAAGGTCGCGGTGCAGCTCAACGACACCCATCCGAGCCTGGCCGTCACCGAGCTGATGCGGATCCTGATCGACGACCACAATTTCCGCTGGGACGAGGCCTGGAAGATCACGGTCGCCACGCTGTCCTACACCAACCACACGCTGCTGCCTGAGGCGCTGGAGACCTGGCCGGTCGAGCTGTTCGAACGGCTGTTGCCGCGGCATCTCGAGATCATCTACCGCATCAACGTGCAGCATCTCGCGCTCGCAGAGGCGCGCGCCCCCGGCGACATCGACTTCCGCGCCTCGGTGTCGCTGATCGACGAGCGGAGCGGCCGGCGCGTGCGCATGGGCCAGCTCGCCTTCGTCGGCTCCCACCGCATCAACGGCGTCTCGGCGATGCATTCGGACCTGATGCGGGAGACCGTGTTCCACGACCTCAACCATCTCTACCCCGGCCGCATCACCAACAAGACCAACGGCATCACCTTCCGCCGCTGGCTGATGCTGGCGAACCCGAAACTGACCGATCTGTTGCGCGAGACCTGTGGCGACGCCGTGCTCGATGATCCGACGCAGCTCAGCCTGATCGAGGCCCGCGCCAGCGACGTCGAATTCCAGAAGAGGTTCCGCGCAGTCAAGCTTCACAACAAGACGGCGCTGGCGCGCCTGATCGGCGAGCGCCTCGGCATCAAGGTCGACCCGAACGCGCTGTTCGACGTGCAGATCAAGCGCATCCACGAATACAAGCGCCAGCTTCTCAATGTCATCGAGACGGTCGCGCTGTACCAGGCGATCAAGGACGACCCCAACGGCAACTGGGTGCCGCGGGTGAAGATCTTTGCGGGCAAGGCGGCGGCGAGCTACCGCTACGCCAAGCTGATCATCAAACTCATCAACGATGTTGCGGAAGTCGTCAACAACGATCCCGCCATCGGCGGCAAGCTCAAGGTCGTGTTCCTGCCCGACTACAATGTCAGCCTTGCCGAAGTGATCATTCCCGCTGCCGACCTCTCCGAGCAGATCTCGACAGCCGGCATGGAAGCCTCCGGCACCGGCAACATGAAACTGTCGCTGAACGGCGCCCTCACCATCGGCACGCTCGACGGCGCCAACATCGAGATCCGCGACCATGTCGGCGCGGAGAACATCGCGATCTTCGGCATGGAAGCCGGTGACGTGATGATCCGGCGCAAGCAGGGGCTGGACGCCTCGGACGTGATCCGCAATTCGCCGAAGCTCCAGCGCGCCATCAATGCGATCGGCGCCGGCGAATTCTCGCCCGGCGATCCCGGCCGCTTCGAATCGATCGCGCATGCGCTGCGCTATCTCGACCATTACATGGTCAGCGCCGACTTCGATTCTTATTACGAGGCGCAGCGCAGCGTCGATGCGCGCTGGCAGGTGGCGCCGGCCTGGACCCGCGCCTCGATCCTCAACGTCGCGCGCATGGCGTGGTTCTCCTCCGACCGCACCATTCGCGAATACGCCGAGGAGATCTGGAACGTGCCGGTCAACCCCACCACGCCGCTGCTGCCGACCCTGCGCGACGTCGCGGGCTGAATTTCCGCGACGTGAAATCGGTTACCCACGAGGTAATTGCACAAGCCGGCGGCGGACGTGATATGACGTCCGTCATTGAACGCCGGATCAAGCAATGCACGCCAAGCTCCCGCACCCTTTCGACGACGCCACCCGCGTCACCGCCGGTGACTCGAGCTGGCAGGGACACACCAGCGACGATTACTGGGCCTTTGTCGGCCCGTTCGGCGGCGTCACGGCCGCGACCATTTTGCGCGCGCTGATCGAGCATCCGGAACGTGCCGGCGATCCGCTGGCGCTCACCGTGAATTACTGCGCGCCGATCGCCAAGGGGCCGTTCGATCTCGACGTGCGACTGGTGAAGGCCAACCGCTCCAGCCAGCACTGGAGCGTTGAACTGTCGCAAGGCGGCGGCGAGGTCGCAACCCTCGCCACCGCGGTGTTCGCCGAACGCCGGCCGTCCTGGGACCACAGGGTGGCGCAATATCCGGATGCAAAGCCGTTCGAAGAGACGATGCCGTTCCCAAAGATCGCGGCGTCCTGGGCCAACCAGTATGAATTCCGGTTCGTCGAGGGCGAGATGCGGATCGGCCCGTCCAAGCCCGAACTCGCCAGCACTTACTCAAAGCTCTGGATCAGTGATCGCGAGCCGCGCAAGCTGGACATGCCGTCGCTGATGTCGATGTCGGACGCCTTCTTCGGCCGCATCTTCCACGCGCGGCGCGAGCTGGTGCCGTTTGGCACGGTGTCGCTGACGACGTATTTCCACACTGACAGCGAAGAACTCGCGGCCGAGGACATCACCCGCGTGCTGGCGACCGCAGATTCAAAGATCATGCACAAGAGCTACGCCGACCAGAACGCCGAGCTGTGGTCGCCCCACGGAAGGCTGCTCGCGACGAGCACGCAGATCGCGTATTTCAAGGCGTAGCTGCTTCCGCAAGTTCGTCATTGCGAGCGCGGCGAAGCAATCCAGACTGTTTCCGCGGAGGGATTCTGGATTGCTTCGCTGCGCTCGCAATGACGGTGGAGAGACATCTTGAAAAGCAAAAGGGCGGCCTCGCGGCCGCCCTTTCGAATTTCAAACGACGCAAGCTTACTCCGCCGCGAGCTTCACGTCCGGTGCAGCGGCGCGGACCTCGGCGTCGACCTGGGCTTCGAACTTGGCAAAGTTCTTCTGGAACATGCCGACCAGCGCGCGGGCGGTCTTGTCGAACTCGTCCTTGTCCTTCCAGGTGTTGACCGGGTTGAGGATCTCGCTCGGCACGCCCGGCAGCGCGGTCGGGACCGCGAAGCCGAAATATTTATCGGTGCGGAATTCGACGTTGCGAAGCGAGCCGTCGAGGGCCGCGGTCAGCAGCGCGCGCGTCACCTTGATCGGCATGCGCGAGCCGGTACCGTACTTGCCGCCGGTCCATCCCGTGTTGACCAGCCAGCAGTCGACATTGTGCTGGGCGATCAGGTCGCGCAGCATGTTGCCGTAGACGGAGGGGTCGAGCGGCAGGAAGGGCGAGCCGAAGCAGGTCGAGAATTCCGGCTGCGGCTCATTGCCGAGACCGCGCTCGGTGCCAGCGACCTTGGCGGTGTAGCCCGACAGGAAGTGATACATCGCCTGCGCCGGCGAGAGCTTGGCGATCGGCGGCAGCACGCCGAAGGAGTCGGCGGCGAGCATCACCACGTTCTTCGGCTGCGGTGCGCGGCCGGTGCGCGAGGCGTTCGGGATGAACTCGAGCGGATAGGCCGAGCGCGTATTCTCGGTCTTGGAGCCGTCGTCGAAATCGACCACGCGGGTGTCTTCGTCCAACACGCAGTTCTCGAGCACCGCGCCGAAGCGGGTCGAGGCGGCATAGATCTCGGGCTCGGCTTCCTGCGACAGCTTGATGCACTTGGCGTAGCAGCCGCCTTCGAAGTTGAAGACGCCGTTCGGGCCCCAGCCGTGCTCGTCATCGCCGATCAGCGTGCGGTTCGGATCGGCTGACAGCGTGGTCTTGCCGGTGCCGGACAGGCCGAAGAAGATCGCCGCATCGCCCTTGGCGCCGACATTGGCCGAGCAATGCATCGGCATCACGCCGCGCTCGGGCAGATAGTAGTTCAGCGTGGTGAAGACCGACTTCTTCATCTCGCCGGCATAGTAAGACCCGCCGATCAGCACGATCTTGCGGGCGAAATCGATCGCGACGACATTCTCCGACTTGCAGCCATGGCGCTTCGGATCGGCGCGGAAGCTCGGCATGTCGATGATGGTGAGCTCGGGCACGAACGCCGAGAGCTCGATCGCCTCGGGACGGATCAGCAGCGTGCGGATGAACAGCGAGTGCCAGGCGAGCTCGGTGAAGACGCGGGTCTTGATGCGATAAGCCGGATCGGCGCCGCCATAGAGGTCCTGTGCGAACAGCGACATGCCTTCGGCGTGCTTGAGGAAGTCCTGGTAGAGCGTCTCGAACTGCTCTGCGGTGATCGACTGGTTGCCGGCCCACCACATCTTCTTGTCGGTGGTGGCGTCACGCACCGTGAATTTGTCCTTGGGGCTGCGGCCGGTGAACTCGCCGGTGTCGGCGCAGAGCGCGCCATCGGCCGACAGCACCGCCTCGCCCGCGGAGAGCGCGTATTGATAGAGTTGCGGCGCACCGAGGTTCCAGTGAACCTGCTTGAGATTCTTTAAGCCGAATTTGTCGGCGCCGAAGGCACCGTTGCGCACGCCCGTCTCTTGCACGAAAAATCCTCCTAGAACCCACTCAGCGCGATCATGCTTGGCGCCGCCGCGGTCACCGTGATTACAGGCCGTTCGGCCTCGGTTGGAACGACCTAATACTGATGAACGCAGGCGTTGCCAAGCTGATCCCTTCGGATTTGGTTTATTCAAGGACCGCGCCAAACGTCGCGCATGTCAGCTCTGAGCAGTCGCATCAAAAAATCAACAATGATCGCGCAACCAAATGCGCGTTTCGGCGTTTCACAAGGTTATTGCGACGCACAATGCCCAAGACGGTCTCGATGAAAATTCCAAGGCCACCCTATCGTACCGCGCCTTCGCCGATGAGCGCGAAGGGCCCCCACATCGCAGGATAGGCGTTGCGCGGAGACGAGGTGTCGTCAACGTAGGTTAACATCGCGCGGCGCAAGGCTTCGGCACGCCCGATTTGTGGTTCGTTTTTGAGCAGCTCGAAAGTCATCGTGGTCAGGCGGGTGGCAGCTTCCGAATCCACGGCCCAATGCGAGACCAGGAGCGCGCGCACCGGCGTAGAAGAACGAGCGCGCCAGTCCCGACAGGGCCTCGGCGCCGGGCTTGTCGCCCGCGATGGTGTTGCAGGCCGACAGCACAACCCAATCCGCATTGAGCTTGAGCTGAGCGACTTCACTCGCGGTGAGTAGACCGTCGTCGAGTTCAGTGGGCTGATCGGGAATGGAGAGCGCGAGCGAGGGCTCACCCAGTCCCTTGATGTCGCCGGCAACGAGGCCGTGGGTGGCAAAGTAGATGATGCCGTATTGAGCAAGCGCTGCACGCTTGAGCGTCGTCTCGCTGGCGTCGCGGCCGAGATGAATGTCGGCCTCGGAAGCCCCGACATCCCTGGCCACCGCGTTCAACTCATCGGCGGTGTCGGGCAGTTGCGGCAGCGCCTGCGCAAGCCGCGCGCGATCGACGCCGGCACCGCGCCAGAAATCACTATAGGCGATGGTCGCGATGCTGCGCGCGGCGACCTTGCCGTTCGCGGCGCGCCGCTCGGCGGGCCCTTCCAGTGCAGGATTGAACACGGGATCGCCGAAGCCGGTCATCGGCTTCACGCTTTGATCCCGACGCGCGAAGGCCCGCAGCGATTTCAGACTGCCCACCGACGGCAGCACCGAGACGGCCTGGCGCCGCAGCAGCCAGGCGGCGCCGCGATAGCCTTCGAGCGTGTCCGGGATCGCAGCCTGCGGCTTCTCCGTGACGAGCAGATGAAACGGCAATGCGGTCAGCGCAGCCGACGGCACCACCAGCAGGCTGTGCTTGTGCTTTGTCAACGCCTCGACCGGACCGAGCAGCGCGACATGGAGCTCGTTGGCGAGCGCCAGATCGAACAATCCGGATTTGCCGGAGGCGTCGCGCGCTTTGCCGACGTCGAGTCCCTTGCGGAATGCCGTCACCTTCTGCGTCAGCGCATCCGCGCCGAGTGGGATGGCCTTCCAGTCGACGCCCTCGCGCGTGATCGCGATGACATAGCTCTGCTTGTCGACGACGGAATAGAGCACCATCGCCTCGTCGGCCGACAGCAGCAGCCGGATGTCCTTTGCCGTCAACGGCAGCGGATTGGAGAGTGACGCGTAGTCGGGAAACTCGACCGCGAGCGTCTTCTGCAAGCCCGCACGCTCGTTGGCAATCATTGCAATCCGCGCGCGGCTGCGCTGTTCGGTTGCGAGATCGCGCTGCGCGGATTGCTTCGACACTGCGGCAACGATCGCCTTGTCGAGTGCCTCTGGCTCAGCCGCGAGATCCTGATCCCGGCGCACCAGCTCGGCGAGCCGGTCGCTGCCGGCGGCAAGCCGAACCGCGAGCTTGTTCACGGCGGATGCGGCGGAGGATTGCGTGCCGCGCTGGATCGCGGCGAGGGCCTCGTCGAGCGCCTTGTCGCCGGACAGCAGATCTTGTTGGCGCGCGGCGAACAGGACCGGCAAGACGATGCGCAACTGGGCGCGATCGCCCCGAAGAGTCCTTTCCGCGAACGGCAATGCGTCCGCGGCGCGCCCGGCCACGTAGAGGAAATAAGCCAGATTGCCGGTCGAGGTCATGACCTCGGGATGATCGGGCCCGAGTGCATTTTCGCGGATGACCAGCGCGCGACGATAGAGCGGCTCGGCGTCACCGTAGCGCTGCTGGTGCTCGTAGAGGCCGGCGAGATTGTTCAGCGAGCGGGCGACGTCGGGATGATCCGGTCCCAGCACCTTATCCCGGATCGCGAGCGAGCGCTTGATCGGCGCTTCCGCGTCCGCATCGCGATTGAGATCGCGATAGACCTGGCCGAGATTGTTCAGGACGGTGGCCACCGCCGGATGCTCGGAGCCGCCAGCCTTCTGGTAGATCGCGAGCGCCCGCTGAAACAGCGGCTCGGCTTCGGCATAGTGCTGCTGCTTCACATAGAGCGTGGCGAGATTATTGAGTGACTGGCCGACATCGGGATGCTCGCGCGACAATCCCTTCTCGCGAACGGCGAGCGCGCGCTTGAACAGCGGCTCAGCCTCGGCGTAGCGGCTCTGCCGCTGGTAGAGCGCGGCGAGGTTGCTCAGTTCGGCTCCGATCAACGGGGTTTCGAGACCGAGCGACTTTTCCATCAGCATGATGGCGCGCTTGTAGAGCGGCTCCGCCAGATCGTCGTGGCCCTGACCGGCATGAACCTGGCCGAGGTTGTTCAGCGCGGCGGCGAGTTCGCGACCTGTGTCGCTCTTCTCCAGGTTCGCGACCATACCTTGCGGCAAAGGCAGTGCTTCCGAATATCTGCCGGCGCTCATGAGGGTGTTGATCCGCGCGCTCTCCGCGGCGAGACCTTTCTGGGCGACGCTAGGCGTGACAAGCGATGCGGTGATCGCGAGCGTCAAACCCGCAACCAGCGTCCGTCTATTCCATTCTGCCATGACGCTCTCGCCGCCGCCTTCTGACCGGTAACGAACTTGGGTCGCGGCGATGGGCAGCAGCGTTCAATGTGTTGCGCTCTGGTTCATCCTGGTGCGCGCTTCGCCGGCGAGGCGAACCAGCATCTTGCGCAGCGCCGTGCCATCAGCCACCCGCTCCGGAAAATCTAGCCGCAAGACGGTCTGGCCGTCCTGCATGTCGAGGCCCTCCGGGTCGCAGCCGGTGCAGCGCCAGTCGCCCGCGGCAGCACCGAGCAGTTTTGTTGCATAGAGGCCCATGGCCTCGCGGTGGTCGGCATTCATGTGCTCCACCGCGCCCTCCTCCGCCGTCAGCAAGTCCTCGGCCCCCGTGAGGTCGGTCAGGAATTGCTCCGGCTTGAGGTCGACGATCCGGCCGAAGCCGGCGACCAGATGGGTTCCCGTAGGCCGGATCCGAAAGAAAGAGAAATCTTTAAAGGAAACAAAGGCTCCCGCTGAGGGATGAGCATTGAGATACCGTCGCCGGAGCAGATCCTTGTCGGCATCGGCCGGCTCGGCATGGCCGGACAGCATGATCCGGGCACCTTCCAGCGGATCGCCCGCCGCCCGCTCGTCCAGCATCAAGGACACCCGGCTGTCGGCGAGGATGTTCCTGGTGTGCACGGCCAATCCTGAGATCAGCAGGATCGGAGAGCCATCCGGATGGCTCGCCAAATTGACCAGGGAACAATAAGGATCGCCGCTGCCGGCCATCAATGTCGCCAAGGCCCCCTGCCGTGAGCGCCGCAGCAGCGATTTGGCGAGCTTTCCGGAGTCGAAGTCGGGGGGCGGTTGCATCGGCTTTCTCGGGTCAGGTGGTTGCATGGAGGGCCTTTTTTCGGGTAAACCGGGGCCCGGTTATGGGTCGAGATGCGGCGAATCTGCCGTGTTTCGTGGAACTCGGTCACACTTCAGCCTAGCTTGCATTGCTCGGTGACAAGGTTCGAATGCCAACATCGGCACCCATGTATGCGGCGCATCAGTGGATTGCTCGCCGTTTTCAAGCCACGACCCAAACGGAAAGCAGAAAGCAGAGGCTCATGCCCACAATCGCTTTGGTCGACGACGACCGCAACATTCTCACATCCGTCTCGATCGCGCTGGAGGCCGAAGGCTATCGCATCATGACCTATACCGACGGCGCCTCAGCGCTCGACGGTTTCCGCACCACCCAGCCCGATCTTGCCATCCTCGACATCAAGATGCCGCGCATGGATGGCATGGAGACGTTGCGCCGGCTGCGGCAGAAATCCGACCTGCCGGTGATCTTCCTGACCTCGAAGGACGAAGAGATCGACGAGCTGTTCGGTCTCAAGATGGGCGCCGACGACTTCATCCGCAAACCGTTCTCGCAGCGCCTGCTGGTCGAGCGCGTCAAGGCGGTGCTGCGCCGTTCGGCGCCGAAGGACCCGACCGTCACGCCGAAGGAGAACGACGCCAAGGCGCTCGACCGCGGCCTGCTGCGCATGGATCCTGAACGGCACACCTGCACCTGGAAAAACGAGCCGGTGACGCTGACCGTCACCGAATTCCTGATCCTGCAGGCGCTCGCGACCCGGCCCGGCGTGGTGAAGAGCCGCAACGCGCTGATGGATGCCGCCTATGACGACCAGGTCTATGTCGACGACCGCACCATCGACAGCCACATCAAGCGGCTGCGCAAGAAGTTCAAGGTGGTCGACAACGAGTTCGAGATGATCGAGACGCTCTACGGCGTCGGCTACCGCTTCAAGGAAGCCTGAGGCGCGCGCGCCTCCACGAAAGACCGAGAGCATCGCCGGTTCTGATTCCGTCGGGACCGGGATGGCTCTAGGATGCGGGGACCTTCGCACGAGCTGTCCTAACGCGGGCGTGAGCATTGCTTGACCGAACGCAGCCTGACGAGAACCAGAACGCCGAGGACGTCACCGCCCACGGCGCTCGGGATCAATTGAGCGAGGACAAGCCGGCCGTGCGGGGCTGGCGTCCGCTGAACTGGCTGAAGCGGGCCGGGCAGTTCTTCTTCGCGCTGTCCTTCTCGAGCCTGACCCGCCGCATCGTCTCGCTCAACCTCGCCGGCCTGGTCGCGCTGGTGGCGAGCATCCTCTATCTGTCGCAATTCCGCGCCGGCCTGATCGACGCGCGCGCGCAGAGCCTGCTGGTGCAGGCGGAAATCATCGCCGGCGCGATCGCGGCGTCCGCGACGGTGCAGACCAACGCCATCACCATCGACCCCGACCGGTTGCTCGACCTCAAGCCGGGCGAGACCTATGGCGGCTCGGACGAGTATTCCCCGCTGGATTTTCCGATCAATCCGGAGCGCGTGGCACCGGTGCTGCGCACGCTGATCTCGCCGACCAAGACGCGCGCCCGCATCTACGACCCGAACGGCAGCCTGCTGGTCGATAGCCGCAGCCTCGATACCGTGGTGCGCTTCCCCCTGCCGTCAGTGTCCGCCGAGAAGCCTGGCATGGTCGAACGCGGCATGGTCGCGGTCCGTACTTGGCTCAATCGCGGCGACCTGCCGCTCTATCGCGAGCTCGGCCCCGAGAACGGCAATGGCTATGCGGAGGTCGGCGACGCGCTCCAGGGCCAGAAGCGCTCGATGGTGCGGGTCAATGCGCGCGGCGAGGTGATCGTCTCTGTCGCGGTCCCCGTGCTGCGCTCGCGCGCCATCCATGGCGCGCTGATGCTGTCGACGCAGGGCGACGACATCGACCAGATGGTCACCGCCGAGCGCCTCGCCATCCTCAAAGTGGGCGGCGTCGCCGCCGCGGTCATGATCATGCTGTCGCTGCTGCTCGCCAGCACGATCGCAGGTCCGGTCCGCCGGCTCGCCGATAGCGCCGAGCTGATCCGCCGCCGGATCAGGACCCGCGTCGAAATTCCCGACTTCACCCGTCGTCGCGACGAGATCGGCCATCTCTCCGGTGCGCTGCGCGACATGACCAGTGCACTCTACAGCCGCATCGAAGCGATCGAGATGTTCGCCGCCGACGTCGCGCACGAATTGAAGAACCCGTTGACCTCGTTGCGCTCCGCGGTCGAGACGTTGCCGCTGGCGCGCAACGAGAACAGCCGCGCGCGCCTGCTCGAGGTGATCGAGCATGACGTCAAGCGGCTCGACCGGCTGATCTCGGACATCTCCGACGCCAGCCGTCTCGATGCAGAACTGCAGCGCCAGGATGCGATTCCGGTCGACCTGCGCCGCCTGCTGACGACGCTCGTCTCCGTCGCCAATGAAACCAAGCTCGGCCATGACGTCGCGGTCGAAATGCGTTTCGAGGGCCGCAGCCCGACCGACAATTTCGCCGTGACCGGCCACGATTCGCGGCTAGGACAAGTGGTCTCCAACCTGCTCTCGAACGCACAGTCCTTCTCCGAGCCCGGCAACAAGGTGCGCCTCACCTGCCGCCGCGTACGCGGAGAGATCGAGATCGTGGTCGACGACGACGGCCCCGGAATCCGCGACGACGCGCTGGAGCGCATCTTCGAGCGCTTCTACACCGACCGCCCTCATCAGGGCTTTGGCCAGAACTCCGGCCTCGGCCTGTCGATCTCCAAGCAGATCGTCGACGCGCATGGCGGACGCATCTGGGCCGAGAACCGCCTCGGCCCGGCGGACGAGGACGGCGCGCCCAGTGTTGTCGGCGCGCGTTTCGTGGTGAGGCTGCCGGCGCTATGAGCGACGGTGGGCCCAGCGTTCACGCCTCGGCGGTCAAGGTTGGAGATCTGGCGGTGCTGATCCGCGGGCCCTCGGGCTCCGGCAAGTCGCGCCTTGCCTTCGATTTGATCATGGCAGGACGCAGCGGCGTGCTCGAAACGGCCGTTCTGGTCGGTGATGACCGTGTCCATCTGGCGACAGTCGGCCGCGAAATTGAGGTCCGCCCCGCCCCGGTTCTGGCCGGCCTGATCGAGATCCGGGGGCTGGGAATCCGCCGCTGCGACTTTGTGGAGCATGCGACCGTCGGCCTCGTGGTCGATCTGGACGCCGCGGATGCGGAGCGGCTGCCGCCGGCCCAATCCCTGAAAACAGCCATTTTAGGTGTCGAAATACCACGAATCCCAGTCGGCCGCGACTATTTGCCCCTTCCTCTGGTTGTCGCGGCCTTGACCACTACCAAGAGTTCATCTCCCGTTAACCCTTCAGGCGATTGTTTGAAGGGAAATGGTAACCATATGAACCCCACACTCGCGACCGAATAGACCGGCGCAGCTCCCCTTATCCATCCGTCTAGATTCAGGGAGATACGCAACATCCCCTCTTGCGCGGGGGCTCTGGATGGTCAAAGTGGCGCGTTCGTGCGGTGCACCAAAAGCGCCCGCGAGGAGTTTTCCGATGATTGGTCTAGTACTTGTGACCCACGGGCGCCTTGCCGACGAATTCAAGGCAGCGCTTGAACATGTCATGGGCCCACAAAAGCAAATCGAAGCGATCACGATCGGCGCCGAAGATGATTCCGATCTCTGTCGAAGCGACATTATCGAGGCGGTTAACCGCGTCGATTCCGGCGACGGCGTCGCGATCCTCACGGACATGTTCGGCGGCACGCCGTCCAATTTGGCAATATCCTGCATGAGCCGGCCGAAGGTCGAAGTGCTCGCGGGCATCAACCTTCCCATGCTGGTGAAGCTCGCCAAGGTGCGCGAGGAGCGTCCGCTCCCCGACGCGATCGCGATGGCCCAGGAAGCCGGCCGCAAATACGTCACCATCGCCAGCCGCGTCCTCGCCGGCAAATGAGCGACGAGGCGCCGCAAGCCGGGACGGGCGTGCCCGCGGGCGCGATCTCCAAGGACCTCCTGATCATCAACAAGCGCGGCCTGCACGCGCGGGCCTCCGCCAAGTTCGTCCAGGCCGTCGAGCGTTTCAGCGCGCAGGTCTGGGTGACGCGCGGCGGCGAAACCGTCGGCGGCACCTCGATCATGGGCCTGATGATGCTCGCCGCCGGTCCCGGCACCACCATCACGGTCGCTGCGTCCGGCGATGATGCCGAAGCCGCGCTCGCGGCGATCACCGAACTCGTTGAAAGCAAATTCAACGAGGAAGGGATTTAGGCGGATTCGCTTCGATCAATTCCCCGGCGGCGCGATGTAGATGTTCCAGCTCATCGACGGACCGGCTTTGCCGTGAGTGAAACGGCGCGTCGTCATTACGATGCGCTCGGCCTTCGGCGCAACTTCGGACACCCATTTTTCGAACGCCGGCAGGCGACCATCGGCCGGGTCGAACACGCCGATGAAGCCGTATCGCTTGACGTCATCGGGCGAAATCAATCCGGACCCCCAGGCCTCTAGCGGCGTGAACGCGGCCGGATGATCCGGGCTGTAGAACACCATCGGCTGGATCGATTCCATGGTGCCGGCGACGACCGCCCAGTGCGAGGCGAAGCGCGCGTGCCAAGCCTGCGTCAGCTCGCGCGCGAGATCCGAGCGCGCGCCGTAAGTCGCCGTATTGCCGGCATTGGCCGCCATCTCGCGGGCGGCGATCCAGGGCGAGGCAATGAGCGTGGCAACGCTGAGCACGAGCCAGATCGCGACAATGTTGAACAGCGCAGCGCTCTGCACCCGCAACGCCGGGATCGCGACCAGCGCCAAGGGCACCAGGAAGAACAGCGAGATGCCCCAATCGGTCTTCATGTAGATGCTGAAGGCCAGCGCACCGAGCGCGGGGCCGACCGCGACGATGATCTGAATGAGCCAGACGTTGCGCGCCTGCGAAAGGTTCACGCTGGAATTCGCGCCGCGCGCCCAGGCCCGCGTGACGATGCGCAAGGGCGCACGCAGGAGCAGCCTGAACCAAGGTGGCACCAGCGCCATCGCCAGCGCGGCCAGCGCCACCGGCAATGCCAGCAGCGCGACATTATGCAGGGCATAGCCGGTCACGAGCTGATGCACCTGGCCGCTGTCCTCGAGGCTGTAGGTATCGCCGGCATAGGTCAGCGGCACGAAATGCGCGTCCGCCAGCCACACGATGTGCGGGATCATCGCCACCACCATCGTCGCGATCGCAACCCACGGTGCCGGCGACGACAGGAATCTCATTCGCTCCGGATGGATCAGCGCGGCAAGCCCGATGGCGCCGATCATGGTCAGCACCCAGTATTTGGTCATCAGCGCCAGCGCGCCGGCAAGGCCGAGCAACACTCCGGACTGCCAGCTCCGCTTCTCGAACGCATTGAGATAAGCGAGCACGAGGAGCGGCAAGGTGACGAGCTGGAGCAGGTCGGGATTGTACTTGAAACCCTTGAAATTGAAGATCGGGTAGAGCGCGACCATCACCACGACCAGGAACGCGCGCCGCGCATCCACGACGCGCAGCGCGATGAGCCAGCAGATCACCATACCGGTGCCGACGGTCGCCATCGCCAGCGCATAGGTCGCCCAGTCCGTCGGCGGGAACACTGTGAACCAGAGGCCGGCGACCCAGCCCGACAGCGGCGGGTGCTTGCCATAGCCCCAGAGGAATTTCTGCCCCCAGCCCCAGGCTTCCGCGACGTCCATGTGAACGTCCTGCGCTGCCTTGAGATTGATCAGGATGAAGGTCCAGAGCACCGCATGCAGGATGGCGAGCTGGATCACCAGCCAGAGGCGCGCCTCGGGGCGGGTCGCGCTGGCAACCAGCCAGGCGCGAAAGCGGGCATAGCTCACCCGGGTCTTCGCGCGCGCTCGGGCAGACGGGATCGAGGTCGTCGTCATGGGCCTGGACATCAGGCGTTGCGTAGCGCGTTTCGGGCCTTCGTGGAATCAGCTTGGCGTGAACAAAGGCCCTGAAAATACAGCAATATGGTTGCCGCACGGGGATGTGAGTGGTATCCCGCGCCCATGACGACCGTCCCCATTTCCAACATCCGCAATTTCTCCATCGTCGCCCATATCGACCATGGCAAATCGACGCTGGCCGACCGCCTGATCCAGATGACCGGCGGCCTCACCGACCGGGAAATGGCGGGCAAGGAGCAGGTGCTCGATTCCATGGACATCGAGCGCGAGCGCGGCATCACCATCAAGGCGCAGACGGTTCGCCTCGCCTACCGCGCCAAGGACGGCAAGGATTACATCTTCAACCTGATGGATACGCCCGGCCATGTCGACTTCGCCTACGAAGTTTCGCGGTCGCTGGCGGCCTGCGAGGGTTCCCTGCTGGTGGTCGACGCCAGCCAGGGCGTCGAGGCGCAGACGCTCGCCAACGTCTACCACGCGCTCGATGCGGGGCATGAGATCGTTCCGGTCCTGAACAAGGTCGATCTTCCCGCCGCAGAGCCGGAGAAGGTCAAGCAACAGATCGAGGACGTCATCGGCATCGACGCGTCCGAGTCCGTGATGATCTCGGCCAAGACCGGTCTCGGCGTGCCCGACGTGCTGGAAGCGATCGTCACCCGCCTGCCGCCGCCGAAGGGCGACCGCGAAGCGACCCTGAAGGCGCTGCTGGTCGACAGCTGGTACGACGTCTATCTGGGCGTGGTGGTGCTGATCCGCGTCGTCGACGGCGTCATGAAGAAGGGCAGCCGGGTCCGCATGATGGGCACGGGCGCGGCCTATGACATCGAGCGCGTCGGCTTCTTC
Organism: Bradyrhizobium sp. MI1.4; assembly: GCF_055811315.1. NCBI lineage: Bacteria > Pseudomonadati > Pseudomonadota > Alphaproteobacteria > Hyphomicrobiales > Nitrobacteraceae > Bradyrhizobium > Bradyrhizobium sp. MI1.4. Next base: position 29,949 of record NZ_JBVVPP010000029.1, on the reverse strand, counting down.
ACCCCGAAGATGACGCAGGTCGACGAGCTCGGCCCCGGCGAGATCGGCTTCATCACCGCCGCGATCAAGGAAGTGGCCGACACCCGTGTCGGCGATACCATCACCGACGACAAGAAGCCGGTCACCGAGATGCTGGCGGGCTTCAAGCCGGCCATTCCCGTGGTGTTCTGCGGCCTGTTCCCCGCCGACGCCGACGACTTCGAGACCTTGCGCGCGGCGATGGGCAAGCTGCGCCTCAACGATGCCAGCTTCTCCTACGAGATGGAGACCTCGGCCGCACTCGGCTTCGGCTTCCGCTGCGGCTTCCTCGGGCTGTTGCACCTGGAGATCATCCAGGAGCGTCTGTCGCGCGAATTCGATCTCAACCTGATCGCGACCGCGCCGAGCGTGATCTACAAGATGAGCCTGACCGACGGACAGGAAATCTCGATTCACAATCCCGTCGACATGCCTGATGTGGTCAAGATCGCGGAGATCCAGGAGCCCTGGATCGAGGCCACGATCCTCACCCCCGACGAATATCTCGGCAGCGTGCTGAAGCTGTGCCAGGACCGCCGCGGCTCGCAGAAGGAGCTGACCTATGTCGGCTCCCGCGCCATGGTGAAATACGATCTGCCGCTCAACGAGGTCGTGTTCGACTTCTACGACCGCCTGAAGTCGGTCTCCAAGGGCTACGCCTCGTTCGACTATCATCTCACCGACTACAAGCCGGCCGATCTGGTCAAGATGCAGATCCTGGTCAACAACGAGCCGGTCGACGCACTCTCGATGCTGGTGCATCGCACCCGCGCCGAGGGGCGCGGCCGCGCCATGGTTGAGAAGATGAAGGATTTGATCCCGCCGCACATGTTCCAGATCCCGATCCAGGCGGCGATCGGCGGCAAGGTGATCGCGCGAGAGACGGTGCGCGCGCTGCGCAAGGACGTCACCGCAAAGTGCTACGGCGGCGACATCACGCGTAAGCGCAAACTTCTGGAGAAGCAGAAGGAAGGCAAGAAGAAGATGCGGCAGTTCGGCAAGGTCGACATCCCGCAGGAAGCCTTCATCGCCGCGTTGAAGGTGGACAGCTGAGGCGACGGCTTTAGGCCGCCGCGAGCGCGGCGAGACAGGTCCGGTCCGCGCTTTTCGGGACCGAAAACAAAAAAACGCGAAAACAACCCCATGCACAGTAGCGAGGGGCTTGTTCGGATTGAACTTTTGATTTTCAGAATTTCGTTTGACTCGTCGGGCAAAACAGGGGCATGATGGCATCATGCAGCACGTGGCAATGCCGTGCGCATGAGAGGCAGCATCGGCCTCCCGACGCTTTGGGAAGATGTGGGCTTCAGGCGAATTGCTTCTACGCCGGTGGAAGCATCACTCCCGTCAACTCGCCCAGCCTGTCCAGAAGCCGCTCCTGAAAATCGGGATCAACTGCTTCGTGCGCCGGCTCTTGTTGCCGGAGGTCATGCCAGTAACGACCGCTGACCAGGGCGGCGGGATCATCGCTCGCCGCCAGCCAGGTCTGCGTCCGTTGTCCGGTGGCCACGCCGACCGGCGCGCCGGCACCGCCCATTTTGGTGCGCGCCCAGCCGGGATCGACGGCGTTGCTCAGCACCTGCGGCCAACGCCGCGCCAAGGCAAAGGCCAGTGCGACCATGTGCAGTTTGCTCTCCGCGTACGCCTTGGCCGGATCCCAGGTTCGCCTCGTCCAGTCGAGATCGCTCAACGATCCCTCTCCGCCGCGATGTAGTCCGCTGCTGAGATACACCAGCCGATCGGGGCGCTTCATCAGGGCGGTGAGCAAATAGGGCGCGAGCGTGTTGATTGCCAGGGTGGTGGCGTGGCCTTCGGGCGTCGGGCCGCGGCTGCGCTCGGTATAGACCCCGGCGTTGTGGATGACCGCGTCCATTCGTCCGATTGCGTTGACCTGATCTGCCACGTGTCTCGTCTGGGCGGCGCTCTTGAGATCGCCGATCACGACCCGTGCGGAATGCGATTCAAGCTCGGAGATTGCGGTCGCACGTTCCGCTGATCGTGCGTGCAGGACGACCTGGTGGCCCTGTTCGAGCAGAGACTGGGCAGCTGCGCGGCCCAGACCGTCCGTGCTGCCGGTGATGAAGACGATTGCCATTGCCGCTCCTGTTCGATCCCCGCTTCGGCGCCTGCGTCGAAACCTCAAGGAGAATGCAACATGTTCGACTGATCATGCCGTGGCGCAAGGAGCGCCGAACGAAGACATCACAACCGAACAATCTTCCGGGATGCGCATTAACATCCGATAAGTTGGGAATGACCGCATGTCGAATTTCGTCATGCTGCTGGTCGAGGACGACTCACTCCAGCGCGAAGTTCTGTCCGACCTTCTCAAGGACGAAGGGTTCGAAGTCGTCGAGTGCGCCACTGCGGAAGCCGCGGAGCTTATCGTGGCGTCGACGGGCACGGAGCTACGGGCGCTCATCACCGATCACAACCTCGCGGGGAGAATGACCGGGCTTGAGCTCGCAGAATACGCTCGCAGTGCTCATCCGGGGCTCAACATCGTGCTGATGTCCGGGACGGTGATGGCGCCGCTGCCGCCCAACACGACCTTTTTGCGCAAGCCGTTTGCGCCCGCCCATTTGCTGGCGGCCGTGTAGAACCAGGATGCTCTCGAAGGTCATCCGCCCGAATTTTCTGCGCCGACGGTGTTCTCGCTCTCCGGCACCGTTAGCCGGACGGAATGACCCTGCCGCATGGCGAGCGATGCCGCGGCCACAGCCGCCTCGAAAGCGGCTTCCTTGGTCTGGTAAGTGTTCCGGATTTCGCCATCGTGGTCGACGTGCCAGGCACCGTCCCTGCCAACAATATCATAGGCTGCGAGGCCCATAGTCTATCCCTCCTTCATGCGTCCGGTGTTGCCTTGGACGCCTGGGTGCTGCTCACCGGGTCCGACGCCGGGAAACTGTCCTTCAAGCCCTTGTCCAGCTCGTCGTCCCTGGCCTTGTCGCGTCGGATGCCACGCTTGAGATCTTCCGCGTTCTTGTCCGGCGGTGCCGGATCGAATTTCTCGGTCATGCAAGTGTCCTTTCGCTACCTCAAACGCCTTGAGCTCCTGACCGTTCCTTCAGAGGAACCAACGCTGTCCGGTTTGGTGTTGAATGGAAAACCAGAGGGCGCCCGCAGCGCGGGTCTCTTTCATTCAGGTTGCGCCTCCAGCTATAATGCATCCTGAGATAGTATACGCATCGTTCCAATCAGGAGAATGCAATGAAAGGGTCGGTTCTTGCGTTAGGGGGCTTGCTGATTTTGTCGATCACATCAGCGAACGCAGCACCCAAAGCCACTGTCGCCCCGACCACGGCGGCCAGTTCGGTCGCATGTTCCACCTCGGGTGGCGGCTTTGGGAGCTATCCGTCAGGCTGCCGAAACGGAGCTAACTTCAAGACCTACAATGAATGCAAGGAATCAGGCGTCAAGCGCGGCTGGAGACACGAAGACATGGCGTGGTACTGCAGCGGTCTGGGACTGCAATAGCGAGCGGTCTTTGTGCTTTTCACGCCGCGAACTGGAGTGGCCCATGGAATGCACAATCCGTCCTGCACTTGAAGATGACGCCGCTCATATCAGCGCGGTCATCGTGCGTGCTCTGCGGGAAACCAACGCGAAGGATTATCCGAACGAGGTCATCGAAAGGATCGTGCGCGGCTTCAGTCCGGACGCTGTGCGGCAGCTCATTGGACAACGCACCGTTTTTGTCGCTACCATCCGCAGCCGCATCGTCGGGACCGCGAGCCTCGACGGGTCCGTCGTCCGCACTGTCTTCGTCGCTCCACACGTTCAGGCCCGCGGCATCGGCAAGCTGCTGATGGCCGAGATCGAGCGTACCGCACGCGAGCGCAACATCCCTTCGCTGACCCTTTCTTCCTCAATCACCGCTGAAACCTTCTACGCCGGCCTTGGATTCAGGGCGGCGCGCGACAGCTATCATGGTGACGAACGCACGATCGTCATGGAGCGATTGCTCGATGGCAGCTCGTAAGATGGGCTTGGCGCTTGCGAAACCCATCGCCCCTCATTGATCCTCCCCGCCAAATCCGCCACGATAGTGCCTCTCGCACTCGCGATGGAATGGAGCAAGGAAAGGCAAATGTCCGAGCTTCCTAGAGCTGGCCTGACTGAGCCGCCGGCGTCGACCATGCAGATGCTCGCGCACGCGCCCATGAGCGACGTCATCGATGCCTTGGCCGGCAGACGGATCACCGCGAGAGCGCTGGCGGAATTCTATCTCGCGCGCATCGCGGCCTATGACCGCGACGGGCCTAAGCTCAACTCGGTCCGTGCACTCAATCCCGATGCGCTCGCCGGCACGCTCGACGGCACGAGGCCGTCGGCCCAGCGGCCGCTGGCGGGCGTCCCTATCCTACTCAAGGACAATATCGCGACCGGAGACGAACAGCCGACCACGGCGGGCTCGCTGGCGCTGGAGGGCGCGCGCGCCAGGGATGATGCCACCATCGTCAAGGTGCTGCGGAGCGCCGGCGCGGTGATCCTGGGCAAGGCGAACCTGACGGAGTTCGCCAACATGCTCGCGATCGACATGCCCTCGGGCTATTCATCGCTGGGCGGGCAGGTGAAGAACCCCTACGCACCAGGGCTGATGGACGAGCACGGCATCCCGGTTCTGACCCCAGGGGGCTCAAGCTCGGGTTCGGCGGTCGCGGTGGCGGCCGGACTGTGCGCGGCCTCGATCGGTACCGAAACCTCGGGCTCGCTGCTGCACCCCGCCAGCCTGAACGGCCTCGTCACCGTGAAACCGAGCGTCGGGCTGATCAGCCGCGCCGGCATCCTGCCGCTTGCGCACAGCCAGGACACCGCCGGTCCGATGACGCGCACGGTGCGCGATGCCGCGATGTTGCTGAATGTGCTGGCTGCCAAGGACCCGCTCGACCCAGCGACGCAAGAGCAGCGGCGGCCGGCCGACTACACCGCCGGCCTCGTCGCCGACGCGATGAAGGGCGCGCGCATCGGCGTGCCGAGCGACCCCGCTGACCCGCTGAACGATTGCTATTACGGCAAGCTGCCGGCGAAGTCGGCCAAGCTGATGGCTGAGGTGATCAAGGTGCTGGAGGATCTCGGCGCCGTCATCGTGCGCGCCAGCATGCCCACACTTGGCTGGATCGGTGGGCCGGGCACGACCATGGCTGTGCTCAACCGCAATCCGCTCAGCGCCCACAAAGGCACGGTCGCAAGGCCGCCGGTCGTCTTTCTGTACGAGCTGAAGCACGATCTCAATCTCTACCTGAGGGATTGGGCGACCAACACTGACATCAAGACCATGGCCGACATCGTGGCCTTCAACGCAGCAAACGCCGACAATGCGCTGCGTTTCGGACAGGACCACTTCCTCGCCGCTGACTTGACCAGGGGCGATCTGAGCGAGCCCGAGTACAAGTCCGCACGTGCCATGGACCTGCTCTCCGCCAGGACGCGCGGCATGGACGCCTATATGAACCAGCACGAGCTCGACGCGGTGCTATTCCCCGGCGCCTATGGCGCCGCAATCGCCGCCAAGGCAGGTTATCCCAGCGTCATGGTGCCCGGCGGATTCGTCTCGGGGACAGACGACGGCAAAGACACGCCCGACTATCCGCTCGGCGTCACTTTCGCAGGGCGCGCCTGGAGCGAGCACAAGCTGCTGCGTCTGGCGTATGCCTTCGAGCAAGCAACCAACGCACGCAGGCCGCCGTCGGGTCTGCCCGAGCTGTGATGTCGCCCGTGTCAGCGCGAGCTGGCGAGACCGACGCTAGGACCAGCTTGATCCTCCCCGCCGGATAGATCACGATTGCCTCCTTACCGCTCACACCAAGAATGGGCGACGAAACGCGCATGAACGCAACTCCCGGATACCAAAGCCGGTATCGCTACCGCCGCGCGGCGAGCACGTTCGAAGGAGGGGTTTGCAACGCTGCGCGCCTCTCGCTGAGGGCATGATCGAACAGTTCGAGCACCAGGCCGAAGGCTGCCAGCTCCTCTTCCTCGATGGCGCCGTCATCGTAGCAGCCAAGTGTTTCGACGATGATGGCGTCGACCTCCTGCTGCATGGCCAATAGCTCGTGGTCGAATTCCGCGGTGCGCACCTTGGAAACCAGCGCCAGAATTCTGTTGCGATGGCCAGTGTTCTCGTCGCGTTCATCCCGATTCAGATATTGTCGCAGCCAGGCGCCGGCCGAGCCAATGCCGGAGAGAAGCAGGAGCGCAAACCAGAAGTAGTCGCCATATCTGTCGAGGAAGGTGCGCTCGGTCCCGTCGATCACGGCCGCCGCTCCCCGATGAACCGGCAGCTCGGCTTCCTTCTCGGTGTCCGGCTTGGTGATTTGCGCAGCGCCAGGCACCTGCCTGGCAATCGCCTGCCGGAGGGCAAATTGCTGGCGGTAAAACGCTGACACTGTCGTTTCGGACAAGGCTTTCCGGGCGACGATCAAATGGCTGACACTGACGGTCTCCACCTTGTCATCGGGCCAGGCTGGATTCGCATTGAAAATGCTTGGCGGAATTTCCTCCGATTCATAACGCGGATGCTTCAGGGCGATGGCTTCCGATGCGTCGATCGCGAGAAATTTCGGCTCGCCACGCGCCCGGGCGGTCGCGGCGACGGCGTCGGCAGTTATCTTGCTGTCGAGCGGACCGACAGCCATGAAGGCGTCGAGGCTCGGGTCACGCGCCAGCTCCTCGAGCTGGCCAGTGCCGAATTGAGTGACCGTGACCTTGTCCGGCTCCACACCGGCGGCGCTCAGGATGACTCTCAGCAACGCGGCGTTCGCCGGGGTCGCGCCGATCACCCCCACCCTGCGCCCTGCGAGATCGGCGACCTCCTTGATTTTGGGCGCCGGCTTTCGCTTGGAGCCCTTGCCCGCCGGTCCCGAAGAAGACCACAGCACGACGAAGTTCTTGCGCAAGATGACGACTGTTTGCGCGTCGGCCGGCATTTCCAGATCGCCGCGACCGACCGCAAGGTCGGCCTTGCCGGCACCGAGCAGAGCGAGAGCTTCGGCCGCTCCGGCGGTCGCGATCGGAGACAACCTCACCGTCCTGCTTTCGTTGGCAAAGGCCTCGGTCATCGCTTCGATCACCTTGTGATCGTTGCTTCCCGGCGGTCCGACGGCAATCCGAAGCGTTATCGGCCGCAGCGCGTAATACAACGTGCCCGCAGCGGCACCGAAAACGAGAAATCCGATGGCTAAAATCAGCAATAGGGTCTTCGTCTGTCTCCGCCCTCTGCGGGCTGCGTCACTGCGTTTCATCGGAGCATCAGACGAGGACATTTGCCGCTGCCGGTTGGAGGCCAAAATCGCTGCCTGTTTCGGAACAGTATCATGCTCTTCTGGAAAACGATAATGTCGGAGCAGCCCCAATAGTTTCTTGGCCCGGCGTGAGCCTTTCGAGCTTGCGCGATCATCTCTGATTCCGCACTTCACGTGGCGATGGCCGGATTGACGCCACACCAACTTGATCCCCCTCGCCAAATAGATCACCATCGTGCGATTGACCGCTCACGGTAGAATGGGCGAGGAAACGCGCATGAACGCAACTTCCGGATTTGGCCCCGTCGAGCGGGCACGGACTATTGCGCCGCTGATCGCGCGCGAAGCCGACGAGATCGAGCGGACGCGGCGACTGACCGATCCCGTCGTCGGCGCGCTGATCGAGAACGGGCTCTATCGCGCGCTGCTGCCGCAGAGCCTTGGTGGCGCCGAAGCGCCGCCGGAAGCCTTCATGCAGATGCTGGAGGAGATCGCGAAAGCGGATGCCTCCACCGCCTGGTGCCTCGGCCAATGCACGGTCTGCGCCATGATCGCGGCCTCGCTCGACCACGACACCGCGCAGGAGATCTTCAACACGGCGCCGGGCATCCTCGCCTGGGGCGCGATCGCGCATGAGGCGCGGGCGGTCGAAGGCGGCTATCGCGTCACGGCGCGCTGGGATTTTGCCTCCGGCTCGCGGCAGGCGAGCTGGCTCGGCGCGCATGTCCGCATCGTCGGAGCCGACGGCGCGCCGCGGAAAAATGCCGACGGCTCGGCGGAGGTGCGCACCATCCTGTTTCCGGTCGCGAGCGGCGTGCTGCACGACGTCTGGCAGGCGATCGGGCTCGCCGGCACCGGCACCGATTCCTACGAGGTCGCCGACCTGTTCATCCCCGAGCGCTTCACCGCGTTTCGTGACGTGCCGTCCGCGCTACGCGAGCAGGGTCCTCTTTACAGGATCGGCACCGGCTCGACGTTCAGCCTCGGCTTTGCCGCGGTGTCGCTCGGCGTGGCGCGCGCCACGCTGGATGCCGCGATCGCGCTGGCGCGCGGCAAGCATCAGTCGCTGGCGGCAAGCGCCATGCGCGACAACCAGGCGGTCCAGGGCCTGATCGGCCGCACCGAGGGCGACCTGCGGGCCGCGCGCGCCTATCTCTATGCGACGGCAAGTGCGATGTGGCGCGATCTCTGTACGACCGGCGAATTCAGCGCGGCACATCGGGGCTCGGTTCGCCTCGCCGCGACCTGGACCATCCACCAATCGGCCAAAGTGGTCGACACCGCCTATCACATGGCCGGCGCGACCGCCGTATTCCGCAGCAATCCGTTCGAGCGCCGCTTTCGCGACATGCACGCCATCGCTCAGCAGATCCAGGCGCGCGACACGCATTACGAGGATGTCGGTAAGATGATCCTTTCAGGGGACCGCTGACGTCGAGCAGTTACGAAAGTGCACGCACGCTGACCTATATTGAGTTGCCCTCCGGCGTCTTCGTCGCTGAACCTTCGTGAATTTTCTCCGACTAATTTCCATAGCTACAGGAACGACAGCTTTTCCGCTGTAACCGCGCCGACCACATGGAAGTGATGATTCCGAATTCTTCTTAGCGCGCTGGATTTGCACAAGAGAGGTCCGTTATGGGCCGAACAGCTGGCAGGAAAGTCAGTTGCCATGCCATTCAGGGGCGTTCGCCGGGATGGCACCATGGTGGCATTCTCATTATCGCCATCCTCTGCATCGCATGCACTTTCCTGTTTGCGAGCGAGGCCGTGGCTCAATGCTCGGCGCGAGACGTCCTGCGGAATCACCTGAAGCTCAAGCAAGCGCCGTCTGGGCCGCAAATCCCAATCAAATCCGCCGTCGATGTCCCTGCGTGGAAGACGATCAGGATCGGGACGTTTGCAAACTTCTTCGCCCTCAGTAACGCTTTGGATGCGGCAGGTTGTGGCATCGGAAACTCGGCCGGCGAAATTCTCGCGCGGCCGACGTTTACCGTGAGCGCCACGACAACGAGCGTAGAGCTTTTCACGGTGTCGGCAGCCGAACTGGGCTTTCGGACCGACACTGCGTTGCTGGCAGACATCTACGCGCGCGCCAAACAATTGGGTTTCGGCCTGGCGGCTGCAGAAGTCGGACCACAACTGAGGCTTCAATATTTCGACCAGCCGATCGGTGAGTTTCTCATCATCGGAATGGAGCCAATCAGGACCTGGCAGGGCGCCCCCGTCATCTTGAATGTAGCCAATGGCGGCGCGGGACTTATCCTCATCGGCCAGGATGGCAGCGCCGACGCACAGATCCCCGTGGCATCCCGTTTTGTATTCGTGCGGTCCCATGAAACCGCTCCTGCCGAGGCCGTAACACTTGTCGGCCACTGAATTTCCGGGTTTGTGCATCTCGAGACGCAAGACAACAGGTCAGCACCTTAACCCTAGGCCACCAGCGCGGCGTCCTCGCCTACGCCGTCGATGCCGCGCTGCGCGGCGAGCAGGCTGATGATCTGCGCATTCGGCCGGGCCTTGCTGAACAGAAAGCCCTGGCCTTCGTCGCAGCCCTCAGTGCGGAGGCAGCTCAGCTCGGCTTCGGTCTCGACGCCTTCGGCGGTGATGGTGACGCCGAGGCCTTTGCCGAGGCTGACGATCGAGCGAATGATCGCCTGTGCCTCGCGATTGGCGCCGAGATCGCGCACGAAGGACTGGTCGATCTTGATCTTGTCGAACGGGAAGCTGCGCAGATAGCTCAGGCTGGAATAGCCGGTGCCGAAATCGTCCATTGAGATGCGCACGCCGAGCGCGCGCAGCGCGTGCAGCGTCGCCAGCACCTGGGCGCTTTTCTCCAGCAGCAGCGTCTCCGTGATCTCGAGTTCGAGCCGCCGCGGCGGCAGGCCGGAATGCTTCAGCGCATCCGTCACCACCGAAAGCAGATTGCCGCTGCGGAACTGGAGCGGCGACAGGTTGACGGCGACGCGGACGTCGTCCGGCCAGGTCGCGGCATCGTGACAGGCCCGGCGCAGCATCAGGCCGCCGAGCGGATTGATCAGCCCGGTTTCTTCCGCGACCGGAATGAACTCGGCCGGCGAGACCATGCCGCGCTCGGCATGCGGCCAGCGCACCAGCGCCTCGAAGCCGGTGATGCGGCCGCTCTGGAGGTCGATCAGCGGCTGATAGTACGGCCGCAGCACGTCGTTCTGAATGGCGTCGCGCAGCTCGACCTCGATCTTGCGGCGGGTCTGCGCTTTCGCATCGAGCGCCGCCTCGAAGAACGCGAACGATCCGCGCGCATCCAGCTTGGCGCGCGACAGCGCCATGTCGGCGCTCTTGAGCAGCTTTTCGGAATCGTCGCCGTCGCCCGGCGCCATCGCGATGCCGATGGAGGCACCGACCACCACGGAATGGCCGTCGAGCAGATAGGGATCGGCGATGGCTTCGAGCAGGCGCTTGGCCAGCAGCACCGCATCCTCGGGACGCGTCAGGCCGCTCTGCACGATGGCGAACTCGTCCGAGTTCAGCCGCGCCAGCGCGTCGTTCTCGCGCAAGGTCGAACGCAGCCGCTTGGCGACGCCACGCAGCAGCTTGTCGCCGACCGCGTGTCCCAGCGTGTCGTTGACCGCCTTGAAATTGTCGAGCCCCAGCATCAGCAGGGCGACCTTGTCGGTGCTGCGCCTCGTATGCAGCAGCATCTCGTCGACCTGCTGGCGCAGCAGATTGCGGCTTGGCAGACCGGTCAGCCCGTCATGCTGGGCCATGAAGGCGAGCCGCGCCTCGGCGCGCTTGCGCTCGGTGATGTCCATCAGCGCGAGCAGCACCGCGGGCCGCTCGGCATAGATCAGTTCGCGCGAATAGATCGCAAGGTCGATCAGGGCGCCGTCGGCCCTGACGTGCTTCCAGGTGCGTCCGGCCTGCTCCTCGCCGGCCGCATCGGCGGTCCAGGGCGGCTCACTGTCGAAAGCCTGAAGGGAACGGATCGTGAGCCGCTCGAACTCGGCGCGGCTGTAGCCGTAATGGGCGATCGCGGCATCGTTGACGCCGAGGATGCGCTCGTCGTCGAGTGCGCAAACGATCATGGGGACGGGATTGCCGTCGAACAGCAGGCGGAACGAGGCCTCGCGCTGCTTCAACTCGGTGATGTCGACGCGCAGGCCGACGACGCCGCCGTCCTCGGTCAGCCGCTCGTCGATCAGGATGACGCGGCCGTCCGCCAGCTTCTGCTCGTGGCGCGTGCCGGGCTGATAGAGCTTTTGCAGCCGTTCGGCGATCCATTCTTCCTCGTGGCCGGCAGCCTCTGGATAGTCGCCCCGGGCGACGCCGATGCGCAGCGTGTCCTCGAGGCGCGCGCCTTCCTCGAACAGATCGGCGGTCTTGCTGTAGATTTCCGCGTATTGCTTGTTCCAGAGGACGTAGCGGCCCTCGGCGTCGAGAAACACGATGCCTTGCGGCAGGATCTCGATGGCCTGGCGCAGGCGCTCATGGGATTTGCGCGCTTCCGCGATCGCGGCCTCAGCCTCGGCACGGCTGCGCAGAACTTCGTCGCGTTCGGACGGAAGATGAGGGGGGCGCGCAAAGCGCGGCTTGCGCGGGTGCAGGCCGCCGAGCACGCTGCCCATTCGCTTTTTCGGCTTTCGAAACCCCAAACTCAACTTCACTCGTCCCAGTCGCACCCAGCCCCGCAACTCTTGGGGCAAGTGTCTGAAAAAAAGGTAATCCTGGGTGGCATGGCGATGGGACGCACGGTCTGGCAGTCTCGACAAAACAGCCCTCATTGCCCGTTTGCAAGGCGCGGCCGTGCCGATGGGCGCTCCAAGCGCATCGCATTGTCGTCATCGGAGAACGAGATGGCGCAAAATTGCGCGCCGCCTTGAATCATTTCCGGGATCGCGCGCGATTGCATGCAGAAGGGAGTGAGCACGCGTGCCGCGCACGAATTTTGGTCAGTGCATGAGAGGGTTATCGCGTCGTTAAAAACGGCCGGCCGACGCCGCGGAACTGCGACGTTTGAACGAAATTTCAGCGGAAGGACTGTTTCTTAACCCTGGCGCGGTGTTGGGCTATAAGAATGTCAACATGAGTCCCCGCCACCTCGCCCCTCTCCTGCTCGTCATGACGCTCCTGGCCGCCGGCGACGCGCTGGCCCAGGACAAGGGCAGCGTCAACCCAAAACCGCTGCCGCCGCTCGCCAATCCGAACGATCCCAGTATCGGCGCCAAGGAGCTGTTCGCGCGCAAGCTGCTGCCGTCGAAGGGACCGGCGCACGTCATCGGCTCCTATGTGAAGGGCTGCATCGGCGGCGCCGAGCAGATGCCGCTCAACGGCGACAATTGGCAGGTGATGCGGCTGTCGCGCAACCGCAGCTATGGTCACCCCGCGATGATCGCGCTGATCAAGCGGCTTGCGGCAAGAGCGCACAAGGACGCGGGATGGCCGGGCATCCTGGTCGGCGACATCGCCCAGCCGCGCGGCGGGCCGGCGCTGTCCGGCCATGCCAGCCACCAGATCGGCCTCGATGCCGACATCTGGCTGACGCCGATGCCCGACCATCGGCTCTCGCGCGAGGAGCGCGAGGACATGTCGGCGGTGATGATGGTGCGCCCGGACCGGCTCGACATCGATCCGAAGGTGTTCACGCCGGGCCATGTGCTGGTGCTGCGCGACGCGGCACAGGAGCCGGCGGTGCAGCGCATCTTCGTCAATGCCGCGATCAAGAAGGCGCTGTGCCGCGAGGCCAAGGGCGACCGTTCCTGGCTGTCGAAGATCCGGCCGTGGTGGGGCCACGACTATCACTTCCACATCCGCATGCACTGCCCGGCGGGCGCGAGCGACTGCGAGGGCCAGCCGTCGCAATCCGAGGACGAAGGCTGCAAGCCCTCCGATCTCGCCTATTGGTTCAGCGACGGCGTGCTGCACCCCAAACCCCCGCCGGAGCCGCCGAAGCCGAAACCGCCGATGACGCTGGCGCAGATGCCGGCGGCGTGCAAGGCCGTGCTGCACGCGGGCAATGCGAAGCCGTAAAACTCTCCGCCAGGATGACGAATTCCTGGTTGGCGCTATGCGAACCGTCGCCTTTGACCTGTTCCGCCACCCTGTTATGATGACCCAGCGATCGCTTGCCGGACCGTAAGTCCGTCGGGCTTGCCGGAACAGCGCTTCCGCCGGTCGCAGCCTCATTCAACCAACGCCGTCTTGCGCGCGCCGCCTTGCGTGCCCTGAGCGCGCGCATGGAGCGCTTCCGATGTTCCGCCTTTCCGTGATTTTTTCGGCCTTGTTCGTTCTGGTCGCGAGCCTTTCGCCTGTCGCCGCCGAGGACAAGACCATCACCGTGTTCGCGGCAGCCTCGATGAAGAACGCGCTCGATGAGGTCGACGCGGCCTACACCGCCAGGACCGGCGTCAAGTTCAGCGTCAGCTATGCCGCAAGCTCCGTGCTCGCCAGGCAGATCGAGCAGGGCGCGCCGGCCGATGTATTCGTCTCCGCCGACACCGACTGGATGGATTACGCGATCTCCAAGAAGACTATCAACGAGCCGACCCGGGTCAATCTGCTCGGCAACAGCATCGTGCTGATTGCGCCGAAGGATTCCAGCCTCGACAACGTCCCCATCGGGCAGGGGTTCGACCTCGCAAAACTCGCCGGCGACGGCAGGATCGCGACCGGCGACGTCAAGTCCGTGCCGGTTGGGAAATATGCCAAGGCGGCGCTGACGAGCCTGGGCGCCTGGCAGGCGGCGGAGCCGAAATTCGCGATGGCCGAGAGCGTGCGTGCCGCGCTGACGCTGGTCGCGCGCGGCGAGGCCAACCTGGGCATCGTCTATTCCACCGATGCCAAGGTCGAGCCCGGCGTGAAGATCGTCGGCACCTTCCCGGCGGATTCGCATCCCGCGATCATCTATCCCGTCGCTGCGACGACGACGGCAAAGGGCGAGACCAGCGACTATCTCGCCTTCCTGCGCTCGACCGCCGCCAAGACCATTCTCGAAAAATACGGTTTCAAGTTCCTGATCAGCCCGACAACTTAACCTCTGCCACCTAGCTTCCGCGATTTTGATGCTCGACATCTCTCCCGCCGAATGGACGGCGATCCTGCTCTCGCTCAGGGTTGCCGTGATCGCGACGCTGGTGGCAACGCCGTTCGGCATTGCGCTGGCATGGCTGCTCGCGCGGCGTGATTTCTGGGGCAAGTCGGTGCTCGATGCGCTGGTGCATCTGCCGCTGGTGCTGCCGCCGGTCGTCACGGGTTATCTGCTGCTGCTCACTTTCGGCCGCCGCGGACTCGTCGGCGCTTTCCTGGCGGACCATCTCGGCATCGTATTCGCCTTCCGCTGGACCGGTGCCGCGCTTGCCTGCGGCCTGATGGCGTTTCCGCTGCTGGTGCGCCCGATGCGGTTGTCGATCGAGGCGATCGACCGCCGGCTCGAGCAGGCCTCCGAGACCCTCGGCGCCACTCCTTTCAAAGTGTTCTTCACGGTGACGCTGCCCTTGGCGCTGCCCGGCGTGCTCGCCGGCATGGTGCTTGGCTTTGCCAAGGCGATCGGCGAGTTCGGCGCGACCATCACCTTCGTCTCCAACATTCCCGGAGAGACCCAGACGATTTCGTCCGCGATCTATTCGCTGATCCAGATCCCGGACGGCGACGCCGCCGCGGGACGGCTCGTGATCGTCTCGATCGTGCTGGCGCTCGGCGCGCTGATCGCGGCCGAATGGTTCGCCCGCCGCGCCACCGCGCGCCTGCACGGGAATTGACCATGCTGCGCGTCGACATCGAAAAGCAGCTCGGCGAGTTCTCGCTGTCCGCGTCCTTCGCGAGCGAAGGCCGCGTCATCGGACTGTTCGGAGCGTCGGGCGCCGGCAAGACCTCGCTGGTCAACATGATCGCGGGGCTGCTGCGGCCCGACCGCGGCACCATCGTGATCGACGGCGAGACGGTCGACGACAGCGCGGCCGGCATTCATGTGCCGACCTGGCGCCGCCGCATCGGCTATGTGTTCCAGGATGCGCGGCTGTTTCCGCATCTCAACGTCGCGCAAAATCTCGACTATGGCAGGCGGATGAACCGCCTCGCGCCCGATCCGGCGCAGCACAAGCGCGTCATCGAGCTGCTCGACATCGGCGCGCTGCAGGGTCGCCGCCCCGGAAAGCTCTCCGGCGGCGAGCGCCAGCGCGTCGCGCTCGGTCGCGCGCTGCTGTCGCGGCCGCGCCTGCTGCTGCTCGACGAGCCGCTCGGCGCGCTCGACGAGGGCCGCAAGCTGGAGATCCTGCCCTATCTGGTGCGGCTGCGCGATGAGGCCAACGTCCCCATGGTCTATGTCAGCCACGACGTCGCCGAGCTGCGCCAGCTCGCGACGCAGATCGTGATGCTGAAGCAGGGCCGCGTGACGTCGTTCGGCGGGGTGAAGGTGCTGACGTGAGGGGTCCGTTGAGCAGGCAACGGATGAGGCAAGCCGCCGGCCCACCCTCCGCCGTCGTCCTGGCGAAAGCCAGGACCCATACCGCGTGATCTATCAGCGGCAGGTGGTGTGCGTACCAGCGAAGAAAACGTAACTGCCGGTGTTCGCAAAACTACTCCCCGGGGTAATGGATCGTACCGCGAGCGGCGATCGCACGGCATTGGATGGTGGCGGTGCCGGCCGAGTGATCCTCGCCGACACCGCTACCGAGACCCGCCACTACCAGCCGCGATCGACGTTGCGCACCTCACCCGTTCGCGCGTCCACATCGACCTCCATCCAGCGGCCGGCGCGATCACGGCCTTCGATCTGCCATTCGTCGCCGAGGAACTCGGTGTGCGAGACGGTCATGACGCCGATGTCGGTGGCGACGTCGAGCGCGACCTGCATCGAGATCTGATCGCCGGTGTCATAGGCCATCGCGGGCGCGGCCGATCCGAGCCCGATCGCGACGATGGCCGGCAAGATGAGCTTTCGCATGGATTACTCCTGTCGGATGCGTTTACGCCGCTAAGAACGAGCGGCATCGCGGAGCGTTCCGGGAGCAGCGGTCACGAAGACGCGCAAATCTTCGGCGGTTGCGGCGATTTGGGGGCGGTTCCAGCGTTGTCGCCATCGCTCTCCGCCGTCGTCCGGCGAAAGCCAGGACCCATTACCCCAGAGAGGAGAGTGGGTGGGCCAGATCGTCACCACCAGCCTTCGCAAAACAGCTGACGGTGGGTATGGGTCCTGGCGCCTGTGCGCAATTGCGCACTAGGCCAGGACGACGAAGAAGCAGACGTGCGCTTCATCAATGACCGCCAACGCGGATGTGGCGTTAAACCCCAGCCACCGAGCTCCACAGATCCGCCAGCTTGCGCCGCAGGACCTGCCTGCGCGTCAGCGGCGCGGGCGTTTCCTCGTCTTCCGGCAGGCGCAGGCCGACGACGTTGACTCGGCCACCGGAGATGGAGCGCGCCACGAGCACGATCGGATCCAGCACGAGCTCCGCGCCCTCTTTCGGCGCGCGGTCGAGATGGACGTCGAAATAATCAGCGAGCGTGTGCCCGCGCTCGTCCTCGCCGACCTCCACGCCGTAGATCTCCGCGAGCTCGGCGAGCGTGTGCTCGCCGGAGACCATGAAGTCGCCCAGCAGATGCGGGTCCGGCGCTGAGCTCGGCTGCATGTCGACGAAGAAGCGGTCAAGCGATTCGGCCTTTTCCGGCGGCGCCAGCAGATAGATGTAATCGCCGGGCGCGATCGGCTCGGCTTCCGCCGGCGTCAAAATGTTCTCCTTGCGGATCACCAGCGTCGGCTTCGACCAGGACGGGATCAGGCCGCGGCGAAAATACAGGCTCTTGGACCGCACCGGATAGCCGACGAGCTGCTGCTCGAGCTGGCCGGGCAAGTCCAATTCGACACGGCGCGGGCCGCGTTCGGCGCGCGGCAGCGCCACGTGCAGCTTGCGCGCGGCCGGCCCCAGGGTCCAGCCTTGCAGGAGGAGCGAGATGATGACGACGACGAAGGCGACGTCGAAATAGAGATAGGCCTTCGACAGCCCGACCAGCATCGGGATCGAGGCCAGGAAGATCGCGACCGCGCCGCGCAGGCCGGTCCAGGCGATGAAGATCTTTTCGCGCCAGTTGAAGCGGAACGGCGCCAGGCAGACGAACACGGCGATCGGCCGCGCCAGCAGCATCAGGACGAATGCGATCCCGACCGCCGGCAGCACGCTGCCGCCGAGCCGGCTCGGCGAGACCAGCAGGCCGAGCAGGACGAACATCACGATCTGCGCCAGCCAGGTCGCGGCGTCCAGGAAGGCCACCACCGAATTATGCGCGCGGGTCGGGCGGTTGCCGATGATGATCCCGGCGAGATAGACCGCGAGGAAGCCTGAGGCATGCATGATCTGCGAGCCGCCGAAGATGACGAGCGCGGCGGTGGTGACAAACGGCGCATGGAGGCCCTGCGGCAGCGCGACCTTATTGAGCGCGATGACGACCAGACGCCCGCCGATCACCCCGACGACGGCGCCCAGCACGGCCTCCTGGGCGAACTCCATCAGCACATGCGCGGCCGTGCCTGTTCCCAGCGAGATGTACTCGACCAGCATCAGGGTCAGGAAGATCGCGAAGGGATCGTTGGTGCCGGATTCCACCTCCAGCGTCGCGCCGACGCGCGGGCGCAGGCGCAGGCCCTGGGTATGCACCAGCAGGAACACTGCGGCCGCGTCAGTCGAGGCCACCACGGCGCCGACCAGCAGCGACTCCGTCCAGTTGAGGTCGAGCGCATATTTCGCGAACGGCGCCGTGATCAGCGAGGTCAGCAGCACGCCGACGGTCGCGAGCACCATGGAAGGCGCGAGCACGGTGCGGATGCTGGCAAAGCGGGTCCGCAAGCCGCCGTCGAACAGAATCAGGGCGAGCGCGACCGAGCCGACCAGATAGGTGGTTCGGACGTCGTCGAACTGCAGCTGTCCGGGACCGGAATCGCCCGCGAGCATGCCGATCGCGAGGAAGACGAGCAGAAGGGGCGCGCCGAAGCGCAGCGCAAGCAGGCTTGACAGGATCCCGGCCAACACCAGGACGGCACCGAGCAATATGGCGAGGCTGACACTGTCGAGGGAAGCCATCCACCTTCCGGGTACGAAATCGCTGGAATTGCATCCTTATCGTCGGCGGACTCCCACGCCAACCCATTTTCTCCCGCTCGCGGCAATCTGCCCGCATTTTGCGGCCTTAACGCACTTCACTTGGCGGTGTATCGGTGGTCCGGCCGCGCCCTTTGTGGGATTCTCCGGCGCGCTCGAATCAACGCCTCCCGCCCGCTCCCCGACGAGACCGATAGACATGGACCTCAAAGACTTCATGGAGTTCGTGCAGACCACCGCGCGCAGCGTCGGGGCGGAAATCTCCTCGCCCTGGTTCTACCTGCAATTCGGGCTCATTCTGGCCGCGGCCGGCATCGCCTATGCCGCGGAAGCCGCCGTTCGCAGCCGCGTCGACATGACCTCGCTGGCGATGCGCTGGCCGCTGCCGCTCCGGCACTTCGTCCGGGTGATGGTCTCCAGCGCCTCGACGGCGGTTTTCACCCTGCTCGTGATCGTCTCCCGCGTGGTCATGTACCACGCGACCTGGCCGAGCCGCAGCTATCTCCTGATGGTCGCCGCCAAGCTGGGGCTGGCCTGGCTCGCGATCCGGCTCTTGACCTCGGTGCTGCGCAACGCCTTCATCGTCAAGCTGGTGTCGATCACGGCCTGGTTCGTCGCGGCGCTCTCGATCCTCGGCCAGCTCGATGCGACGGTCGACCTGCTCGACTCTTTCGCCATCGTGCTCGGCGGCCTGCGGCTGACGCCGTTGCTCGTGATCAAGGCGGGTGCGCTGCTGCTCATCGCGCTCTGGCTCACCAACATCGCCAGCAATTTCGCCGAGAGCCGGATCAACTCGACCACAGATCTGACGCCATCGGTGCAGGTGCTGCTGGTCAAGATCATCCGCATCGGCCTGCTTGCGGTCGCGATCGTGATCGCGCTCGGCACGGTCGGCATCGATCTCTCGGCGCTCGCGGTGTTCTCCGGCGCGGTCGGCGTTGGCATCGGTATCGGCCTGCAGAAGATCGTCGCCAATTTCATCTCGGGGATCATCCTGCTCGCCGACAAATCGGTGAAGCCCGGTGATCTCGTCACCATCGGCGACAACACCGGGCGGATCAGCGCGATGAAGACGCGCTATATTTCCGTCGCCGCCGGCGATGGCCGCGAATTCCTGGTGCCGAACGAGGATCTGGTGACGCAGAAGGTCGTCAACTGGACCTACACCGACAAGAACACGCTGGTGAAGATCGCCTTCGGCACCAATTACGACGCCGACCCGCGGCTGGTCTGCAAGCTCGCCGCCGAGACCGCGGCCGCTCACCCGCGCGCGCAGAAGGGCAAGCCGCCGAATTCCATCCTGACCGAGTTCGCCGAAGCCGGGATGAAGTTCTCGCTCACCTTCTGGATTGCCGACCCCGACGGCATGGACAACGTCAAGAGCGACGTGATGCTGGCGCTGTGGGACGCCTTCAAGCGCGAAGGCATCCGGGTTCCCTACCCGGTTCGCGAAATCCGCGTCCGCGGCGGCGCCCTGCCGGTGGAAACCATCATGGAAGTCCCGAATTAGGCCCGCTTTCAGGCGCAAGGCAGGGCAGGCCTGACTTGCATGAAGGCGCGCAATCATTAAATTGGGCGCGAAATCAAGCCTTTCCGCCGATATCGAGCCCACCCCAGAAGATTGCGCCCGCATGAGCTACGTCGAAGCTACCGATACCTCGCTCCGCAAGACCGGGCAGATCAAGCTGCATGGACCAAGCGCCTTTGCCGGCATGCGCAAGGCGGGAGCGCTGGTGGCGAAGTGCCTCGACGAGCTCACCGACATCGTCGGGCCCGGCGTTCCGACCGACCGCATCGACCAGTTCGTCCGCGACTTCGCGTTCAGCAACAATGCCTATCCGGCGACGCTGATGTATCGCGGCTACCGCTATTCAACCTGCACCTCGCTCAACCACGTGGTCTGCCACGGCATGCCCGGCGACCGTCCGCTGAAAGAGGGCGACATCGTCAACATCGACGTCACCTTCATCGTCGACGGCTGGTACGGTGATTCCAGCCGGATGTATGCAGTCGGCCCGATCGCACGCAAGGCGGAGCGGCTGATCGAGGTGACCTATGAGGCCATGATGCGCGGCATCGCCGCGGTGAAGCCCGGCGCCACCACCGGCGACATCGGCCACGCCATCCAGAGTTTCGTCGAGCCGCAAGCCATGAGCGTGGTGCGCGATTTCTGCGGCCATGGCCTCGGGCGCATGTTCCACGACGAGCCGAACATCATCCATATCGGCCGGCCCGGCGAGGGCGTGCAGCTCAAGCCCGGCATGTTCTTCACAATCGAGCCGATGATCAATCTCGGCAAGCCGCATGTGAAGATCCTCTCCGACGGCTGGACCGCCGTGACTCGCGACCGCTCGCTATCGGCGCAGTTCGAGCATTCGGTAGGCGTCACCGCCACCGGCGTCGAGATTTTCACGCTGTCGGAGCGGCACGGCGAGAAGCAGATCGGGTGATCCCGGCGGCTGACGTTCGCATTCGCCGGCTGGCGTGAAACGGATTTGCCGCCGCAATTGACGGTTGCAAAAACGGTTATCCGCGGCAATGCTGGCGGCCGATGCCCGCCAAGACCGACCACGACAAGAGCAAGCCCGAAGAAGCGCCGCACTATCTCGGCCATCGCGAACGGCTGCGCGAGCGCTTCTACAGCGCGGGTGCGGACGCGCTCAGCGACTACGAGCTGCTGGAGATGGCACTGTTTTCGGCGCTGCCGCGGCGTGACACCAAGCCGCTGGCGAAGTCGCTGATCAAAATTTTTGGCTCGTTCGCCGAGGTCGTGCACGCGCCGGTGGCGCGCCTGCGCGAGGTAGACGGTGTCGGCGAGTCCGCGATCCACCAGCTCAAGCTGCTCGCGGCGGCGGCGCATCGCGTCGCCAAGGGCGGGGTCAACAGCCGCAACGCGCTGTCGTCCTGGAACGAAGTGATCGACTATTGCCGCACCAGCATGGCGTTCGCCGACAAAGAGCAGTTTCGCCTGCTGTTCCTCGACAAGCGCAACCAGCTCATCGCCGACGAGGTGCAGCAGACCGGCACCGTCGATCACACCCCGGTCTATCCGCGAGAGGTGATCAAGCGCGCGCTGGAATTGTCCGCGACCGCGCTGATCCTGGTGCACAACCACCCCTCAGGCGATCCCTCGCCCTCGCAGGCCGACATCCAGATGACCAAGGCGATCATCGACATCGCAAAACCGCTCGGCATCGCCGTGCACGACCACATCATCGTCGGCAAGAGCGGGCATGCGAGTTTGCGCGGGATGCGGCTGATCTAGTAGCAATATCGCGGATCGACCGGGACATAGGAGCCGTCCCGGCGCTGCGCGTAGCAGCCGCGCTGATAGGCGTAATAGCCGGAGCGGCGGCGTTCGCCCTCGGAGGCGATCGCAGCGCCCGTGCCGGCACCGACGACGGCGCCGATGGCGGCGCCGCGGCCTCCGCCGATGGCGCCACCCACGATCGCTCCACCGACGCCACCGAGGATGGCACCGCCAATGGCGTCCTGCGCCGCCGCCTCATGAGCCGGCATCGCGATCACGACCGCCAGACATGCCGCGATAGCGAAACTTCCAATGCGAAGACCTCGAAGCATGCTCGCCCTCCCCTGTGGTCAGACGAGTCATAGCGCCGCAGCCGGATTCGGACCAGAAAAATCACCATTTCGGGACCCGGCGCGTCACGCTATGGCGTCGGAGGCTCGGATCGAAGGCGGCTCAGACCATGGCGCATGCGCAGCACGGGCCGGCCGCTTCATCTCATGCATCGACCCAGCGCTGCACGGCCTCGGCGGTGTCGGCTGGCGTGGTGTTGAAGCAGATCGCGGCGTCGGGCGCCAGGCGGTGGACGAGGTTGAGCACCTTCTCGAACAGCAGCAGACGCTCCCGAGGCTCGCGCAGCCCCGCGCCGATCACGATGCAGTCGAAATTCTCCTCGCGCAACGCTACCGTGACGGCGGCTTCCGCCGCGGCATCGAGATCGATCAGGCAACTCGTGACCTCGTAACCGAGATCGCGCAGGCGCAGCAGCTGCGCATCGATATAGTTGCGCACGAGCTCCGGCGTGAGCTGCGGGAATGCGCTGTAGTCCGCGTTGCCGGGTTCGATGCCGATCGCGAGGACGCGCGTGGTCATGTTGGACTCCCTGGCCAGACTGCCTCGCGTCGCTAACGGGCAGCGGCCCTGCCGGTTCCGTCGCGGACCGCCGCCCTGATCCCGGTCCTGCCGCTCATTTTCCCGGCGAGGTTGTAACCCACTTCACACGCGGCGCCCCGGCGGCCTGCCAGACTTGCAGGAGATCACGCTGGCCTCACGCCCTGATCACGGCACCTGGTTCATTTCGACTGACGCGCAGTTGCGAAAACTCATTCATTGCGGGAGCGGAAAATGATTTCATTCGAGAGTCTGAAAAGCGAATACGAGCGTAATTGGGCCAATCTCGAGATCCGGCCTTCGCGCCTCTCCGACGCGAACGCGATCGCGCGCAAAGCCATCAACGGCAAGGCGACCTATCAGCAGATCGAGCGGTTGACCGGCGTGCCCTGGTATTTCGCTGCCCTCTGCCACTACCGCGAATCCAATTTCGATTTCGACACCTATCTCGGCAACGGGGAAACGCTCCATCGCGCGACGACGCTCGTTCCGAAAGGACGCGGTCCGTTTGCCACGTTCGTGGACGGCGCCGTGGACGCCTTCAGAATCGAGAATTTTGTCGGCGCTCACGACTGGGGGATCGCGCGGATTCTGTTCCGGCTCGAAGCGTTCAACGGCTTCGGCTATCACGCCAAGGGCTGCAACTCGCCCTATCTCTATGGCGGTTCGACGCTGTATGGCCCGCCCGAGGCAAGGGCCGGAAAATTCGTCCGCGATCATGTGTTCGATTCGAACCACGTCGATTCCCAGCTCGGCACCGCGGTGATCCTGCATGCGATGATGTCGCTGGATTCCTCGATCACCCTCGACGGCAGCCCGCAATTCGCAAGCCGCGCCGAGCCGGAGGACGACGCGGCGTCGACGATCGTCCTCATGCAGCAGGCGCTCAACAAGCTCGGCGCCAATCCGCCGCTCGCGGAGGACGGCATCAGCGGGCCGAAGACCAGGGCCGCGGTCTCGCAGTTTCAGCAGCAGAACGGCCTGAGAGATACCGGACTTCTCGACGGCGCCACCGTCGGCGCCCTCACGCGCGCGGCGCAGTCGGGCCCCACCGGACCGACCGGCGATGTCTCCCGGATCATGAAGCGGCTGGAGGACCTCGCGCAATTGCTGCGGCCGCCGGTCGGCGGTGTGACGCCGGCAACGACGACATCGGGCAATACGCTGCCCGCCACCAATGATCCGATCAGCCTGTTCGAACGGCTCTTTTCCCTCGTCAACAAGTCAGCCCCCATGCCAGGACCAGTCACCCTCACCCCAACCAGCCCCGCTCCCGTCGACCAGTTGAAGCAGGTCGTCGACCTGCTCGGCACCTTGCTCAACCGGGACGGCAAGCCCGTCCTCGGCCAGGTCAATGGCGCGCTCGGCGAGACCATCGGCAAGATGCTCGACGGCAAGAAGACTGCGCTCGGCATCGGCGGCTCGCTGATCACGGCGCTGCTGTCGTCGGTGACGGCGAGCCCCAATGCGGGAGGCCTTGCCGGGTTGCTCGGGACGCTCGTGTCGGCGGTGCCGGGCCTCGGCCAGTTCGCGATGCCGATCTCGCTGGCGCTCACAGCCTGGGGCGTGCTCGGCAAGATGGAGAAGTGGGCCCAAGGCACAGCGCCGCCGCCCAAGCCGACGACGTAGCCTGCCACCATCCTTCGAGACGCCCGCCTATGGCGGGGCCCTCAGGACGAGATTGCGTTTCGCGGCGCTACTGCCGCAGCATGATCAGGGGATCGGCGGTATCGGGGACGCGCCGCCATTGCGCGTTGTCGTCGGCCTCGAACTGCCAGGCCTCGCCGGCCTTCGACAGCAGGATGATCTGGCCGCGGTCTAGCCGCCATTGCGTCGGGTTGAACTGCGCGATGGCCGCATCGCATTTCGGCTTGAGGAAGACCTGGAAATTGTCCGGCCCGGCTTCCGTGTTGGTCAGCGTTAGCCCGCAGACAGGCTGGCCGTTGCCGCGCACGATCGACCAGTCGCCGATCATCTGGTCCATCGACTTCGCCATCGAGCGGGCGGCGGCGAGGTCTTGCAGGATGTAGACGCCCTCGCCCTGCCGCAGGCCCTCGAAGATGCCGGCCTCGACCTCGGTGAAGTCGATCACGGCCTCACCGCTCGCATCCTGCAAGCGGACGATGTCGAGACCCCTGACGCTCCAGGCGACGATGTCCTTGGTGAAAGGCAGCGCGGCCTTGCAGGCCGGCTCCAGCTCGAGCTTGAAGCCCTGCGCCGCGGCGTCGGCCTTGAGCGTGACGACGCAGGTCTTGCTGCGCTCGGTGGTCGAGAGCTCCCACTGCCCGGGCATCTCCTTCTTCAGGGTCGTCGTATCCTGCGCCTGCGCGATGCCGATCGCGGCCAAGCAGGCCACGACGGCGAATGTAACGACGCGAAGAACTCCCATCAGCGTCCCTTGAACGGCGTTTCGGCAACCGGCGTCAACGGCGCCTTGCCTGAGAACCAGGACTTGAGATTGTCGACCACGAGCTGATCCATCGCGTTGCGCGTCACCACCGAGGCCGAGCCGATATGCGGCAGCAGCACCACATTCTGCATGGCCTTGAGCTCGTCCGGCACGTTCGGTTCGGCCGCGAACACGTCGAGGCCGGCCGCGAGGATGGTGCCGGACTTGAGCGCCTGGACCAGCGCCGGTTCGTCGATCACCGAGCCGCGCGCAACGTTGACCAGCACCCCGCGCGGGCCGAGCGCCTTCAGCACCTCGGCGTTGATCATCTTGTTGGTCGAGGCGCCACCGGGCACGATCACCATCAGCGTGTCCACCGCCTTCGCCATCTCGATCAGGTCGGGGTAGTGCTTGTAGGAGACGTCCTTGGACGGGTTGCGGGTGTGATAGACCACCGGCACCAGCGAGGCATCGAGCCGGCGCGCGATCGCCTGTCCGATCCGGCCCATGCCGACGATGCCGACCTTGCGGTCGCGCAGCGAGCCGACGCTGAGCGGATAGTTCTGGGTCTGCCAGAGACCGGAGCGCACATAACGGTCGGCCTTGATGAACTCGCGCACCGTGGAGATCAGAAGCCCCATCGCGACGTCGGCGACCTCCTCGGTCAGCACGTCGGGCGTATTGGTGACGATGATGTTATGCTCGGCGGCGTATTTGGCATCGACGTGGTCGTAGCCGACGCCGAAGCTCGCCACCATCTCGATCTTGGGCAATTGCGACAGCGAATCCCGGTCGGCGCGCACGGTGTGATAGGTCACCGCCACGCCGCGGATCTTTTCGCGGATCGCCGGCGTCAGCCGCTCGAGATCGCCCCGCGTCTCCGCCTTGTGCACGACGAAATGATCGGAAAACCCGTTCTCGAGGATCGGCCGGACCGGCCCATAAATCAGAAGGTCGATCTTTTCGGACGAAATCGAACCGGTGGTCATCAGTTGTCCTTTCCAAGCGCGCTCTCGTGCCAGCGCCGTAAGACGAGGTGGGAAACTAGCGCCAGCACCCCATAGATGACAATCCCGGCCAGCGACAACAGCAGCAGCGCTGCGAACATGCGGGGTATGTTCAAGCGGTAGCCGGATTCTGCGATCCTGTAGGCGAGCCCGGAGCCGGCGCCGGCCGTTCCCGCCGCGATCTCGGCCACGACCGCGCCGATCAGCGACAGGCCGCCGGCAATGCGCAGGCCGCCGAGAATATAAGGCAGCGCCGCCGGCAGCTTGAGATAGCGCAGGGTCTGCTGTGGCGAGGCGCCATAGAGCTGGAACAGGCCCGCGAGGTTGCGATCGACCGAATTGAGCCCGAGCGTGGTATTGGACAGCACCGGGAAGAAGGCGACGATGAAGGCGCAGACCACGACCGCGGTCTGCTGCTCCAGATAGATCAGCAGCAGCGGCGCGATCGCGATGACCGGCGTGACCTGAAGCACCACGGCATAGGGGAATAGCGATGCTTCCACCCATTTGGACTGGTTGAACAGCAGCGCCAGCGCGATGCCGCCGACGCTGGCCGCGACAAAACCTTCAAGCGTGGTCAGCAGCGTCGCGGCAAGCGATTGCGACAGCACCGCCCAATCCTTGATCAGTGTCGCGAATATGACCGAGGGCGCCGGCAGCACGTAAGGCGGGATGTCCTTGATCCGGACCACGAGCTCCCAGGCGAGCAGTCCCGCCGCGAACACGATGACCGGTAGCGCGAAGCGCACCGCACGTTGCGCGCCGGACGGCTTCGCAGTGACGGAAGCTTGCGCGTTCATAGCGTCGACTGCCCTGCATAGGACGGCGCCAGCGCCGCCGACACTTTCCGGCAATAATCGGAATAGGCGACTGAAGTGCGAAACTCCTCGCCACGCGGCTCGACCGTCTCGACGCGGAAGTCGGCCTGGATGCGGCCCGGCCGCGCGGTCATGACCACCACGCGCTGCGACAGATAGACGGATTCGAACACCGAATGCGTGACGAAGATGACGGTCTTGCCGAGCCTGCGCCACAGCGCGAGCAAATCGTCGTTGAGGCGGAAGCGCGTGATTTCGTCGAGCGCCGCGAACGGCTCATCCATCAGGAGGATATCAGGGTCTGTGACGAGCGCGCGCGCCAGCGACACCCGCATCTTCATGCCGCCGGAGAGCTCGCGCGGAAAGGCGTCGGCAAAATCGGCAAGCCCGACGCTTGCGAGCGCCTCATCGGCGCGCGCGCGCGATTCCGCCTTCGGAACGCCTGAGAGCTTCAGCGGCAACCGCACATTCTCGCGCACGCTGGTCCAGGGCATCAGGGTCGGTTCCTGAAACACGAAGCCGATGCCATGACCTGGGTGAACATGACCTGGCTGCGGTGTGCCCTCACGACGCGCCAGCCGGACGATTCCTGACGACGGCGCGCTGAGTTCGGCGATCAGCCGCAGCGCCGTCGACTTGCCGCAACCTGACGGCCCCAGCAGCGAGATGAACTCGCCCTTGCGCACCGCAAGATCGAGCGGGCCGAGCGCCATCAGGCCGTTGTCATAGGCCTTCGTCACGCCGCGCAGGCTGACAGCCAGAGCCGTCAGGCCGGTCTCGACCCCCGCCGACGTTTGGACTGATGACATCGGCCCTGCGCTACGGCTTGCTCGGGCGCAGCTCGGCGCCGACGCCCTTGTTGACGAAGCGCAGCGTATAGGATTTGCGGAAATCGAGGTCCGCCTTCACCACGCCCGCCTTCACCATCTTGTTGAAGAAGGAGGTGTAGCGCTCGTCGCTCATCGCGCCGATGCCGTTCTTCAGCGAATCGCCGGAATCGACGATGCCGTATTCCTTCATCTTGGCGACGGAATAGGCGAGCAGCTCGTCCGTCATCTCCGGATTGAGCTTCTTGATCATGGCGTTGCCCGCTGAATTGTCGCGGTAGATGTAATTGTACCAGCCGACCATGGAGGCATCGACGAAGCGCTGCACCAGGTCGGGCTTCTTCTCGACGACGTCGCGGCGGCTCTCGATCAGGGTCGAATAGGTGTTGAAGCCGTAATCGGCGAGCAGCAACACGTTGGGCTTGAAGCCCGCGGCCTTCTCGACCGCGAAGGGCTCCGAGGTGACGTAACCCTGCATCGCGCTCTTGGGATTGGCGATGAAGGGCTGCGGATTGAAATTGTAGGGGCGAACGTTCTTCTCGCTGAAGCCGTATTCGGACTTCAGCCACTGGAAATAGCTGGTCATGCCCTCCTTGGAGACGAACAGCGTCAGCGGCTTGAGGTCCTCGATCTTGGCGACCTTGGCATCGGGCTGCGTCAGCATCACCTGCGGATCCTTCTGGAACACCGCGGCGATGGTGACGACCGGGACGTTGTTGGCGACTGCGTCGAACGACATCAGCGTGTTCGCGGCCATGAAGAAATCGATCTTGCCGGCGATCAGCAGCATCCGGTTGTTCTCGTTGGGCCCGCCGGGCACGATGGTGACGTCCAGCCCGTATTTCTTGTAAGTGCCATCGGCGACGGCCTGGAAAAAGCCGCCATGCTCGGCCTCGGCGACCCAATTGGTGCCGAACATGACCTTGTCCAGGGTTTCGGCGCGGGCCGGGACGACCGAGACGAAAGCGGCCATCAGGCCCGCCGTTAAGGCTCGCCGCAGATGAGAGGGGCTCATGATGGGACTCCGTCGATCGCTTCTAGCCGATGTCCAAGCAACGCGATAAAACCGCAAGACATTCGGGGACGCGAGCCGGCCTGGCCCGCGTCCCCTGATACCCTAAATTACGCGACAAATTCGGGCAAAGAAACCTTGATGACGCCTTCCCGCGATTGGACCGAGATTCGCTGGGCCGATGCCAGCCTCGCGGAGGTTTCGCGCTGGATCGCGGTGCTGCCGCTGGCCGCGACCGAGCAGCACGGCCCGCATCTGCCGCTCGAGACCGACGTGCTGATCGCGGACGCCTATCTCGCGCGCGTGCGCGAGCTCCTGCCCGAGCGCGCTCCGGCCACTTTCCTGCCCGTTGAACCGATCGGGATTTCCACCGAGCATATCGACTATCCGGGCACGCAGACGCTGCCGACTGACATCGCGTTGAAAAAATGGACCGCGATTGGCGAGGACGTCGCGCGCCGCGGAGTGAAGAAGCTCGTCATCGTCACCAGCCATGGCGGCAACAGCGCGGCCATGATGCTGGTCGCGCAGGATCTTCGCGCGCATCGGAAACTGTTCGTGGTGACGACGTCGTGGTCGCGGCTGTCGGGCGCGGACAAGCTGTTCCCGGCCGACGAAGTGCGCCACGGCATCCACGGCGGCGCCATTGAAACCTCGATCATGCTGGCGCGCTATCCCGATCGGGTGCGCATGGATGCGATCGCGAATTTTCCCGCGAGCAGCATCGCGATGGAGCAGCAATATCGCTGGCTGTCGACGCAGCGACCCGCGCCGTTCGCCTGGCAGGCGCAGGATCTCCACGCGAGCGGCGCCGCCGGCAACGCGACGCTAGCCGTGGCCGCGAAGGGCGAGCAGCTGATCGACCAGGGCGCCCGCGCTTTTTGCGAGCTGCTTGCCGAGGTTGATAACTTCGACGTGAACAGGCTCGCAAAAGGCCCGCTCGGCTAGCGCTCATCCTTCTGGAATCATTCAGGAAAGAGCCAGACTCGAGCTCCGCCTTTGCCGAGTTCGAACCGGACGCGCGGAGCCTCCGTCCAACTCGGTACGCGGGCCACAAGGGACCGCCTCAACCCGGATGGAGTTTCACATGTCGATTAAGACCAAGATTTTCGCAGTTGCCCTCACCGCGCTCACCCTGACCGGCAGCGTCGTGGCCACCACCTCGCAGGCGCAAGCCAAGCCGCTCGGCTGGGGCGTCGGTGTCGGCCTGGGCATCGCCACCGCCGCCGTCGTCGGCTCCGCGATCGCCGCCAGCAACGATCCCTATTACAACCGCTATCACCGCTGCGGCTGGGCCGCCCAGTACAACGCCTTTGGCCAGTACGTCGGCCGCGTGCGTACCTGCTTCTGATTTGAGTCCCTGAGGCCGATCTCACGTGGATCCCGCGTCCGACACGGGCGCCTCATCCACCCCGTGTCGTGCCCCCGAC